>JADYZM010000027.1 GCA_020853105.1 Flavobacteriales bacterium | reverse complement strand
TTAGGAAAATTTAATGGAGATATCAAACTTACAGGAGAGTTTATATTTGGAAATAATAAAAGAATAGGTTATTTACCTGCATCGGGAGGAAACCCTGAAATTCTGAGTTTTGGTCAAACAGTCAATACCGATGTACTGCCACTTTTAAGCGTCTGCAACGCAACTGTTACACCAACATCCAATCAATTTCAAGGAATGTTAAATGCTTACGGTAACAGTGCTTACGGAGGAATGATAAATGTTTTATCCATGGGCTTTGATGGAGCAAACGGAATAATTGATATGGCAGGAACAAACAGTCAGGGAGGGCCCGGATTATTGATAAACTATTATTGCGGAAAAGATATTTTTATGAATACAGGAACAAACGGAGGAAATGTATTAATGACTATGGCTTCGGGCAGCAAAGTTGGCATTGGCACGCAAACTCCAACGGCAAAGTTAGATGTGGTTGGAAATACAAAAATAAAAGGAGTTTTAGAAATTATTAACGACATTGGAAGTGAAGAAAAGTGGACAAGCAGTGCTTGGCATATAAGAATGAAAACACCTATGAATTCCGCTTGGGTCAGTTCAACGCCTATAACAGGAAACTCCTATGCAGGAAAATATATGGGTATTGGCATGACAAGTGAAGGTTGGTATTTTATTCAGAGTAACTCACCATCTGGCAACATGAGTAGCCCAGCACGTTATGCTTTTGTTGTTCATAATAATGGTTTGCTTACTGCAAGAGAAATTGAAGTAACTTTAGCAGGTGATTTTGGATGGCCAGACTATGTTTTTAATGAAGAATATAAACTCCAAAAAATTAGTGAATTAGAAAGGTTTATTAAAACAAATAAACATTTACCAGATGTGCCATCAGAAGTTGAAATAAAAGAAAAAGGAATTAATTTGGGTGAAATGAGTGCTATTTTATTGAAGAAGGTAGAAGAACTAACATTGTATGTTATCGAATTGGAGAAGAAATTAGATAAATTTGAACATGAAAAAAAATAAAATATTTTGTACTTTATTTATTTTATTGAATTTGAATTCTTTTGCTCAACATTTTATTGGAGCTAATGTCGGTTATTTTGAATATTCTGGCAAATATGATAATAAATGTAAAATAATAGGATTAAGATACCAGATTGAGAATCCATGTGATACTTGTGAGAAACTAAATGTCTGGATGGCTAGTAGATATGAGATTCTTTATGATAAGAATAAGATGAGTAATTATCTTAGAACTGGATTAGGATTTGATTTACATATAGGAAGAAAATTGTTTTATGTGAATGGTGGAGGATTAGCTGGGAAGTTACTTGTTAAAGATTCTAACTATAATGACTATGAATTCAAAAAAATAGTTTTTTCTTCTAATATAAATACAGGGGTTGGATATAAGTTTTCGAATCTTTTTTTTGTAACATTTTTAGCTCAGTATTATATTGACATTTCACCCACATATTTAGAAAGAATACCTAATAAACTTGTTGGTAATAGTGGTACCGAAAATGTCTTTGGGAAGTATTATTTCTTCCAAATAAATTTAAATTATTTAATAAAATACAAATTGCTTTGAATAACTTGGTTAACCGTTTCCTGTTTTATTTGTTTTTTATCTTTTTGAGTTTACCTTCTTTTGCTCAAAATCATCAGATTGGACTTTCTATTGGAAATGGTATTGCTACTACTCTTGATAAATCTTGGTTTATTTTTGATTTTAAAAAAAATAATTTTTCTACAATTGAATTCAGCTATTTATATTCTCCGCATGAGGCAATATTTAATTTGAATACAGGTCTTAATTACAATTACTTGGAAGGAAATGGTTTATTTAAGATACCAGCAGGGATAGATTTTATATTTGGAAGAAAGATTCAATTTTTAATAGGCGGAGGAATATATGTTAGGTCATTAGTTTTCAAAAATGCAATATTAACAGAGGAAAATATTTATGCTGTTCAACTAGGTGGGCTTTTAAGGATTGGAATTTTAGTTAAAATGAAGGAAAATATAAGTGTCGGGCTATCTTATGATACGAATAATGATTTGACCGCTATATTCACTGAACGAAGTAGGTCTCCGGGTGGTGCATTTTATAGTGAGAAAAAATACTTAAAAAGTAACCACCTTTCATTAGGTCTCTTTTATAAATTGTCTAAAAAATAATTCACTCAAAAAATGAAATTTAATATCTCCCTATTTCTCCTGTTCTTAAATCAAGTTTGTCTATGTCAATTTCATAATACATGTATATCTGAAAATGTATTTCCTGCCTTTGATAAATCTTGTAATAACAAACCCTTAACGTTGTTCTTTGAAGATAATTTTGATGGCAATACGTTTGATTTGACAAAATGGAATCCAGTTACAGGAGTTCCTAGAGACTTTAATTTTAGAGACCAAAAGGCGTGGCATTTGCCAGAAAATATTGAAGTTAGTAATGGAACTCTCAAAATACTAACTAAAAAATTGGTAACACCTTATACGGGAACTTGGGTGACAGATTGGTCAACAAGTCCGCCGACTACACACACATAGGAATTTGACTATACAACTGGTGAAATATGGACTCATCAAACATTTGGATATGGTCAATATGAAATAAGAGCAAAATTGCCACAAGGAGTAGGGTTTTGGTCGGCATTTTGGACTTTTGGTGGTGTTGGTTGGAATGAAATAGATGTTTTTGAAATATTTACGGAAAATCCGAATTATTATAATATGAATATTCATTATTTTCCAAATACTCAAATGCAAGGTAGCTATGATTGTCAGGATGATTGGGCTGGTTCTAATTTTTCTAATGCTTATCATACATTTACAATGTTTTGGGATTATTTCAAAATAATTTGGTATATAGATGGTAATTTAATAAGAACAGTATATAAATATCATAATATACTAGGACAACCTATTGATTGTAATTCATTTCAACCTTTTACAAATTATATATTAAATAAAGCATTTCCTGTAGAAGATATGAAGATTGTTTTAAATACAGCTGTTGTTAGCCCTTTGAATGTAAATCATAACCCTCCTAATTCTTCAACAGATTTTCCTGCTTTTTTTGAAATTGATTATATAAGATACTGGGAAAAAACACCCATACCAATGTCTTGCAATAAAGATGTGATAAAATGGTCTCCGTTTGGTGGAGCAAGTGTTGGAGATGAGGGATTGCTTTTAGGTGGTGCTGCGGTTAATTCGGGTACTTCTGCAACCATAACAGTAAGGAACTATTTAAGCATTAAACCCAATTTTACAGCAAAAGCTGGTAGCTACTTTCATGCAAAAGTTGACCCTTACATTTGCGGCTCATCAGCTAGACTAGATGAAAGTACATTAGGCGTTGATGTAAATGATAAAATTCAAAGGCTTATTCATAATCCTGATACAACTCATAAAGATATTGCACAGACAAGAGAAGATCGGATTTTAGTGTCTCCAAACCCAACAGAAGGCATAATTAAAATTAATAATCTCAATCAACAAATTGGAAGTAGATTAGAAATTTTTAATATGATGGGAAGTAAAGTTGCTTCTTTAATAATCAGTGAAAATAGTTTGTTATATGATTTTAGTAGTCAACCAAAGGGTATCTATTTAATAAAGATTATTGGCGGTGGTAATGATTTTATCACTAAAGTGGTTTATAATTAATCCACAAAAGAAATTCTGAGTAGTTTTGATATTATCAATTCTTTTAAAATAGGATGTGATTTTCCTTGCTATCACAGAAACAGAATCACATACTATTAATGCAATGGTAGAAATTTATACACTGGTAGGGAATAAAGTTTATTCTCAGTTGATAACGACACAAGTTACAAACATAGATGTGTCTCAATTAACTAAAGGAATATATATGATTAAATTGAAGCACAACAATAAAATTGAAAGTAAAAAACTGGTAATACAATAAAGTTATGAAAACAGTAAAAAGAACTATTGCCCTAATGTTATTAATACTATTTACATATAATAGCTATAGCCAAGACTGGCAATGGGCAAGGCAAATAGGGGGTAATGACCAAGATGGTGGGGTAAATATCTTATCTGATAAAGATGGAAATATTTATGTAAATGGTGAATTTTTAAGTAGTGATTGTTACTTCCAAACAGATACATTACACAAGAAGGGAGACCATGATTTTTTCCTTGTAAAATATAATGAAAATGGAAATGAAGTGTGGATTAATCAGTATGGTGGGTTTAATTCTTCTATTTATTCCGAATGTATAGAAGGAATGTGTTTTGACTCAATAAATGATTTTATTTATATCACAGGATCATTTTCTGGCACTTCATCATTTGGAAGTTACACTTTAACAACTTCTAATCAGTCATTCTTTATTATAAAACTTGATTTGAATGGGAATTGTGTCTGGGCAAAGCAGGCAACAGGTGTAGGTCTTTCATTAGGTTCAGGTGTTGCGGTAGATAAAAACGGCGATTTGTATGTATGTGGAACCAATTCAGATACTGCTACGTTTGATACAGTCACTATCCCAAGAGGAGGATTTATTGCAAAATACGATGCCAGCGGTAATTGTCTTTGGGCAAAAAATAAGTTCAGGTATATATCTCCAGGACCTTCTGAAATAAAAGCACAAGATATTATTGTTTATGATTCTACTCTTTTTATTAGTGGTGATACTTACAACGATACTATTGTTGTTGATACTATAACAACTCTAAACCATGTGCGTTCTGTAATGATTTCTTCATTTGATTTAGATGGTAATATAAAATGGATAAAAATGGCTGGTGGTGGTAATAGTGGTATTAGTGGTTGGGATTTTTCAGTAGATGAAAACGGCAACAGTTACATTTGTGGTAGATTTACTGCAACAGGTTACTTTGATACCATTGTATTAACTAATCCCATGAACAATGATGCTTTTATTGCCAAATACAACTTGCTCGGCGAATTGCAATGGGTAAAACAATTGAGTGCAACAGGAGGCTCCGGAGCATGGAACATTCATACTTCTAGTGATGGCACATCTTATGTTACAGGATATTTTAATGGGACAGCCAATTTTGGTTCGTACAATGTTACCTCTTCTACCAATCAGGATATGTTTGTAGCCAGATACGATAGCAATGGAACTTGTTTGGGTATCAGGAGTTTTGGCAAAGCTCAAGGCACAGCAATTACTGTTAATAGTAACAATGAATTCTGGGTATCTGGCCAATTTTGGAATAATGTTTTAATTGGTAACAATACATTTTCTAGTTATAATTTTTGGTCTGATATGTTTATAGTTAAAGGCGATGCTCCAATAGGAATAGAAACATACAACGAGCGAAAAACAGCAAATGCTTTGCATATCTATGCCAACCCCAACCAAGGTACGTGTAACATAACCGTGCCCGAGGAGTTATTATATGAACAAAACTTGATTTTAACCATTTATGATGTAAGTGGTAAGATAATTCAACAACAGCAAGTACAAATAGCCCAAGAAAAAATAAAAATAAACTTGGAAGCAGAAGCCAAAGGAGTTTATCAGGTAACTTTAGGCAATGCTAAAAAAATATTCAGCGGTAAGATTGTGTTTGAGTAAAGTTCTAATATCTAATATATTGTAACCAAAAAGACGAGAATAATTCTCGTCTTTTTGGTTATTTTATTCAATGAAATTGCTAACCCCGAATTGATTTTTGAGCATAATGATGAAGCAAGTTATTGCTTGTATTGCTGATGCCAAGATTCGATTTAAAAGAAATACATGTCAATATAAAATATGACACAAATCATTTTTAAATAACTCAAACTCAAGTAGCTTTACTCAACAAATTGAATATAAATCAATTTTTATTGTGAGTAAAGCCACCAACTATACAAATACATTGTCATCAGATTTGATAAATCAAATCAAATCCATTGCTTTGAACAATTCCTTCATAAACGAAGGAGACTTATTGTTTAGAGAAGGCGACAAAAAAGAGTTTGTATATTTGATAGAAAAAGGAGAAGTAATCATTGTTAAAGACCACAATCAACAAAAATTCGAAGTCATAAATCAACACGAAGGAGAAATTGTAGGCATAGACTTAATTTTTAATGAAAACGAATGTGAATACTCTGCAATAGCTTCAGAACCTACAAAATTGTATAAAGTACTGATTTCCGACTTCAAGAACTTTCTATCACGCAACAACAACACCTCAATTGAGTTATTGAAATACATAAGTGCATTGGTTAATAAAATGGAGAGCCAAGCAATCAATAACAGCATATAATTACCTTGATTTTATTTATTAGCAAATAATAAAAATTCTGTAAATCAGAGTACATTTGCAACCCATTAAACAATTCATGCAAGATTATCCCGGTCAAATAAAATCAAAATTACCACAAGTAGGAACAACAATTTTTACTGTGATGAGTCAGTTGGCTGCTGAAAATAATGCAATCAACCTATCTCAAGGCTTTCCCGATTTTGAAAGTGATAAAGCATTAATAAAAATGGTTTCAGATGCCATGGCTAAAGGAATGAATCAATATGCGCCAATGGCTGGTTTAATGGCACTTAGAGAACAAATAGCCATAAAAACTGAAAAACTATATGGAGTTACTTATAATCCCGATACCGAAATTACTGTTACAGCCGGTGGAACACAAGCTATTTTTACAGCTATAACAGCAATTATTAAAGAAGGCGATGAAGTAATAATTTTTACACCTGCTTATGATTGTTATGGGCCAGCCATTGAACTAAATGGCGGAAAACCCATGTATGTTCAACTGTTTGCCCCGGAATATAAGATAGACTGGAACCATGTGAAAAAACTTATTTCACAACGAACAAAAATGATAATCATTAATACCCCACACAATCCAACAGGAAAAATAGTAACCAAAAATGATATGGTACAGTTGGAGAAAATTGTTCAAAATACAGATATCATCATCATCAGTGATGAAGTTTATGAGCATATAATTTTCGACAAACAAAAACACCAAAGTGCATCTAAATTCCCTCATTTAGCCGAACGTTCATTTATTATTTCATCTTTTGGAAAAACTTTTCATAATACCGGTTGGAAAATGGGATATTGTTTGGCTCCCAGCAACTTGATGAAAGAGTTTAGAAAAGCTCACCAGTTTATTGTGTTTTCGGTGAACACACCTATCCAATATGCACTGTCAGAATATTTAAAGAACGAAAACAATTATTTGGAATTGAGTAGTTTTTATCAACAAAAAAGAGATTTTTTTGTGAATCAAATCAAAGATTCGAAATTTAAAATTATTCCATCTCAAGGAACCTATTTTCAGCTATTAAGTTATGCCGATATCAGCAATGAAAAAGATACTGACTTTGCCATTTTTCTTACTAAAAAACATAAAATTGCATCAATACCCGTTTCCGTTTTTTATCATAAAAATACCGACGAAAAAGTACTTCGTTTTTGTTTTGCCAAAAAAGAAGAGACCCTTAAATACGCTGCCGATATTTTAAACAAAATTGTTTAAAACTGATTGGCTCTGAAAATTCAAAAAGTTATTATTTTTATTATTTTCGGGTAAAATTTTCTACCTTGAGATTTTTAATTTTAAGTCTGACGCTTTTCCTCTTGTTGTTCAATTCAACAGCTTTTGCTTTTGTTATAACGAAGCCGGATTCCGTAAAAAACAACACCTATTATTTTGTAACCAATAGAAACACTACAGATAGCACGTATGCTATGTATAAAGCAAGAACAAACAACAGCGGGATTTCATCGGTAATAATGAGAGGAAACTTTGAAATTATTGGTTATCCTCACATGCGAAAAGCAGAAATTTCTGTTTATAATCTTTCAACCGATGAGTTGGTTGGAATATATAATACCAACCCAAAAACAGGAAATTATTTAGTTATTTTAATTCCAAACGTAAAGTATGAATTTGTTGTAAATTCTTACGGATACGCTCCAATTAAAAAAACCGTTGAAATTCCTGTTTATGCAAGCACAAATGTAAACGACGAAATCTCTAAACAAAAACTGACTCTAAGCGTTGATTCAGGGGTAGTTAATCTTAGTATAAACTCTTGGTTTGTTGAAGAAAAAGAACCTACACTATTTTTATTAACTGTGTATAATCCGAATGATTTTACAAAAAGTAAATTGGAGTTGTATGAGATAAATGAGGAGGACAAAGAAATAGAGAGAAGACAACTTACAGAAACCGATTTTGGAAATATTGATGAATTGCTTAAAAAAGAAGCCGAAATTGAATCAAAGAAACCGGAAATGGCAGAAAAAGCATTCTTAAAAAAAGAGTATAAAACTGCTTTACAACTCTATTCACAATTGTTAGATTTAGATGCAAATGACCCATTAAACAATTATAGAAAAGGAATTTCTCTTTTTCATCTGGAAAAAAACAAATTAAAAGCCATTCCTTACCTTTTAAAAGCAGAAGGGAAGGAAAATATTCCATACGATATTTACTATTACTTAGGAGTGATTTATCATTTATGGGCAGACTTCGCTAAAGCAGAAAATTCATTTCAAAAGTTCAGTACTAAAGCTACCGCTTCTGAAATAGAAAACTTAGAGATTAATAGGCTGATTCAAAATTGTATGAATGGAAAATCCTTGATACAAGAACAGTTTGATCTTTTTATCCACGACAAAACACCAATAGACATTTCAAAACTTGATAAATTATTACCCACACAATTGATTGGAGATAAATTTTTTGAAAAATCTGCTTTCTTCATCTCACCAATCGACAGTAAGAAAAAAGAAAAGCTATGGATGTTTAAAACCGAACAAAATGAAATGATACAAACCAGTTATGGATTGGAAGACAAAAACAAAAAGGATTTATATGTAAATATTTTAATTGGCGGCGATAAATGGGGTATTCCAAAATCACTTGGAGAGCAAATTAATACTCCATTCGATGAAGACTATGCCTATGTTACACTTGATGGAAAAACAATGTATTTTGCATCAAAAGGTCATAACTCTATCGGGGGATATGATATTTTTGTGTCAACCCGAAAATCTGTTACAGACCCATGGGAATCTCCAAAAAATTTAGGATATCCAATAAATACCCCCTACGATGACATGATGTTTATGCCAAGCCTCAATGAAAAAGAAGCCTATTTTATCTCAAACAGAAGAAGCTCTACAGAAGGATTTAACCTTTACAGAGTGGATATGCCCAAACCTCCAAAACCATTGACTATTTTAAAAGGACAGTTTACAACCGCAGATTCCATTCCTAATTATAGTGCTTCTATTGCTGTATATAACACAAACAATGGCGAAATAGTTGGTATTTATAATACCAATGCAAATACCGGAAACTTTTTGATGGCTCTTATGCCTGGAGTAAAATATGAATATAGCATTACAGCAGATGGATATAAAGAGCATACAGCCTATGTAACCGTACCGATTCAAACCGAAGACTTTCCGCTTCGACAAAACATAAAACTTAAAAAAGAAAGTGCATTTGAGATTTTGAATATCGATAACTATTTCACAAAAGAAGAAGCTGAAAAAGCACCAGCATTTGCGGTTGTAAAAAAAGTTGACGAAGGTGTAAAAGAACCATCACCGGTTCTCAAGGAAAAAATACAAAAACTTAACAGCGAACAGCAAAAAATAGTAGCTTCAGCAGAGCAATTTTTTACTAACAAACAATATATGAAATGTGCCCAACAGTTTGAAAAAATTGCCACAACAATCGATTTAACCGACAAACAAAGATATATGTATGGAAAAAGCCTATTCACTACATCTCGTGAATACGAAAAAATTATCCAACATTTGGAAATTGCTGCACTTAATAACACCATACCCTATGATGTATTTTATATGTTAGGAAAAGCAAACCACAACTCCTATCGTTTTGAGCGTGCATCAAAATCATTCGAAAAATACAAATCTTTAGCTAAGCCCGAGGAAATAGCTTTACACCAAATTGATAACGAAATAGAACTCAGCAGATTCGGTAAAAAAATTATAAATAATCCTAAGCCTATTGAAATAATTCAGCGAAAACATTTTATCCCCTCAAATTTTCACACCATCTACGCATCTCTCGACTTGTCATCTAAGTTTCTTCTTACTCCAGATGACATTACTTCTGATTTAGATAAAAAAGAAAAATTTAAACCGGTGATGTTTTTAAACGAAACAAAGTCGGTTATGTATTTTGCAAGTTTTGGACAAAACCCACAGAATGGAAAAGATATATACTGCATGAAGAAACTACCAAACAACACATGGTCAGAGCCCGTAAACATTGGAAGTAATATTAACACCACAAGCGATGAAGATTTCCCGTTTTTATCAAAAGATGAGAATACATTGTATTTCAGTTCAAAATCTCATGGTAGCATGGGGGGATATGATATTTTTAAAAGCAAGTGGGACGATGCTTCTGGTACTTGGTCAGCTCCTGTTAACCTCGGTGCTCCCATAAATTCACCATTTGATGATTTTTTCTATGTTGAAGAATAAAAAAACCTCAACAAATTGATTTACAATAAATTGAGGTTTTTAAAAGTTGTCCGACTAGGGCTCGAACCTAGACTCTTCTGAACCAAAATCAGACGTGTTGCCAGTTACACCATCGGACAATTGGACGGCAAATTTAGTAAAATATTTTTTCCACACAATACTTTTCTGTTTTTTAGCAAAATAAGTAGTTACAACAAATCTACCCACACAAGAAAATGAAGTCGCCCACTAGATTATTTTAAGTACTTTTGTGACTCAAATCAAAAATAATGAAAGACACAAAAAATTTAAAATTCGGCACAAAGGCAATTCATGCGGGTCAAGAGCCCGATCCAACAACTGGAGCCATAATGACTCCCATATATCAAACTTCAACATATTGGCAAGAAAGCCCCGGAAATCATAAAGGATATGCGTATGCTCGAGGAAAAAACCCTACTCGAACAGCACTCGAAAAGTGTATTGCTGAACTTGAAGGTGCTAAATACGGATTGTGTTTTTCAAGTGGAATGGGAGCTATTGATGCTGTGATGAAACTACTCCGCCCCGGTGATGAAGTTATTACAGGTGATGATTTGTATGGCGGAAGTTACCGTATTTTCACAAAGGTTTTTGCTCCTTTCGGAATCAAATTTCATTTTATTGATATGAAAGATGAGGGAGCAATAAAAAAATGCTTGAACTCAAACACCAAAATGATATGGTTGGAAACCCCTACAAATCCAACTATGCAAATCATTGATATAGCTGCTTGTGCTAAGATTGCTAAAGAAAATAAGTTGATTTGTGCCGTTGACAACACATTTGCTTCACCCTATCTTCAGAACCCTCTAGCTTTAGGGGCGGATATCGTAATGCACTCTGCAACCAAGTATCTTGGAGGACATAGCGATGTTATTATGGGAGCTTTGTGTTTAAGCAACGATGACTTATATACTCAGTTGGCATTTATCCATAACAGTTGTGGTGCAACACCAGGTCCAATGGATAGTTTTTTAGTAATGCGAGGAATTAAAACACTTCATGTAAGAATGGAAAGACATTGTTTTAACGGAAGAAAAGTAGCAGAATTTTTAAAAGGACACCCTAAAATTGATAAACTTTATTGGCCCGGATTTACAGACCATCCAAATTATGAAATAGCAAAAAAACAAATGAAAGATTTTGGAGGTATGATTTCATTTTCAATAAAAGGAAACAAACAAGAAGATGCGTTTAAAATAGCTTCATCAATGAAAGTTTTCTCACTTGCTGAATCTTTAGGAGGTGTAGAATCTTTAGTAAATCATCCGGCAACAATGACCCATGCCTCCATTCCAAAAGAAGAAAGAGATAAAGCAGGTGTAGTTGAGTCGTTATTGAGACTTAGTGTTGGAATTGAAGATATTGATGATTTATTGGCAGATCTTGAACAAGCATTGAAATAATCAGACGTGAATTATTATTTTATTACCGGCGCTAGCAAAGGATTAGGAAGAGCTATTGCTGACATTTTATTAAAAGACTCGTCGAATTTTGTTTTTGGCTATTCCAGAACAAGCACAATAACACATCAACAATATTATCACAAGAATATTGATTTTTCTAATATTGAGTTGGTTCAAAAAATCAAATTTCCGGAACTAAAAAATGCCGAACAGTTGATTTTGATTAACAATGCCGGAGTTATTAGCGAAACCAAACATTTTGGGAACATGAATTCCAAAAAAATTATTGAGGGCTATACTGTAAACCTGATTGCACCTTCAATCTTATGCAATGAATTTATTCAATGCTACAAAACCTACAATTGCAGCAAAAAAATCATAAATATCAGTTCAGGGGCCGCGCAATCTCCAATAGATGGATGGGGAGTTTATTGTGCTTCAAAAGCAGGAATTGATATGATGAGCAAAGTGCTTGCAGAAGAAAATAAAATTGGAAAAACCAACTTTCAATTTTTAAGTATTGCTCCAGGAATCATAGACACAGAAATGCAACAACAAATTAGAAAATCAGATGTTTCCAACTTTTCAAACCTCAATAGATTTGTTGATTATAAAACTACAAACAGTTTGGAAACACCAGAAAAAACAGCCAAAAATGTACTTCAACTTATCAATGATTCAAAACAGTTTTCAAAGGTAGTTTGTTCTGTGAAAGATTTAACAGAATAGGTAAAAATCCAATGATTTATTAATTTGTTCAATAGAGTATCCTATTTTTTTGTTATTTTTGGTAGCCTCAATTGATAAACTTAAACTAACTAAACAAAAAAATATGAAAAAATTAATACTATCTGCAATAGGTGTTTGTATGCTTTTTTCATCAATAACTTCTTTTGCTCAAAGCAGAACTGGTAATTGGTGTTATACCGATGAACAAACCCAAATTTTAGAACAACTGGATCCAAACATTATTCAGCAGCGTGCGGATATGGAGGATATGATAAAAAATTACGAATCTACGTATGACCCGGTTGCTAAAAAAGTAACTATTATTATTCCGATTGTATTCCATGTAATTACCTGGCAAGGAGTTGGAAACGCATTAAAATCTGATATAGAAAATGCAGTAATTACTCTTAATAGAGATTTTACTAGAACAAACCCTGATGCATCTAGCACAAGAGCATTGTTTGTACCTTATGCAGCTAGTTTAGATATTCAATTCAGGTTAGCCCGCAAAGACCCAAATGGAAATTGTACTGAAGGTATTGTTAGAATAGAAGATTCAAGAACAACCAACGCCACAGATGCAATAAAATCTGCCAGTTATTGGGATTCAAAAAAATATTTCAACGTGTGGGTTGTTGATTTGATTAATGGCTCAAACCCACCAAGTTATGTTGCAGGATATGCTCAATTTCCTTCTAGTGGAATCAATTCAACCTATGGTGTTGTGATAGACAACTCTTTCCTTAACGGAAGAACTCTTACTCACGAAATAGGACACTGCTTTGGCCTATATCATACTTTCCAAAGCGGTTGTGGAAGTAATAGCTGTTCTTCTTCTGGAGATATGTGTTGCGACACTCCTCCAGTAAGCACATCAAGTGGTAGTTGTGATTATAGCGAAAATACTTGTTCAAATGATGTTAATCATGCACCATATAACTCAAACGTACTTGATCAAATTGAAAACTACATGAGCTACAATGCCTGTCAAAATATGTTTAGCCTTGACCAAAAAACAAGAATGATGGCTACATTAAATTCAGGTAGTCCCACAACTGGTTTAGCTCAAATTTGGACACCTGGTAATTTGGCATTTACCGGAACTGCTGACCCTTATGACAACAACCCTATTTGTATTCCATGGGGAGCTGATTTTGTATTTAACAAAACTAAAATTTGCGAGGGAGATTCAGTAACATTTAGTGATTACCAAACTTATAACGCAACACCAACCTTATGGAACTGGACATTTGCAGGTGGAACACCTAGCTCTTCAACGGTATCCAATCCTGTTATTACTTATAACACACAAGGTTCATACGGCGCTACCTATTCACCAGGTACTACTGCCGGATATTATACTCCTGCAGTTTCAAAAAGCAATATTATTACTGTAAGTTCAATAGCTGCTCAATATCAATTGCCTTTTTCTGAAGGAATGGAAAATGTTACAACATTTAATACCGATTGGTCAATTGTTACATCAAGCGGTAGTGGCTGGACAAATTCAACAACAGCAGCCTATACCGGAACAAGAGCACTTCGCGTAAATAATATTACCAATTCTGTAAATGATATAACCGAGGCAATTTCATCATCTATTGATTTTGCTTCAATGTCAAGTCCAGTATTGACTTGGAGATCGGCTTACGCTAAAAAGACTTCAGGAGGTAACGATATTTTAACCATTTATTCATCTATTGACTGTGGGGCTTCTTGGCAAATCATGACAGTTAAAACCGCTAGCACTATGTCTAGTGCACCAGCAACTAACTCTTCTTTTACACCATTAGGAACTTCTCAATGGAAAGACTTCAGCTTTACAATCACACCAACATTGGCTGCTAAATCAAATGTTCGTTTGAAATTTCATTTTAAAAGCAATGGTGGAAACAATATGTATTTAGACGATATTAATATCACCGGAATAATTGGAGTAAATGAAAATAAATTGGTTAATAATCTAAGTATTTATCCTAACCCAATGAACGAAAGTGCTGTGCTTTCTTTCAACCTTATTGATGGAGTTAAAAACCTCAGCATTAGCATGAAAGATGTTTTGGGCAAAGAGGTTACAAAAATTATTAATGGTCAAAGTTTTGCTGCGGGTAAATATACTTTAAGTATTGACCAACAAAAGAAACTTCAATCGGGATTATACTTCATTGAATTCAATGCTGATAACAAAATAACTATTGAGAAATTAATTGTTAGATAATCTTAGTTAGAATTTATTTATACACAAAAAAGCCGAAAGAAATTTCTTTCGGCTTTTTTGTGTAATGATACATTACATATCAATTCAAACAATCGATAATTTTTATTGAATTCCATGTATATATTCTTTTAGACTTTCTGTGTCTAGCCCTCCGGTGTGTTTTTTGACTAAAGTGCCGTTTGCATTATAAAAATAGGTTGTAGGAACAGAATAGATTGAGTATTCTGAAAGTTTAGCATTTGATTTTAGAAAAGTAAAAGAATAATTTTTTGAATCTTTGAATGAAATAATCTTATTTGGAGCTTCATCTGATATCATCACAAATTGTACGTCATTGCCTAATTCTTTTTTGATATCTTCAAAATGAGGAAATTCATTTATGCATGGAGAACACCATGTTGCCCAGAAGTTTACAACTAAAGGCTTTCCAATATATTTTGTCAACGAAACTTCTTTTCCCTTTAAATCCTGCGCTTTAATCTGATCTAAAGTAATGTCGGGTTGTATAAAAAAATTAAGATAAGCAACAACTATCAAGATTACAAAAGCAATGCTCCCTGTAACAAAGCCTTTCCAAAAACTTTTTTTATTCATATTTCTTATCCAATAGAGACACTACCAAAAACAAACGCCAATAGAATCACTAGAATAAACATGGAGAAAAATCCTGTAACTAAACCAATGATAAAACTTGCCTTATTTCCCATCTGAATTGATTTTTATAAAGAGTTGAGATAAACGCTTATTTCATCTTTTTTACGTTAGATTCATTGCCTTCCTGAGCACGGAATCCAACTAAAATTGAGATACAGCCTTCAGGTACCATCTTGGTTGCTTTTTTATCTTCTTGCTTTGGAACATCTACCTGTACAATCAATTCTTGAGTTTTGTTTACTCTAAAATCCCAAAAAGGCATGGTTTCACCGGGGTTACTGGAAAATAATATGTTTCCTTTTTTGTCTTTAATTTTAAAAGTTACATTTCCTAAAATTTCTTGCCACAATACAAGCACACGATATTCATTTTTAGCGTTGAATGACATTTCTATATCGGCAGTTTCTCCAGGCATAAATTTGGCACTGGTTAATTGCCCATTATGAGTAAACGGAGCCAAAGCAGGGAGTCCATTTTTTTTAGTAAATGATGTACATTGAGCATGTGCTTGAATGTTTGCTCCTATCAAAACCGTTGCAAGAGAGCAAATTGCTATATATTTATTGAATAATTTCATCTCTAAGTTTTTTAATGTTTTGTGTGATTTCAAAAATTATTTCTGGAGTATATTGTAGAGTTGAACCTCCTTCAATTACAGCTATTTTTTCATTTGAATTAACGCTGGATGGAGAAGAGGTTTCTACTATTTTATCAAATCCTGATTTTATAGGTATTAGTTTTTCTCTTAGCTGTTTGGTTTCATTTTGATTATAAAGTTCCAGTAAACTGATTAGATTTTCAATAGCATATTTTTGATTGGCAATCGTATTCATTATTGCTTCACTGGGCTTCTCTTTTTTAAGTCCGGCCGAACCTAAATACATTCCTTCTATCCAACCACCAGCAATTGAGAGTGCCGACAGGTATTCTTGTTGATTTTCTTTGAGGTGAGAATCGGCAATCCAATAAGAATCGTTTATAATAGACATCAATGAGTCTTTATTGTTGATATTTCTTTCAATTCTTTCAATAGTTTCAGCATCAAAAGCCGAAGTTATACCCAATTCATCTGCCATTTTTTTTGCACAATTCATGTAAAACATGCTTTGTTGTGATTGGTCAAAAATATTGGAATAACTAAGATCTGCTCCGTAAACACCAAAATTTAATGCTTGTTTGTCTTTTGTGGTGTATTTTTTTACGTTGTCAACCGGATTTAAAATCCCTGAATTATAGGTTACGCCCGAACTTTCAAAAATTAGAGCCGTTTCATAAGGCGAAGGAATGGTATAAAATACTTTTTGTGTTTTTTCTATTCTTTGATTTAAAGATGATGTGTCTGTATTATTAACAATAACATCATCAGTGTCTGTTGATGACCCACCGCAAGCAGCCAAGGCAACAGACATTATTATCAGCGGAATTTTTTTCATGTTTTTTATTTTTGTTTTTCAAATATATAATTTAATGGGCAACTAACCAATTTTTACCCGAATTCATTTCTACTTCAAGTGGAATGATTAGCTCTACAGCTTTTTCCATTTTCTCTTTTATAATTGGTTTTATAGTATCTAATTCGGGTATATAAGCATCAAATACTAATTCGTCATGCACTTGTAAAAGCATTTTTGATTTGAACTTTTGTTGTTCAAATGTTTCAAATATATGTATCATGGCAATTTTAATAATATCAGCGGCAGAACCTTGTATTGGGGCATTTATGGCGTTACGTTCTGCATACCCCCTAACTACAGCATTTGCTGAATTGATATCTTTTAAATAACGACGTCTGTGCATAATGGTTTCCACGAATCCATTTTTTCTTGCAAAATCAATATTGTTGTCCATATATGATTTTATGGTTGGGTATTGCAAAAAGTAAGAGTCTATAATTTCTTTAGCTTCTGTTCTGGAAATATTTAAGTTTTGAGCAAGTCCAAAAGCAGACTGACCGTAAATTATTCCAAAATTTACTGCTTTTGCTTTACTTCTCATATCCCTATCCACTTTATCGATAGAAACCCCAAATACTTTTGAAGCAGTGGATGCGTGAATATCTTCCTTGTTTTTAAAAGCTTGAATCATATTTGAATCGCCACTTAGTGCTGCTATTATTCGTAATTCTATTTGTGAATAATCGGCGGAAAGTATTAGAAAATCAGAACTTCTAGGAATAAATGCTTTTCGAATTTCTTTTCCTTGAGTAGTTCGTATTGGAATATTTTGTAAGTTGGGATTATTGGAGCTAAGTCTTCCTGTTGCTGCTACAGCTTGCATATAACTTGTATGTATTCTTCCTGTAGTTGGGTTTACCAATTCCGGCAGAGAATCAACGTAGGTTGACTTTAGTTTTCGAGTAGTTCTATAGTCTAGTATTTTAGCGATTACAGGATGCTTGTCTAGTAATTTAGAAAGTTCTTCTTCACTTGTGGCATACTGACCGGTTTTTGTTTTTTTTGATTTTTCTACAATTGCCATTTTTTCAAACAGAACTTCTCCAAGTTGTTTGGGTGAATCTAGGTTAAAATCACATGCTGTAAGTGTTTTAATTTCTTTTTCAAGAATTTCAATTTCATTTGCCAGTTCACCTGAAAAATGTGTTAGAGCTGGAACATCAATCTTAATGCCTTCTTTTTCCATTGATGCAAGTACGGGAATTAAAGGAGCTTCAATTTTTTCAAATATTTCTTTAATTTCAGTAGTGAAGAGAGGTTCAAAAAACAACTTGAGTTGTAGGCTGATATCTGTATCTTCAGCAGCATATTCCATAATAGTTTCAATTGGTACATTTCGCATGTTCAATTGGTTTTTGCCTTTTTTACCTATTAAACTTTCTATAGAAATGGGTTTATAGCCCAAATAGGCTTCTGCCAGAAAATCCATATTGTGCCGCATGTCGGGTTGGAGCAAATAGTGGGCAATCATCGTATCAAAAATTTTTCCTTTGATGCCGTGTTCTGAAATTGATGAATAGTTTTGCAACACATTGATGTCGTATTTTATGTTTTGACCCACTTTTTCAATCGTAGGGGAGGCAAAAACACTTGAAAATTCTTGTAGTTGTTTGTTCGCCTCATCTCTATTTTCAGGAAAAGGCACATAAAATGCTTCGTGTGGTTTAATGGCAAATGAAATTCCAACCAATTCTGCTTCAAAGGGGTTAAGTCCCGTTGTCTCTGTATCAAAACAAAATGAATTAGTGTTTGAAAGTTTTTGAATCAGTTCAGCTCTTTTTTCAGTTGTTTCAACCAAATAATACGAGTGAGGTACATTTGTTATGTTTTTTGCAGATTCGGTGATTTCTGCAATTTCACCCGGATACGGTTGATGTTGTTCGACAACATCTTCAGGTTGCCCGAATAAATCCATTTGAACGGTTGAAGCTTGCTTAACAATTTTTGCAGGAGTTTGTTTAATTTGAATTTCTTTTCCAAGAACTCGCTTTGCTAAATTTCGGAACTCAAGCTCAGCAAATAATTCAGTGATTTTTTCCTCGTCTGGATTTTCCAACTCAAGCTCTTTATATGAGTATTCTATAGGAACGTCAGTTATTATTGTTGCCAGTTTCTTAGATAAAAGTCCTTGTTCGGCAAAATTGATTACATTTTCTTGCTGCTTTCCTTTCAGTTCGTTGGCATGTGCAATTGTGTTTTCAACACTCTTGTATTGTTTTATTAATTGTTTTGCTGTTTTTTCTCCAATACCCGGAATACCTGGGATATTATCAACAGAATCACCCCAAAGCCCTAAAATATCAATTACCTGTGATGGGTTTTCAACTTCAAATTTTTCACAAACTTCTTTAACTCCTAAAACTTCTGCCGGTTTTCCAAATGCCGCCGGCTTATAGATGAAAATATTTTCAGAAACAAGTTGACCGAAATCTTTATCGGGAGTCATCATGAAAGTTGTGTAACCGTCTTTTTCAGCCTGTTTAGCAATTGTCCCAATAACATCATCAGCTTCAAATCCATCTTTTAAAAGAATGGGAATTTTAAAAGCTTCAATTATTTGTTTCACATAAGGCAGGGCTTTACGAATATCTTCGGGCATTTCTTGACGATTTGCTTTGTAGTTTGAAAATTCCAAAGAACGATTGGTTGCAACAGGTGCATCAAAAACTACTGCAATATGAGAAGGTTTTTGTTTTTCCAACAATTCAATAAGAGTATTTGTAAATCCTAACATGGTTGATGTGTTCAATCCTTTAGAGTTATATCGTTGGTTATTGCCAAATGCAAAATAAGCTCTGTATATTAGTGCAAAGGCATCAAGCAGAAATAGTTTTTTTGTGTTTTCTTGCATTTTTTATAGGTTTTTTTGACTCTCTAAAATTAGTTTTTAAACTTGTATTATAAATGTTTCACAACATGGAAGTAACAATAAAAGCATAATTTTTAGAACTACACATATCTTAAAGGTCTTATATAAAAACCATACTTTTGTTTGCAGATGGTAAAAATTGACAATATAGAATTGGGTGAATTTCCTTTATTACTCGCCCCAATGGAAGATGTAAGTGACCCACCTTTCCGGGCATTATGTAAAAAAAACGGAGCAGATTTGATGTTTACTGAATTTATTTCTTCAGAAGGACTTATTAGAGATGCAGCCAAGAGTTTAAAAAAGTTAGATGTTTTTGAATACGAACGCCCCATTGGAATTCAAATTTTTGGAGGAGATATCGACTCCATGAAAAAAGCAACTGAAATTACTACTTTAGCAAATCCAAATTTAATAGATATAAACTACGGTTGTCCTGTTAAAAAAATTGTTTGTAAAGGTGCCGGTTCCGGAATTTTGCAAGATGTACCGAAAATGGTTCGCCTCACTGCTGAAGTGGTAAAATCTACACACCTCCCCGTAACTGTGAAAACTCGCTTGGGTTGGGACGATGCAAGCAAAAATATTGTGGAAGTAGCAGAACGACTTCAAGACGTGGGCATTAAAGCAATTTCTATTCACGGTAGAACACGTTCTCAAATGTATAAGGGTGTTGCAGATTGGAGTTTAATCGCTGAGGTTAAAAATAATCCACGAATGCACATTCCTGTTTTCGGTAATGGAGATGTTACAACTCCAGAAATTGCTAAACACAACAAAGATAAATTTGGTGTTGATGGTGTAATGATAGGAAGAGCAAGCATTGGATACCCCTGGATTTTTAATGAAATCAAGCACTATTTAAAGACATCGACTCATCTTCCAAAACCTACCCTGAATGAACGATTATCTGCTGTTAAACAACATTTAGAACTGGCAATAAAATGGAAGGGAGAAAAATTAGGATTGCTCGAAATGCGTCCGCATTATGGCAATTATTTTAAAAGCATTCCACATTTTAAAGAATTTAGAGCACAACTAGTAACAGCAAACTCATTAGATGAAATTGAAAATGTGTTTTTCAAGATTGAAAACAGCAGTGATTTATTTAGTACTTCCGTTTGATTTGTTGGCTTTCTTGATGTAGAGCTCAAGAGCTTTTGTCATTGATGGAATCTCCGGTTGAGGAGCAGAAATATCAACTCTAAGACCTGCTTCTCTAGCTGCATCGGCGGTTGTTGCCCCAAAAACCGCAATTCGGGTATTTTCTTGTTTGAATTTTGGGAAGTTTTGGAGCAATGATTTTATCCCACCCGGGCTAAAAAATGCAAGAATATCATACTTAATATCACTTAAATCAGACAAATCGCTGCACACAGTTCTGTATAGCGTGGCAATGGTATATTTGATTTGATTTGCAACTAATAATTCAGGAATATTTTTACTTAATATATCTGCACTTGGTAATAAAAAGTTGCCCTCTTTGTGTTTTTTTATCACAGTCATCAACTCAGCAAAAGTTTGTTGACCGTAAAATATTTTTCGTTTTCGGTAAGTAATATATTTTTGAATGTAAAGGGCTGTAGTTTCAGAAATACAGAAATATTTCATTTCTTCCGGTATTTCATAACGTGTCTCTTCAGCAATCCTAAAGAAATGATCAACTGCGTTTTTACTGGTTAGAATCACAGAATCAAAATCTGCAAGATTAATTTTTTGTTGTCTGAATTCTTTTGCCGAAACTCCTTCAATGTGAATAAATTCGCGAAAATCTAT
>JADYZM010000026.1 GCA_020853105.1 Flavobacteriales bacterium | reverse complement strand
TTGCCCTTTTCTTTCGGGGGTTGACTCGTTTCCGTTTCTTGACATCGTCTATCATCTCTGTCAGAGTTTTGTTACCATCTCAAAGAACTTTATCTTTATACCCTGTGGTAACGCAGGACACACAGCAACCGATAACAAGGGGTTTAAGAAATTGGCGGTTCAGTGGTTAAATGAACATTTGTGCTTCGTATCAAGTGTAGTGCTGGCAGACAATTTTGTGCTCCGAAATCGCCAACTTCTTAAACCCCCGAAACGTTATGGGAAATTAAAACAACAACTACTATGATCTGGGAAGGAAACAAAATTAATGACCACTTTATTAACCTTTACAACGGACAAAATCCCGAAAGCCTTTTACAAAAACCAAAGATTGAGCTTTTTGAGAATTTATTCGACATTTCCTTGGCATTAAAGGACCTATATGGAACTTGCGCTCAGAACGCCTGGACAAAAGAGAGAATGCTCACCTCGTTAGAAAATATTATTACCTCGGGAGTTGGGGATAATCGAGCTTATAATCAAGAAACGTATTTATCTGCAAAAATTGACGAGGCGAAAAAGATAAAGGAACTTATTGTGAATAATTCTGATATTCTTGTTTATAAAGGATAATCCGATAAAGTTGAACACTTTACTTATGAGATTTAATTTAAATTGAAAATATTGTTTTAACTGCCCATAACAGCGGTTTGGCTCCAGGCCTTTTTTTCGTTAATTTTATTGAATCCGGGTCAGAGCCCCGGATGGCGGCCCGGCGCCAAACCGCGGAACGTTAGGCGTCATTTTAAAAAGACAGGAATGGCATTACATTTAGAAAAAGTTGGACTTCTGAAAGAATCATTACAAGAAATGATTCACCTTGCTGACTATGCTGTGACTTACAAAAAAACAGACAGAAAAAAGTGGGGTGCGAATGCGACAGGCGGAATTTTAGGGTTTCCATCGACAGTAATATTATTCTCCATTATCGACTGCTTAGGTTCAGTGTTTTCGGGCGACAAAAAACTGAAAATAATAATTGACGCACAAGAACGACAAATCAAAGACACTTCACAGCATATTTTTATTCTAAATAGTAAATATTATAATTTAGACTTAAGCTTACTAGACTTAGAAAATATTTACAAAAATGTTCGAAGTACTTTAACTCATAATTCTCTAATGCCAGAGGGTTACAACCTGCAAGTAGGTGACAAAGAAAAAAGTCCGTTCAAAATTGCAATTAACGAACTTGACAACAGAATTTATTTTATAAACCTAATCCCATTATTCAATTTAACTAAAAAAGCCGTTGAAAATTTCATTAAAGACTTGGACTCTGGCGATATAAATTTTCTTACAACAAAAGTTCACACAACAATTGAAAAAAGAGATGCTCCAACAATAATGTATTACGATATTAAAAAGCCTGGAGAATTTCAAATGAGAATCAAAAAATGGGTGAAAGAATAAAACAATTTTCACTGACAATTAAATGAGTAGAAAGCCAATAAATTCAGAGAATAATTTACAAGTAAGGTTCCCTGAAATAGCGAAAGAATGGGATACTAAAAAAAATTCACTTCCGCCTAGTCAGGTATTTCCCGGAACAATTAAAAAGTATTGGTGGCTATGCAAGAATGGACATAGTTATCAATCAGCTCCTAATAAACGTACTTCTTCAAACAGAGGTTGCCCATTTTGCAGTGGTAGGCTTGTAAGTGAAAAAAATAGCTTAATAAATTTGTTTCCTGCAATCGCAAAAGAATTTAATTCAGAAAAGAACCTTGGAATTGACGTCAAGCAATTAACTATCAAATCACATAAAAATATTTGGTGGAAATGCAAAAAGGGTCACGAATGGCAATCAATTATTAGTAATAGAACACGTGGAAACAATTGCCCACTTTGTAATTCACAAGTTTCAAAAAATGAATTACGCATATATGCAGAGCTCAAATATTTTTTTCAAAAAATCGGATTAAAGAGAAAAATTAATGGATTTGAATGCGATATTTTATTGCCCGATTTAAATGTAGCAATCGAGTATGATGGAGTTTATTGGCATAAAAACAAAACAGTTACAGATAAAAAGAAAAACGTTGGCTTGTTGGCTTCAGGCATATACCTAATCAGAATAAGGGAATTGGGGCTTCAAAAAATATCTACCAATGATATTATTTACGATCATAATAAAAAACCAGTATTAGTTGCAATAAAGACAATTTTAGAATTATTCATTCAAAAAAAGTGGGTTGATAAAAAAGCAGAAAATCAAATACATAATTATATTAAAAACGAGGATTATGTAAATGAGCAAGAATATAGAGAATTGCTCGAAAGGCTGCCTTCTCCAATAATTGAAGACAGTTTGGAATTTAAATTTCCTAAACTAATTAATGAATGGAATGAAATTAAAAACAAAGGACTTTTGCCTTCAGACGTTTCATCTAAGTCGTCATTAAAAGTATGGTGGAAATGCAAAGAAGGACACGAATGGGAATCCAGCATTGGTAATAGAACTCAAGGAGGAAACAATTGCCCTTATTGCGCTCATCAAATAATTACACCCGAAAATTCATTAGCATTTAAAAGACCTGACTTAGTAAAAGAATGGAATATTAAAAAAAATGGAAATGTTCGTCCCGAAAAAATATTTGCTTACACTACAACGAAATATTGGTGGAAATGTAAAAATGAACACGAGTGGTTTGCAAGTCCATCAAATAGAGCAAGTATCGGTAAAGGAAAAAATACTGGGTGCCCATTTTGTTCAAACAAAAAAGTAAACTCACAAAATAGCTTAGAAAAAACGAATGAGTTATTAGCCAAAGAGTGGAATCAAAATAAAAACGGGCTATTAAAACCAAGTATGGTTACTCAAGGTTCAGAGAAAAAAGTATGGTGGCTTTGTTCTAATAAACACGAATGGGAAGCTACTATTGCTTCAAGAAACAGAGGAAATGGTTGTCCATATTGCTCAAATCAAAAAGTAAGTTTAGAATCATCTCTTTATACAAAACAACCCGATTTAATCAAAGAATGGAATTATGAAAAAAATAATGGATTAACACCAAAGGATTTTACAGAAAATTCAGGAAAAAAAGTATGGTGGAAATGCAAGAAAGGACACGAATGGGAAACTGCTGTAGGACAAAGAGCTAAACTAAAGACTGGTTGCCCCTACTGTTCGGGGTTTCGCGCGACAAAAGAAAATTCCTTACAGACAAATTATCCCGAGATTGCTAAAGAGTGGAATTTTTTTAAAAATGAAAAAATAACTCCAAATGATGTTACAAAAAAATCGGCAAAACTTGTTTGGTGGTTATGTAAAAATGGACACGAGTGGACAGCCAAAGTTAAAGACAGAGTTGCTGGACGATATAAATGTGCAGAATGCAGAAAAAAAACGAACGCCTAACAGCGGTTTGGCTCTATGCGGGCATTTTAGTAAATTTGGTGTGCAGATTTTCAAACAAGCATTTGTCTTGCCGACAAATTCTTCTCCGAAAACCCGCACAGCGCAAACTTGCGGAACGTTACCGCCAATGGTAAAAAGACACACCTCCGTAGACAATTTATCGGTTGACAGTTAAACCTTCTGCTCCAAACAGACAAAAAATCGAACAACAGCGGACGACAAATTCACGCTCCGTAGACTACTTTTCAGGTAACGGACAGCTGACTATTTGCTAACCACAACCCGACCCGAAAGATTTAATTTTTGCCCCACCGCACTTTAAAAAAAGAAAAACCCTGCGCACAATTTTTTGTCACGGTTTTTGAGCCCGCGCACATTTGGCACATTTGCTTTTGCTCCTTTTTTATTTTTTCTTGATGGTAGAACAAAGGCAAAAGAGCCAAGCCAGCGCTCAAATCAAAAACACGCGCCAAAAAATTCTCCCACCCGCAAAAAAATAGTTCCATATTAGCAGTATATTTGCATATAATTTACTCTGCTATTACATTAGATATGAAACATGAAATGGAAAATCTAAAAATTCTTATTGTTGAAGATGAAACTGGAATATTGCAATTCATCAAACAGGGTTTAGAGGAAAATGGCTTTGAGATTGATTTTGCCTACGATGGTGAATGCGGTAAGAAATTGGCCTTATCAAAAAAATATGATGTCATTGTTCTGGACATCATAATACCACAGTTAAACGGCCTTGAATTATGTAAAATAATAAGGAAAACAGATACTACTACAAAAATACTAATGCTTACCGCACTCGGAACGCTAAATGACAAACTGGAAGGCTTTGAAGCCGGTGCTGATGATTATCTTGTTAAGCCCTTCGATTTTCCCGAATTGCTCGCACGAATAAAATCACTTTTAAAAAGAACAGCTCAAGCAATAGATGATTCCAAAAATGCAGACCATATTATTAAGGTTGCCGATATGGAACTGAACACCCATAACAAAAGAGTTAAAAGAGGAGGAAAAGAAATCAGATTAACAGCCAAAGAATATGCCTTGCTGGAACTGCTTGCCTTAAACAAAAACAGAGTATTAAGCAAGGCAGAAATTGCAGAAAAAATATGGGATATAACTTTTGATTCGGGTACCAATGTAATAGAAGTATATATTAATTTTCTCAGAAAAAAAATAGATAATAATTTCCCGGTCAAATTGCTGCATACCTTGGTGGGTATGGGTTATACTCTAAAAGACAATTAAAACATGAAGATAAGAACCCGCTTTACTT
>JADYZM010000025.1 GCA_020853105.1 Flavobacteriales bacterium | reverse complement strand
TGCTAACGTTTTGCGGCTTTGCGTTCGGGCGGGATTAGAAGCACAAACTTTCAACCTTGCACCAAAGTTAATAAAAAGCACTAACGTTCAATTTACACGTCAGCCCGCCTGACGCAAAACCGCTGTTATGCACAGGCGTTTTTCTGTCGGTCGTTCTATTTTACCACAAATATTATGTCCGTCAATGCTGTAAAAGTCTGCGGTTTTCCTTTGTAGCCGAACGAAACTTTTAAGTCGTCAATTTTCTTGTTTTTGAAGTTGTCCAAATAGTTCATAATTGTCGGTTTCAAAAGTTCAAGGTTACGTTTCAGTTTCCACGAATTAGCAAAGTCGTCTGTGTCCACCAATACAAGAAACAAACGATTTTCTGAACCGAAACGCATTTCGCCTTGATTTTCGTAAAGCCACGTTGCCAATATTTTCGGGCCGTTTTGCACTTCTTTCAGAATTTCAAGTTTTTCGTTTTTCAATTTTGTCAAAACTCCATTGCAAAATTCATCATTCTTGTCTTTCATTTTCTCAACTATTTCGTAGAAAATGTCGGTATCTTTCGCTTTTTTGTCAAATGTAATTTTTGCTTCTGTTGCTTTACTTTTCAAAAATGTAAGTTCAACAGGCAACCCTTTTTCTTTTCGTTTGAATTTGATGTATTCGGCAGGCAAATACGTTACTTTCAAATCAAACGGAACATTATTGATAAAGAAATCAACACTTTTGATTTGTCCGACTGTCGGTAAAACTGTTGGGTGCGATTTGAAAATGTGTTCAATCAAAATACTGCTCCAATGGTTATACCAACTGTTCAAAACATAACCTTGAACAGCAACGTGAATTTCTGTTTCAAATTTTGAAACAAGTGTATCGTAAGATTTGTGAACTTTCACATAACGACTTACCAAATACTTATCCAACGAATTTTGGTAGTCGCCACCCCAATCAAAATTTTTCAGTTTGTATAATTCCGAAACCAACTGTTCGGTGTTGAGTTCCGAAACTTGGATTTTGTTTTTGTCTTTTATGTAAACGTCTAAAATCTTATGAGAATTATCAAGGTTTTTACAAAGCAATTCAAAGAGTTCAACAAACTGTTTGCCTAATGCCGTTTCTTTGAGCGTAATTTTATTTTGCTCAATAAATTCCGCAATCAATTCTTTACGAACGATTGATTTTGTTTTCAGCCAAAGCAAACCAATGTTGTCCGAACTAAACTCATCAAGTTGTTCGCTTTCGTGCAATTTCTTCCAATAATTAAAATCTTTCATTTACGACTTCTTCTTGTGTTGTTGTGATAAAATGTTTCTTCTTTGGTTTGCACACAAATAAAACTTCGTGGCTTCCTGCTACGCTTCCTTTTCCGCCTCTGCCATTGTGATATGCTTTTGCTTCAATGGTTACGTTTCTGTATTTGGAAATTATCTTTGATAATTCTTCTACACTCGGATAACTTCTGTCGTTGTAGCTGATGAGCCAATGCGGAATTTCTTGCGAATACTCAAACAGTTTTTCAAACGATTCAATTACATCTCGTTTTTTGTCAAAACCGCTGAAACGTTGTGGCTCGTAGCGTTTAATCCCGTTTACAAATTCTTTGTCTTGCCAATATTCCGTAAAGGTTTCTAACAAATGATAGAAACTTTGATAATCTGCGTGGCTGTCGCAATATGGCGGGTCAAAGTAAGCCAAATCAACGTTTTCAAGCGTTGGCGACAAGTCCAAAATATTTTGATTGCAACTTCTGTTTTCTTGCTTGTTGTCAAAAATTGCCTCGTTGTATTTTGGCAATAAATCTTCAAAGATTTCTTTGATTGGTCGTATCAAACTTCTGTTGCGTTTTATGCGTTCGGGGTTGCTTGCATATTTCAACGCTTGTGTATGTCCGAAATGTCCCATTGTAACTTTTCGTGTCATACTTCGGTTAATGATTGAATAAGCCAACGCTTGTTTGTGTGGCGAACTCAACAAGGGAATATTGGCTCTAAAATTGTCCAAAAATTCCGCTTCGTTTTCTTCAAAAAATACGTTTGTAAAAACGGATTTCATTAGCTGAAAATCGTTTTTATTTTTTGCAGGTTGAAACAAAATTTCTAAATCTTCTTTCGTAATTTTTTCATTTCCGTTTTCAACCAACGCCAAACCAATTTGATTGTTGAAATTCAAAAAATCGTTAGTAATGGTTTGCAACCCCATTTGCTTAAACAAAAACGCCACCGACTGAGAACCTGCAAAAGCGTCCAAAGCCACATTGATATTGTCGGGAACAAACTTTTTAATCCACGCTAAATGCGTGTGCTTCGCACCCAAATACTGCGGTTCGGGAAACTTATGATTGAAATATGTGTATTCGTCAAATAGCATTATTTCATTTTTTGCCTTTAATCAGTTTATCCAATTCGTTTGCATAATTTGCCAAAACGGTATTTACCTCTTTCATTGATTTGACAAGATTTTCAAAGTCGGGATATTGTTTTTGTATCTCTTGCGGTGAAAGGTCTTTGTACTTATGTTCTGTCTTTGCATTATCAAGCCATTTCCGAAACTTAGCTTGGTGTTCTGTTAAATGCGGTCGCAACCCGTCATTTAGTATTTTGCGTGTTAATCCTACCAACGCCTCTGTTGGGTCGTGGTCTTTGAGATATTTTCCGGGAACTGTTTTTATTTCGTCTCTGATG
Source organism: Flavobacteriales bacterium (assembly GCA_020853105.1). Taxonomy (GTDB): domain Bacteria; phylum Bacteroidota; class Bacteroidia; order Flavobacteriales_E; family Vicingaceae; genus Vicingus. The sequence continues at coordinate 145,315 of JADYZM010000025.1, read as the reverse complement.
ATGTTAAACAACTTGTACCAAGAATTGTAAACTTCTTCAATACTGTCGTGGTTTTCATCAATCGGAATAGCCGCTTTTCTTGTTGTCAGTTCAATATGAATACGATTTGCGATGTAAAGGTTTTCATAATTACGTTCAACTTTGTAAGTAATTTTGGGCGTACCCGAAATTTCAACCTCCAAACTTTGCCACTTGGCTAATTTTGAACACCTCTTTTTAAGAAGAAAATAGACAATTATCAGAACGGCAACAACGCCAACAAACCACCAATTACTTGTAATTGTGATTGCAGGTTGATGAGCTTCAAGAGAAATGCTAAATATATCGTATGTTGCTGCTGTATCTTTCATAATTATTGCCATTGGTTGCCTGTGCGGTTGTTCACAAAATGCGGATACGAATTATCGGGATTTATTTTATTTCTGTCCTCAAATGCCTTGTGTATCCATTGTTGAACTGTGTATGGATTTGTATTCCAATCGTATAATTGAGCAAATCCACATTTGATATTATCGTATAATCTCGGTGGAATAATGTGCGGATTATATTTATCACTTCCAAAGTTTGGGTGATTGGGAAGTAATATTCCTAATAGTCCCGACCTTGAATTGTACTGTGTATGTCTAATACTTGAACTAATTTCCCAATCAACGTGCTTTCTTTGCCACGTTTCTTGTCCAATGAGGACGACTGTAACAGTTGAATCTCTCAAATATTCATCACGAATTTTCTGACGAATTGTGTCGGTTTGTATATTCGGGTTAATGTCACCAATTTGTACTGACTTACTAACCATAATGCCGTAGGCATTAGCAAATAATTGTTCAAATTGGTTTCTGTATGTTTGGTCAGGGTGTGTGTGATGATAACTGACGAAAACTTTGTGAATATTGTTTGCCATAGTTTTAAATTCTAAATCCTAAAAAATTACTGTAATTACTTTCTTGTCGTTCCCTTGAATTATCAATTTTGTAAGCATTATTTGTTCTGTTCCAATAGGCATAATTTACCTTGCTTTCAAAATCACGTTCAAGGTTTTCCCATTTCATACTTACTGCATATTTTGAGTCAATATTATCTTGCAGTCTGTCGGGAACGGAATGGGAAGACGTTGGCAAATAGATTGCCAAAAGTCCGTTAGGTTTGAACGACTTTAAAGGGTCATAAGGATGCGTATAACCTCGCAATGAAGCCCAAATTTCCCAATCAATCCATTTTCGGTGTCCTGTTCGTGAGCCAATAAGAACAACGGTAACAGAACAGTTTCGCATCTTTTCACGAACTTTTTTGTATATGGTTTCATCTGTCAAATGTCCGATGTCGTCTTTCAATGAATAGTCAGCAACCCTCATATTCGTAATTACACTACGAAGTTTTGCCAAATATTTTTGGTCATTTTCGTGATGATAACTCACAAAACAGTTTCTTATTTTTTTCTCAATCGCCATTTATTTATGTCTTACTTTAACTTTCTTTTCCGCAACTTGCAATGCTTTCAATGCAAAATCTTCGTTTTGCACTTCGTAAACCAATTTGTCAGAAAGCCACGCCACTAACAAGTCGTTTTGTTTTACTTTAAAATACTCGGCAAGTTTTACAACTTGTTCCCGTGTTGCTTTTCGTTGTCCACGTTCAATTTTGCTCAAAATAGCTTGGTCAATGTCAAGAAATGCAGAAACTGTTCGCAAGGGCAATTCCTTGCTTTCTCGTAGTTTTCTTATTGTGTCACCCAAACTTTCCATTTTGAATAAATTTATTTTGACTATTCGTGTCAAAATTACAAAACAAAAATCAAAGTTGCTTTGAAATTTTAGAAGAACTTTTCAACATTTTGAAAACTTTGGGTGGTGGGTGGGCTTGGTCTTTGTCGCTATTAAGAAACATTGCTCTCGTGATTGCAAGAAGTTCGGTTTTTGTCCTGTCCGTTGATGGTAGCACTGTCGCCCTACGCTTGTGCATAACGGGCCGCGGCTTTGCGAAGGTGGCGATTTTCACCACTAAACTTCAATCGAAGCACTAAATTTTGATTAACTACTTCACTGTCATACGAAGCACTGTACCGCCACTTTTGCAAAACCGCTGTTATCGCTTCGGTGTTCTTTTCGTCCTGTTTGTCGGTCAGCGTTGGCAAAGACATACTCTTTTGCAATTTTTGGCGGTGTGTTGGCTGGTGCGAATTGCAAATGTGTATGGCTTTTAGCGTGGGCATAGTTTCTGTCATTCTTTATTAGTTTAATTTCGGTGTACTTGAATCTGGTTCTATTGTAGGTTTGTCAAACTTCATTATGATTGGCATTGGAAAATCTACACCTGTTAAAATAGCTTCGCCCTCTCCAAGAATCGGTAAAAAATCCAATGTGTTTTTATTTGCTGAACTACAAGCATTACTTACTGCTTCTTTGTCGTTGTGGTTAATAAGTCTATGAACTATAAATGTGCCCATTTGACTTAGTGTTCCACTTGGAATATCTCTAGGCATTTGCGTTGCTATACAAAGGAACAATCCGTGTTTTCTACATTCCTTGGCTATTGAATCGAAAGCGTCTAATCTTGTGCTTTCAAAGTACTCATCTTTAACAGACTTATTTACAAATTGATGTGCTTCATCAATCATCAAGACTAAAGGTTTGTTTCTTAAGTCTATTTTGCTATTAAAAGTTCCAATTCTTGCCAATTTTAATAAAGAGGAACCTAAAGCATTTGCGACTATTTCCCTTATTTGAAAAGAATATGGAACTTTATCAAATGCAATTCTTAAAAGATTGGGTTTATTTTCTGGATTTATAAAGTTTTGAATTTCTTGAAGAATGTCTTTTCTCTCAACATTATCAAAACCGAAAACTTTTTTAAATTCTGGTTCACTTAGGGCTTGAAAAATTCTTAATATTAAACTTGAAGCGTTCCCTTGATTTTTCTTGTCAATACTATTATCCCATTTATCTCCCCATATTTGAAAGCATTCGTTATTTATTTGTTTAGTCAAATTTTTAATATTGAAGTTTGTTTTATTGAAATCATTTAGTTCAGATGAATACATTGAACATAAGCGATTAAAGGGGTTAGTGGGTTTTCCTTGTTTTATAAGACACCCATCTTTAATTTCTACAGATAGACTTTCTGAATTTTTACCAATAAAATTGTAAAGAACAGATTCAGAACCCTCTATTGTTGTTAAATTGAATTTTGATTTTTCCCTCTCTAAAATTGTAACAAGTTTCAAAGAGTTTATTGCTTCGAGTAAAAGAGGTTGTTGAACTTGACCTGAAGGTCTAAACATTACAAATAAATCAGAAACAGAAAGATTAGTATAATGAAAATGAGAATCTATACCTAACGTACTCACAAGACATTCATCAGGATTAGCATAATTTGAATACTCCCCAGTTGCATCTATCAAAATAGCTTTGTTATCGGTAGCAATTAGGGATTCTATGAGCTTACTTACTGTGTAACTTTTTCCTCCACCTGTTGTACCCACAACAGCACAATGACGTCCAAAAATAGACTGTAAATTTACTTTGACTTTTGTTTCTGGACTTGAAACTAAGCAGCCAAGTTCGGTTGGCTCTCTACTTGCCTCACCATTTCTCACACCAAATCTTGACATATATTCCTGTACTAATTCTCCTGAACTTACAAATACTTTTGCTCCAATGTTAGGATAGGCTGTTAAACCTTTCTTTACGTCAAAAGGGTTGTATAAATCAAAAGACAAAAGGATTTCAATTTTTCCTGTGGGATGAAAATCACTTGTTTGAAATGCTTTCTCATTCAAAGAAAGTCTTTCAGATTCGGGTAATGATAATTCTGTAATTCTTCCTAAAAAACCATACTTATCGCCTTCAATTACCACAAAACTACCCACCAAGCCACCGTTAAACTCTTTGCCAAAATGCGTAAAACCATTCAACAATACCGAAGATGGAAAATGAACTTTTACAAATTGCGGTAGCACCTGATTGATATAACCAAGAAAATATTCGTGCTTGAAAGGACTGATTTTAGTCATTTTTTGAATTTATGGTTACTTGTTTTATGTCATCATAAGTTTGTATTTCAGGAAAATGACTAGCAAAGTCTGTGAATGTTTCTGAAACCATTAAAATTCTCTCAGATTCTAATGCTGTTTTTTTAAGTTCTATTAATAATTTCGAGCCATTTGGATTATCAAAAAATGGGTCAATTACTGCCATTCTAAAACTTGGGTTTTGATTAAATGCTTCTTCAATAGCTGCATTAATGTGTTTGTCATTAAAACTGTAACCTAAGCAAACCAATAAAGTGTCATCATTTAGCCTTAGATTTCTTTGAAAGCGTGCCATCATTTCAAAGAATGGTTGTTCATAAGAATCTTCATATTTGGCTTCTCTTGGGTAAACCATTAATGGTTCTTTGGGAAATTCTTTAATTTCAACACTCCCTTTTTCTTTGTTTCGTTCCCAATTAATAGAACCGTGCAATTTGTGCAAATGGAAAACACGCTGTATGAAATTATCTTCCTCTTTTAGTTTACTTCCCTCTCTTTGTACAATATCGTAATCAAAATATCTACCGCTAAATGTCCTCGGAAAAGTATATGAAAAACCATCAATAACAATTGCATTTGCCTCTGTAGCAGCATCTTCAAAAAGTAAATCATAATTCAAGGTAAACACCTTAACTCTTGGACTGGTTTGTTTACGTTGTAATATTTTCTCAAGTAATACTTTATGTGGAAATGCTTCTTTGGGTGGCGTATCAATTGTGCATTCCTCTTTTATTGTTTCAAAAATTATTTTTTTGATTTCAGAGAGATTTTTTTTACTCTCTTTAAGTTCTATTTCTGTATCACCTGAAAACTTAATAACTCCTTCAATATGTGATAATAAGGCTTCAAGATTTTTCGATTCATAGTCAAAATTTATTGTAGAACATAAATCTTTGAAATCGCTATTTTCAATTTTTGACTCTTTTTCTTCAAAGTGGAATTTTCTTTCTGCAATAATCCATAATTGATACATTGATTTACCGCCTACATCCATAGACGACCCTGCTCCAGATAGAAGTACTAAATTCTTAAATGGTTTTTGAAAAAATGCTTTGTAAAATTTTCGTTTTTCAAAATTTGCAATTTCAGCAGTTGGTTTAATTTCATTACCTTCTGAATCCTTATTGTTGAAAGGTCGAATTTCAGAAAGATTTTCAAGTCTTCCTTTATTAAAGTCGGATGGTTTAACCTTAACCTCAAGCTTTTTAGATTTTCCATTAATTAAAATGTGTGTCCAGTTTTCTACTACTTCTTCTGCCATATCTAAAACGCTTTAAAATTATTATTCATTTTCCTTTAATTTACTAAGCCATTGGTTTTATCATACTTTCTATAAACTCAATTTCTTCAACTGTTAATTTGTATTTTGAATACAATTGTTTGTCAATCTCTTGTATTGATTTACTCCAGTCAATGTCAGAGTCAGATTTAAAATTTTGAAGTGGAACAAATTGATAAGTTTTAGAAGTGCCGTGTTGACTTATTTTTGCCAAGCTATGCATAAACCTAGCGAAACTTGTTCGCAAATAATTTGACAGATTTTTACTTGATATTTTATCTAAGGATAATTCAGCTCCAACTACTAAATAGGTTTCCGTACAAACTGTATCAGGTTCTCCAACAAAAGAATTTTGATTATCATCATTTAATTCGGTGCCGATATTGTTTGATTCTGGAACATAAACTTTCCAAACATCAATCCAGTTTTTATTAGATAAAACTTCGGATTTTTCAACATACCCAACTGATTTCGCTCTACCATAACAAATTATCGGTTTTTTAAGATTCTTTGGACTTGACCGGAATTTTTCATCTTTTATAAAGTATGTTCTAAAACCGAATGCTTTTGCAGCAGAAATATATTTTGATAAAGTTTCAAAATTTTGGCTTTTGTTCACTTTGTCGATTATTGAAACACCAATATTATGGCGGATTAGTATATCCGAATTTTGGGTTTTCAAACTTCTTTTTTTAACACTAGGGGTCAAGTCCTCATTATAAGTAAAGACTTTTGTCAAATTCTTTGTATTATCATATTCCTTTTCCCATAAGAAATGACAAATTCCACCTCTATTATTAATGTTTTGAAAAAGTAATTCTGGATTAAGAAAATCGTGCAATTCTGAAATATGAACATCATTCAACATTTCATCTCTAAAATCGTCTAATCCCCTTCCTCCTGCATACCATCTGGTTGGCATAATTAAAGATATATATTCAGGATTTTGCTTTTTAGCGATTTTCACAAAGAGGTTATAAATTGGCAAAGCAGTATTGCTGTTAGCACCGCCCTCTTTTTGTTGATAAGGTGGATTGCCAACGATTACATTAAATTTCATTTTCTTGTTGTTTATTTTAATGGTTTCATCTTCTATCAAATCATTCTCTTTGATTAAATCTAAAGATGTAAAATGTTGTTCGACTAGGGTGATATCTAATTCTAAAAGATTGTAAACTTTCCGTGTAAACTCATAAGTAAGTTTAGATGTAGGGATAGAATAAAAATTACTTGCTATTTTCTTTCCGAATTTTCTATACACAGCATATACAAATTCCCCTTGTTTCGAAGCAATGTCTAAGATTAAAGATGAGTCAGAAATGGCATTATTGGGTAAGGAATTAAGAATTCTATCGGTTACATTTTCAGGAGTAACTACTTCCCATTCCGAAAGACGACCGAATTTTTTCATTGCATTACTCGCTCTTTCTATTGGAGAAATTGCCTTATCGTTGGCTAATGAATTAATGTTGTGAATTTTATAATCTAGTTCGCTTAAAATAAATGGGTTGATGTGCTTTTGAAACAAATCAAGTATGGTGATTTCAAGGCTCAAATTTGAAGCTATTCGCAAATTATCAGCATTCCCTTTGATGTGGTTAATGGTTTCTTGTAAAGATTTAACTCTTGAATCTGTCAAAAATGCAAAGAATAAAATCCTTGCATAATACATAGCAAATTGACCTTTGTAATCACTTACTGCTTCATCATCTTTTGATTTTGCATTTTCTTCATTTTCGTCCTCATCATTATCGGAAGTATCATCTATATCAATTTCGTCTCCTTCGCCTTTTGCTAGTGGAATTTCTAATCCTTGACGAGAACCAATTTTTCCTTGTCTTTCAATTTCAGCTTTGATGGCTTCAATATCCAACAAAGAATAATCAATTGAAATAGTTGTAGCTTCATCAAATACACTTCTACTACTTGAATATTTACGAACAGCATCCAAAATATCAGATGGCTCTATCTGTACAATTTTATTGTTATGCAAAACAATTATAGGGGATATTTCAAGTTCTTTTCGGATTCTGTCCTCTAACTTGCTGTTTCCGTTAGATTCAGTATTTACATTGTAAATCTGTGATTTATGTTCCTGCATTTGGAACATTCTGTTTGGGTTAAAATCAACTAACAAAGTTTGTGGTTTCATATTGAATTTGACCACATCACCATTCGGCTCTTTGAATATTTTTATGAACTGATTTTGTAAACGAAAAATTGCCTGATCGTATTCTTGTGGTGAAGCTGTATCTTTTAGGTACAGCATAGTGTCCCATTCAGGAACGGTACTACCTGTAAGCATTCTGTTTACTGTCAATGTGATTGTTTTTACATTCTCACTTTCACATTTTTTAATTTTGGCTTGAACTGCTTGTGTGTCTTTGAAGTTTTTTTCGTTCTCAACTCCAGAGATATTTATGATTTCGTAATTGCTAAGATGTTTAAACTTGTTGTTCTTGATTAATTCCTCCAATGCGTCACAAGATGCTCTGTAAGGCAAAACACAAACGATATGACGGCAGATTTTGCCCTCTTTTATTTTGTCGTAATCTAAGAAACTCAATAAATTTTCATCTGTTTCTGAACCGTCAATGACTTTTAGTAAGTCAAGAATTTCCTTTTCGTGAATAAACTTTTGATGAAGATTTGTATCAGTGTCTTTAGTGATTGATTGTGGTCTAAAAAGTTCTGAAAAAGCATAGGTTACACCTTTCTTTTTCATTTCTTCCATTTTTTTACGTGAGGATTCATTGGGATTAAATGCAAAACGAATCATTTGAGGAAAGCCATAATAAGGATTATCCCATTCTTTGATTTCATCTTTATTTAGATTTTCTAAATCCCATTGTTCTTGGTCTTCTGCAATATTTGTGAATTGATAGAACGCAATAATGTCATCACTTGTAAACTCGCTATTCATCAAAATACGATAAGGAGTTCCAGAAAGATGAATGCGAATTTTCGCATTAAAAACTTTATTGGTAATTTCTATATCGTCTAAAGTATTGGCATTCAGCTTTAACTCGCTTTTTATTTCTTTGGCACTTAAATTTTCATCTTTTAAGACTTTACCATACTCAGCTGCTCTTGCTCCAAAATGGGTTTCATCAATTAGCAATAAGTCAATTTGATTTTCAAAAACTTCTTTGTGTTTGGTTTTGATTTCTTCACCTTGCAAGTCTTGTAAGGATAGAAACAAAACGATTTTTTCTTCCGCTTTTTGCTTTTCAGCTATAATAGTTTCGTTTGCTAAGAGAGAAGTGCTGTCTAAAAAACAATAACCGTCAAATTTCAAATGGCTTTCAACAGTTCTTTTCCATTCTTCTTTAACATCAGCTTTTGCAGAAACAACAACTACCAAATTAGCACCCATTTCAACAGCACAAGACATTGAGGTAAATGATTTACCAAAACGCATTACCGCATACATCAGCAAATTTGTTCTGCCTTTATTTAAAGCTTTTCGAAAATTATCTACAGTTTTTTGTTGATTGGGTCTTAGTGGATATTCTTCTATTCTTGTGTACGTATGGGTAATTGGAATATGACTTTCGTCAAAGCGATAATATTGATATTTTGATTCGTTGTTTTGATGTCCGCTTTTTATGTCTTCTATCGCTTCTTGCAGGTCTTCCTCTGTTGCGTTTTCAAAAAACTCATTTGAGTAGTATGGGATTCCTTTTAAAGCGTTAGGCTTTAATCGACTTCTTTTTAATTCGTTTTCAAGAAAAAAATGAACTGCATAATCTCTAAAAAAAGTTTCGTCATCAACTTTTGCAACATCTTCAAACTTTTTTTCAAGGTTAGGGAAGTGTTTACGCCATTCATTCAATCGCATTTCAATTGGTCGGTAGGTATCGCCAACTTTTAGATAATTCGGTATTGTTTCGGTTGTAAAAGCATAGATTTGAGGTTCTACTCTTCCAATGATTAATTCATCAAGTATATCTACATTTATGTTATTTGTTTCTGGCATAGTTTACTTTTCTAAAAGAGATATAAATTTTATCGGTTTTTCTATATCCCAATCCATAATGTTGCAATAAATGCCATTGTGTGACTTTATATTTTGAGTTTCACAACCTTTGCATTTTTTTATTTCTGTTTTAGTTTCAAAAAAATCCGAAATGTCGATAATTTCATCTTTACAACTATTCGGAATAACACCTTTCAGACCGTCCATTTGCCAAATATTCCAAGAAATGATTTCTGCAATATTTTGTATGTAATCAAGTGGAGTTTCAGTTTCAAATTTGTGTGTAAAGTTTTCAATGAATGTTATCAACAATGCTTCACGAGCCAAGAGCAAACTATCTCCTTGCCATTCAAAGCCGTAAGTGCTTTTATATGCGGTTTCAACCGCTTCAAACCATTCATTAATGGAGTCCAAATTCTCATTAACAACTCTTAACTTTCTGTCTAAAATTCCAATTCTGTTTTCAATTTGAATAAACTCTCCTGTTGTCGTGTCGTATCTGCTAACAAGATACGGTGCCTCTCCGCAAGAAATTTCTAATCGTGTATCACGAACATAGTCTTGCCAAGTTTTGCCTTTTGGAAAAACTATTTTTTCTTTTGTTGTTTCCCAAGATTTAGTTCCATTCTTCAACAAGATTTCTTTATTGAAAACATTAACTTTTCCAAACCAAGAATTGTCAACTAAATTATTTTGTGCGTTACATATCCAAGAAGGCGTAAAAACTTCTGCCATTTCTTTGGAGCGAGATAATTGTAGAATTTTGTCTTTATGAACCCTAGGCATTATTACATTGCCTTTTTCCCCCGTGATTAATTCAGGTAATATTTCGGAATTGAATCTGTATGAATCTCCGTAGTGTTCGTAATTGTCTGTTGCCCAAAAAATATTTTTTTGAGAGGTTTGGTCACGAAGTAGTATTCCGAGAATGTCAGGATACTTCTCGATTAACTCATTTTCTAATATGTCGATAACTACTTGCACTTGTATACTTCTTCGTTAGTTTTTAAAAGTTCTTTTACATCAATATTAAGAATGTTCGCTATTTCATAAAGTACTTCAAGTCTAGGTTGTTGACGATTTTGCACATAACCGTTTACCATATTGTAGCTTTTGCCTAGCTGTTCGGCTAACCAAGTTTGCTTAATTCCTTTTTCTTCAAGTACTTCTTTAATTCTGTTCATTATTGTCTAAAGATGTCAAGTACAAATTTAGTTTTTATTTTTTAATATCTCGTTTTTCAAGATAAAAAATGTTTGAATAATTGTCTAGTTATCCTGTCTGTGCGTTGGCAAAAAATGGCTCTTTTGTTTTTTTTAGCTTTGGCTTGAGGGTCGGAAAAAACCAAATGTGCCATTTGCGGGTCGGCTTTTTACACTGAGCGATAACATTTCGCTAAACGTATTGCTGATATTTTTCACTTATTCGAAAAGCTTCGATGCTAAAATAAGAAAAAAACTTAAACCCTTACTCCAATCACACAAATGTCGTCCACTTGCTCTTGTTTGCCTTGCCATTCAATAAAAGATTGATTTAGTTTCTCCTTTTGTTCGTTCATCTCTAAATGGGAGTTAGACAGAAGCAGTTCTTTGAATTGCTTATACATAAATTTTTTACCATTGTTTCCGCCAAATTGGTCGGCAAAACCGTCGGTAAAAATATAAATGCTGTCGCCTGAATTTAGTTCAAGTTCATGTGTGTCAAAAGGATTAAAATTATCAGTCTTTCCGACGGGTTGTTTATTTGCTTTAATTTCTTCAACTGAGTTGGAATCTTTTCGGATTATCCAAAGCGGATTATTTGCCCCACTCCACTGCAATCGGTTTTTTGTAATTCTACAAAGGGATATATCCATACCGTCTTTGACGTTCTCATCATTTCTTGTAAAGCGTTCCACAACCAGCTCACGTGTTCTGTCTAGGAGTTTGCCGGTTTCTGTTTGATTTTCTTCCAAAAGAGCTTTGCTCAATGCGTTAGCACAAACCACGCTAACCATAGCTCCCGGAACACCATGTCCGGTGCAGTCTGCAGCAGCAAAATAAATTGATTCCTTGTATTTTTCCAACCAATAAAAATCACCGCTTACTATATCTTTAGGTTTATAAAGAACAAATCCATTTTTGAGGTGTTCCGTAAGCGAATATCTTGATGGAAGTATGGCTTCTTGTATGCGTTTGGCATAGATAATCGAGTCAGAAATTTCTTTGTTTTTTTCCTCAACAATTTGTTTTTGTTTTTCGGTTTCCACTTTTTGAACTTCTATTATTCTTTTTTGTTGTTGAGTTATTTTGAATCGATTGTACATAACTCCTGCAAAAATCAATAAAAACAATATTCCTCCATATAAAAAATATTGTTTGTTTCTTTGATTTTTCAACTCCATGAGTTGCATCTTTTTTTCTGCACTCAACAGCTCTATTTCTTTTTCCTTCTTGCTTAAATCAATTTGAGCAGCCATTTGGGCTATTTTGGTAGTGCCTTCTAATCTGAAAATAGAATCGTTGAGCTCTGAATACAACTCCAAATATTTGAATGCACTATCCATTATGCCTAATTTACTGTATATTAAACTCATGTCTCCGTATGTAGCAGTGGTAACTCCTAAGGCGTTAACTTTTTCAGTCAACAATACTGCTTCATTCATGTAGTTTAAAGTTTTTTCTCGGTTTCCCAGTTCAAGATAAGCTTTTGCAATAATTAAAAGATTGGACGAAAGTTCAGCCGACACCTTATAATTTTGAAAGATTTGTTCGGATTCAAATGCGGCACGTAACGATTCTTTATAGTTTCCCTTTCGGTAATATATTTCTGCCAAACTGATTTGATTAATAGCAACTTCCTTTGTATTGTTGTTTCGTCGGTCGATTTCCAACGCTTTTTTATAATAATATTCAGCAGTATCCAGTTGATTGGATTTTAAATAATTACTCCCTAAGTTATTCAAAATTACAGCAACAGAAGAAGAGTCTTGAATAGCCAATACTTTGTTTAGAGCATCTTTAAGAATTCTGTTTGCTAATTCGTATTGTTTAATTTCACCATAAACATTTGCTAAATATGTAGATGTAATCAGATAATGGTTGCTAAAATTGTTTTCTAAAGCAATTTCCATAGCTTTTTTTAAATATTCAATAGCTTTGTCGTATTGGGCAATTTCTTTGTATAAATACCCTAAATTGCTGTATCCTTTTGCAATACGCGGTTTGTTGTTAATCTTAAAAGCCAATTCGTGTGCTTTTTTATAATATTGAATAGATTGAGTATAATCGCTTTTGTGCCAATATGCATCTCCGGCAGATTCGATTACATCATATAAGGCAGAATCTTTTAAATTGTTGTTACGAATTATTTGGTCGATAATCAAAATGGCAGAATCGGGTTTTTGGTATTTTAGCTTTTTTGCAATTTTGTAAAGTTTGTAATCACTCTCCATATCGGATTGGTTTGCATAAAGAACGTTGCTTAATGAAACCAATACAAAAAAGAATACACTTGTGATTTTAGTATTTATCATGTTCTAATTGTTTTTGAAAAACGATAAATAGTTAAACATACATTTTCCGGAAAGCCTATCAAGAAAGAAACAAGATAAAAAATGTTTTGCATTCGATAAAAATACGAAACTTTAATTTTAAGAGAAAGAAAAAATATTTTAATGCAATTCTAAAAGAAATTGAAGGGTGTCTCGATTATCTGCGTAGTCCCACAACTCTGGAGATTGCGAACATCCAAATTTTATGTGTGTGTTGTTGTTTAAATGGCTCACAACACACTGAATTTCATCATTTTGACTTTCCAGTTGATGGAGTAATTTTTCAGTATTGAAATAATATTCAAAATTCAATACGGCAACCGGTGTGGCTATTTGAGAATCTTCCTTTAGGAGTAAAAAATTATTGTCTAACATTTTATGTTTTCCGAGTAAAAATACCGCTCTGTTGTAATCGTAATTATTGGCGTATTTATTATTGTTAATCACATCGTTAAACGGATAAACAGCTTCAAAAAAAGCATCAAACTTATAATTTTCAGGCACATACAATTTTGAAACATTTCTACACCCCAAACCAAAGTATTGAAAAATATCTGTCCCCAACAATTCCAACTCTTTTTTAGTTTCGCCACCGGTGATAATGGCTACAGAGTTTCTATTTCTTCGGATGATGTTTGGGTATTTCCCAAAATAATATTCAAAATATTGGGCTGAATTATTACTACCTGTTGCAATTACAGCATCTATGTTTTCAAGTTTATCCACAAAGGAAATTTGTTTTGTGTATTCAGGGTCTAAAAAACAAAGTATTTCAGCAATTTTTCGAATCAGCAGTGAATCGTCTTTTGATGTTTTTACAACAGCATAATGTCCGGAAATTAATACCGAAATGAAATCATGTAAACCCACCAATGGAATATTTCCAGCCATTATAATTCCAACTCTTTTTTTTGTATGGTTTGAGAAAGTGTATTGAGATGTCCATTTTCCTAACTTCTCTTTTTGCAAGGCATTCCCCCATGCAGAAAGTGCTAACAGACAATTATCTTGAGTAAACCATCCGTTTTTTTGTTTTGAATTAGAAATGGCATTTTCCATCTCATCATAAAAGCGATTGTTTACAAGCGTTAACTCATCGTGTTTATGTTTTAAACCGAACTGTGTTAAAAAACTTCCAAGAGTAGCGAATGATTTAATTCGATTTTCTAAAGACATTTCATATATTTGCGGCAAAATTAATAACATTTAAACTTAAAAAACAATGGCAATCAAAATAACAGACGACTGTATCAATTGTGGTGCTTGTGAGCCTGAGTGCCCAAACAATGCAATATACGAAGGTGGAAGCGAATGGAGAATGAGTGATGGAACTACCGTTAGCGGCAGTTTTCAATTACGAACAGGAAATACTATTGATGCTGATGCATCTCAAGAACCAATCAGCAACGACTATTATTTTATAGTTTCTGACAAGTGTACTGAATGTAAAGGTTTTCACGATGAACCTCAATGTGCTGCAGTATGTCCGGTTGACTGCTGTGTTGATGATGAAGATATCAGAGAAACTGAAGACGAATTACTTGCTAAAAAAGAAAGATTACACGGATAATTTCAAAAAAGGAATACTATTTGTTGGAAAAAGCCGTGTTAGTTACGCGGCTTTTTTCCGTTATAACACAAATACAATTATGTACAAATTTTTAGTGATTTTTATATTTACTCTTGTTGCACCAACTGCTTGGTCGCAAGAAAAATCATTGGCAGATTACGAAAAAGAGCTGAACGAATTGAGTATTGAAATTATTTCTAATACAAACGATGAGGCTAAACAAATCAGCAATCAAAAATTCAAAACTTTACTAAAAGAAGTATTAACCAAAAAAGAATCGTTCGATTATCCTTTTAAAAATATCCGTGCAATCAGTATTCTTTCTTCAAACAATAAAGTAAAAATATACAACTGGGCTTTACCCTATTCCGACCAAACCTATGAATATTTTGCTTTTGTTCAATTAAAATTGGATAAAGACATTTATAAAGTAACTGAACTAATTGACAAATCAGCAGAAATCGAAAACCCCGAATCAAAATCATTAACCGATAAAAATTGGTTTGGAGCTTTGTATTATGAAATTATTTACAATAAAAAATTAGACGAACACACCTATACACTTTTGGGCTGGGACGGCGACTACAACCTTACCAATAAAAAAGTGATTGACGCAATGACTATTGACTCAAATGGAAAAATAAAATTCGCCTCTCCCCTTTTTAAAAACGGTAAAAAATCAAAAAAGAGAGTGATTTTTACTTATTCAGAAACAGCAGTAATGTCATTAAAATACCACGAAAAAGAAAGTCGAATTGTTTTCGATTACTTAGTACCAACCGCTTCAAACCTCGAAGGAATATTTGAATACTACGGACCCTCGCTCAACCGATTTGATGCCTATCAATTGGATAAAAAAAATTGGCAATATCAAACCGATGTTGATGTTCATCTGGACAAAAATCTAAAAGACCGATTCTACAATTCTCCGAAGTAAATGTAATACAGTTAATTTTTATTAACACCAGCCAATTCACGAGTTTAATTTTTTCATTTTAATTAACTTTGAAACATTATTCAAAACTTTAAACCTATGTCTTTAAAACAATCTCTCAGCCTAAAACTTCATCAAAAATTATCTCCACAACAGATTCAATTGATGAAACTTCTTCAACTACCCACCATAGCCCTTGAACAACGCATCAAAGAAGAAATAGAAATGAATCCTGCTTTGGAAGAAGGAAATGAGAATAATGAAATTGACGAGTTTTCAAACGAAGAAGATTTTAACGACGAAGAAAAATCTGATGCTGAAAAAGATTTTAATTTCGACGACTATGTAAATGGCGACGAAATTCCCTCTTATC
Organism: Flavobacteriales bacterium; assembly: GCA_020853105.1. Classification (GTDB taxonomy): domain Bacteria; phylum Bacteroidota; class Bacteroidia; order Flavobacteriales_E; family Vicingaceae; genus Vicingus. The sequence goes on along the minus strand of JADYZM010000025.1, from coordinate 129,621 downwards.
GTTTGAATGCAAACAACACAAGCAACGACGATGAAAGCAAACAAATGCCCTATTCCGGAGGAAATACATTTCATGACTTGCTTGATGCTCAGATGTTGATGTATGATTTTGATGACGAAGATCAACAAATTGCCAGCTTTTTGATTGGCAGCATAGATGAATCAGGATATTTACGACGCGATTTAAATTCATTAGTTGATGATTTGGATTTCACTCAAAATATCCATACCACAGAAGAACATCTAAAAAAAATACTCTCTGTTATTCAGCAATTTGACCCTGCTGGAGTTGGAGCCAGAACCCTTCAAGAATGTTTACTACTACAATTAAAACGAAAAAAAGAAAACTCACTGGTTCTGCTGAATGCCAAAGAAATTATTCAGAATTATTTTGAAGAATTATCCAAAAAACATTTTGATAAAATTGCTGAAAAATTGAGTATTTCCGATGAAGATTTAAAAGATGTTATTGAAGAAATAACAAAACTAAATCCCAAACCCGGAAGTTCGATGAATGAAACATCAAAAATTGTTCAGCACATTATTCCCGATTTTATTTTAATCGTTGAAGATAAAAAAGTTGAATTCTCAATCAACAGCAGAAATGCACCGGAACTAAAAATTAGTAACGAGTACCAAAACATGATACAAACCTATCGCGAATCAAAAAGCACTTCCGGAAAATCACAGAAAGATGCACTCATGTTTATCAAACAAAAATTAGATTCAGCAAAATGGTTTATTGATGCAATAAAACAGCGTCAAGATACACTTATGATAACAATGGAAGCTATTGTTAAACGACAAGAAAAATATTTTTTAGAAGGCGATGAAACACTCATCACGCCCATGATATTAAAAGATATCGCCGAAGAAATTAACATGGATATTTCTACTGTTTCCAGAGTGGTTAACAGCAAGTATGTTCAAACTCCTTATGGTACTTTTTTACTAAAAACATTTTTTTCCGAATCGCTTAGCACCGAAAGCGGTGAAGAGGTATCTAGCCGTGAGGTTAAAAAAATTCTGAAAGATGCCATTGATGAAGAAGATAAATCACGACCACTGACAGACGATAAACTTTCTAAAATATTGAACTCAAAAGGATACAATATAGCTAGAAGAACCGTAGCAAAATATAGAGAACAATTAGGTATTCCTGTAGCTCGAATGAGAAAAGAATTGTAACCCATGAAAAATACAGCAAAAATTATATCCTATCTTTTTCATCCTTCAATAATTCCTTTTTTGGGAATGTTTATCATTTTTAACACCAATTCGTACATCAATTTTGCTATACCCTTTGAACTTAAAAAAGCCATTTTAATTTTGGTAGGCATTAGCACTTTTTTCATTCCTTCAATAATTACTTTATTACTCCAAAACAGAGGAATCATTCAGTCGGTTGAAATGAAAACAAACAAAGAAAGAGTATTGCCTTATGGTTTTACAATTTTCTTTTATCTGTTCACCATTTATATGATGCAAAAAGCACCCATTCCACCTATAATTTTTCATTTTATGATGGGAGCTACTGTTTCAGTAATTTTAGCTTTTATTATTAATTTTCGCTGGAAAATAAGTGCCCACATGATTGGAATGGGAGGCTTAACAGGAGCATTAATCTCAGTTTCATTTCTGCTGAACACCAATATTTTGAATATTATAGCTGCTTCATTTCTAATATCAGGTATGGTTGCTTCATCAAGATTGGTGTTAGGGTCTCACACTTCTTTACAAGTTTATGTGGGTTATTTATTGGGACTTGTTTGTCAATTTTTTTCAATTTATATTTAAAAATAACCGTTCACAATTGATGCTTAGTTTTGTGTAGAATATGTATAGATATTTTATTGAAATACAGTATAAAGGTACCCACTTTCACGGTTGGCAAATTCAAGAAAATGCAAAATCGGTACAAGAAGTGTTTAACAAGGCTGTAAGCACAATCTTGAAAACTGAAACTCAAACTATTGGCTGTGGACGAACTGATACCGGAGTTCATGCAAAATCATTTTTTGCTCATTTTGATTGCAATGAAATTTTAGACTCCGAATCTTTTTTATACAAGCTCAACTGTATTTTACCTTTTGATATTTCATGCAAAAAAGTTTTTCAGGTAAAACGAGAGTCAAATGCCCGTTTTTCTGCAACATCAAGAACCTATGAATATTGGATTACACAAAATAAAGAGCCGTTTTTAACAGAGTTTGCCTATTTTTTTCCATCTTCATTAGATATTGATGAAATGAATAGAGCTGCTATGATTCTCATTCAGCAAAACGATTTTTCATGCTTCAGTAAATCAAATACAGATACACTTAACAATGAGTGCACAATAACCTTTGCAGCTTGGAAAAAAGAAGAAAACAGAGTTGTTTTTACAATTACTGCAAATCGTTTTTTAAGAAATATGGTTCGAGCAATTGTAGGAACAATGCTTGAAGTCGGAACCGGTAAAAAGAGCACTTCTGATATTGAACAAATAATTGCTTCAAAAAATCGCTCAGAAGCCGGAACCAGCGTGCCTGCACACGGATTATATTTAACAAAAGTTACTTACCCGGAAAACATCTTAAATTGAGCAAATACACTACTGGAGAAGCTTTTGATTTTCCGTTGTTCAAACGGATTATGGTTTATATAAAGCCGTATAACAAAATGTTCATTTTTACGGCATTGTTGAGTGTATTACTATCAGTTTTGGTACTTGTTCGCCCTGTTTTAATTCAAAAAACAGTTGACAGCCATATCAAATCCTTTGATGCTGAAGGATTACTGTTTATGACAATAATTTTGATAGCATTTTTACTGCTGGAATCGGTTGTTGAGTTTTTATTCGGTTTTTTTGGAAATCTTATCGGTCAGAAAGTAATAAAAGACCTTAGAAATCAAGTATTTAAACATGTATTGAATTTCCGACTTAAACATTTTGACAACACTCCAATTGGACAACTGGTTACCAGAACAGTTTCTGACATTGAAACCATAGCAGAACTTTTTTCTGAAGGAATTTTAATTATCATCAGTGATATTTTAAAAATAGGATTTATTATCGGATACATGTTCTATAAACAATGGGATTTAGCCTTAATCACCTTAATTCCAATACCGCTATTATTTTTGGCAACCTCCGTTTTTAAACAAATAATAAAAAAAGCCTTTCAAGAAGTACGAGAAGAAGTTTCAAAGCTAAACACCTTTGTTCAAGAGCATGTTACAGGAATGTCAGTGGTTCAAATCTTTAACCGTGAAGAAATGGAAGCAAAAAGGTTTTATGAAATTAACGGAAGACACCGCGATGCACATATTAAAACTGTTTTTGCATATTCTGTATTCTTTCCTGTAGTTGACATTTTACAAGCTGCCTCCATTTCAATACTGGTATGGTATGGATTTATTGAAGTAGCAAAATTTCAAACCACCCCCGGAACCCTATTTTCATTTGTATTGTTTATTCACATGCTTTATAGACCAATAAGACAATTAGCCGATAGGTTTAATACGCTTCAAATGGGAATGGTTAGCTCTGAAAGGGTTTTTAGGCTATTAGATACTCAAGACTCTACAACAGATGATGGAACTCAAGATTGCAAAAATTTAAATGGAAATGTAGAGTTTAAAAATGTATGGTTTGCCTATAACAATGAGGAATGGGTTCTTAAAAATATTTCATTTAAAATCAATAAAGGAGAATCGCTGGCATTAGTTGGTGCGACTGGTGCCGGAAAATCGTCAATTATTAACCTAATTGGTAGGTATTACGATATCAATAAAGGCGAAATTACAATTGATGGTGTGAATATAAAAAACATTCAACTTGAACAGCTAAGAAAATACATTGCTTCTGTTTTACAAGATGTTTTTCTGTTTTCAGATACCATTTATAACAATATAACGTTACACAGTAACGAAATAACTGAACAACAAGTGATTGAAGCATCAAAAAAAGTAGGAGCACATGAGTTTATCAGCAAACTCCCGAGCCAATATCAATTTAACGTAAAAGAAAGAGGGACTCTCCTCTCAGCAGGACAACGACAACTGATTTCATTTGTCAGGGCGTATGTACATCAACCGAGAATTTTGATTTTAGATGAAGCAACCTCTTCAATCGACAGCGAATCAGAGAAGATGATTCAACACGCTATTGAAGTATTGACAAAAGAAAGAACATCAATTATTGTTGCACATCGTTTGTCAACCGTCCAAAAAGCTACAAAAATAATTGTTGTCGATAAGGGCGAAATTGTTGAATGTGGTAATCATGACGATTTACTCAAACTTAATGGATATTATAAAAAACTTTATGATTATCAATTCAATGACAAAGTCTATTCATAATTTTCATAAAAATTTAAAGTACAATTACTTTTCCATGAAAAACGTCTTCATTTTGATATTTTTGTCTTCATTGCTGACATGGGTTTCGTGCAGAAAAGATGAAATAATTACCGATAGTTCTGCAAAACTTTCTTTTTCAACGGACACACTTATTGTTGATACTGTTTTTGCAACTATTGGTTCAACAACTCGAAGAATTGTTGTTTACAACAAAAACAATGAAACTATTTCTATTTCAAGTATTAGTGTTTCCGGTGGGCTAAGTTCACAATTTAGAATTAATGTAGATGGAATTTCAGGTAACGAACACCACGACGTTCAAATTGAAGCCAACGACAGTTTATTCATTTTTGTTGAAGTAACCATTGATCCCAATAACAGTCTCTCCCCTTTTGTAGTTGAAAATGATTTGATTTTTCTTACCAATGGCAATCAACAAAAAGTACACTTGGTAGCTTGGGGACAAAATGCACATTATTTTACTCCAAAGGTTTTTCCAACAAACGGATTGCCAAATTATTCGTGTTTAGATGGAAACTGCGATGGTTCTTTGCCTCCCGTTAATCAAACTTGGATAAACGATAAACCTTATGTGATTTATGGCTATTTAGTTATTGATTCTGCTGATGTTCTAAATATTGACCCGGGAGTTCAAGTTCATCTTTTTAATAAATCGGGAATTTGGGTTTACAAAGGTGGTAACTTAAATGTGAATGGAACATTAGCTGAACCTGTTACTTTTCAAGGTACTCGACTTGATTTTGCCTTCAAAGATGTGCCCGGTCAATGGGACAGAATTTGGATAAACGAAGGTAGTACCAACAACATTTTTAACTATGCTGTAATTAAAAATGCCTATATCGGAATTCAAGCAGAAACCTTGCCTTTTGAGCCAAATACGCCGATTAGTTCAAATCAATTGATTTTAAAAAACTCACAGATTCATAATTGTTCCTCAATAGGTTTGCTTGCCACTAATTTTCAAATTGAATCGGAAAACAGTTTGATTACTAATTGCGGACAGTTTAACTTTATGGTTAATGGTGGAGGTAAATATATTTTCAATCACACTACCATTGCTAATTATTGGGCTGACGGAGTTAGGCAAACGCCTGCTGTTTATGCTCAAAACTATTATCAAGACATCAATGGTGCTATTCAACTAAGAAATATTGACTCTTTGGTATACAATAATTCGATAATTCACGGCAATACAGACAATGAATTTTATGTAGAAGCCATTTCTCCTGGTATAATTAATTATTCTGTTTCATACAGCGTCATAAAAACAACCTTTGGAGGGGGTGCAAATTTTTCTAATATAGTGTTAAATCCAGGTAATTCTCTTTTTATAGATGAAGTAAATCACAACTATCATTTGTCTGCTATTTCACCGGCAAGAGGAGCAGCAACTGTTAGCAGCTTGATGGTTGACAAAGATGGCGTGAGTAGAAACCCTCCACCCCCAGATGCCGGAGCCTATGAATATTAAACAATTTGTAAATTAGAGTAAGGCATCCACCCAATATGTCCGTTTGCTAATTTTATTTTAGCCCAATCGTTGTATTTTTCAATTAATTCAACTTTTATACCTTCATGAAGAGTAAAAAGTTTTTTTGAATTATTGTTAGGCTCACTAACTACCGAAACCGATTTGGCAAATACGATAGCTTCTCCGGATTGCTGATTTAATTTGTTGTTCTCCGAAGCCATGAACCAACTCGATAATCCGAGTAATAAAAAGAAAATCCCGGCATAAAAGCCTGTTTTTTTAATTATACTATTTCCTGACAACAAATAAAAAATCATCGAAATTAAAGCCACTAAAACCAACCCAACAGCATAATATGCCCACACCTCAGAGTTTTTTGAACGAACAAAGTTTTTGTATGCACTATCTATAAATAATTCAGGCATTTGGTCAATTTTATCTATGGTTTTTTGGTTAGCCATTTTTAAATTAAAAATAGCATCTTCAAAATCTGGTTTTATTTTTAATGCCCTGTTGTAGTTTAAAATTGCAGCTGCAATCTCATTGTTTTTGTAGTACGCATTTCCAAGATTATAATACAATTCAGGAGAAACAAATTGATATTTTACAAGTAGTTCGTTGTACTTTTCGATAGAGGCTTTATAGTCAGCCTTTTCATACAATTTATTTGCCTCATCAAAAATTGGATTTGGATTCATAATAGAAGTGGCAAACAACTGGGCAGGAATTATGATTAAAATCAAAATATTTTTTAATTGTTTTATCATAGTCTAAATTCGTTTTCAATTTGATTAATGATTGATTCGGATTTGTCCAAGACAACTTGTTCAGCAACTGAAACAGGTGCAAACCGAGCCATTTCACACATTTCTAAAGTAGCAATTAACTCTGAAATAGTTGGTTTTAAAACCTTCGCTGTTTCCAATTTTGTGGCAATGTTTTCTTTTGTGAGTTCTGATACCGGAATTTTTAACTTGTCGCTGCAATAACCAAACAACGCTTTTGAAATATCTTCAAAAAATTGCTGATATTGTTTATTTTCTAAGCTTTTTTGAGCTAAAGTCAAGTGTTTTGAAGCCACTTTTCCGGCTTTTTTACTTTTTAATCCAACAAAATCGGCTTGAATTGTTCGTATTCTATTTCTAAAAATAAGCGTAGCCAAAAACAATATGGGCATCAAAGCTAATAAGAAATAAAACCAAAAACTGTTGTAAAAACTTACTTTTTGTGTTTCAAACTTCACATTGTTCACTTGAATATACCTGATGTCTTGTCCTAAAAACTGCACATCTTCTTTGTTTGCACCTGAATAAGTAACATTTGCTCCGCTGTCCGTTCCTTTTTCTACTTCAATCGTAATGCTTGGTGTTTTTAAAGTTTTATACGATTTTGTGTTAATATCAAAATAACTGAATTCTAGCCCGTTTAATGTAAAAGATCCTTCATGACGAGGTATTAATAAGTAATCATACTCTTTTGCTCCAGAAACTCCATTTGATGATGTTTTGAAATTGTCTGAAATCTTTGGGTCATAAGTTTCAAAATCTTCCGGAAATTCTAACTTAAATTTATCAATTAAAGGTAAATTTCCTTTTCCGGAAAGCTTAATTTTTAGATTAACAGCTTCATTTGCCTTTACTTTATTCGTGGAAACAGATGATGACAATTCAAACTGCCCAACAGCACCATTGAAGCTTACAGGTTTGTTTTCGGGCAACGGTAAAGCAGTTATTTTTATTGGTTCACTTTTAAGGTTGTATTCTACATTTTCAACCCTTCCAAAAAATTGGTCAAATACCGAATTACCTCCTGTAACTCTTCGTTGAACAACAAATTTCATTTCCAGAGGGTCAATAGTTAATGTTCCTGAACGTTGAGGAAACAATACTATTTTTCGTATTGTTGCAACATTCCACCTGAATCCGCCAAAAACTTCTTGGCTCCATTCTGCCTGTCCTAAATCTATTTCTTGACTCCAGAATCCGTTTAAGTCAGCATTCTTAACTAATTCATTTGCAACAATATTCACTTTTGTGTAAAGTTTATATGTAGCTATCAAATGTTCTCCTTGATATACTTTTGATTTACTAACACTTGATTTAATGAATAAATCTTTTGACGCGTCAGCTTTGGAAATGTTTACCGACTCATCGTTGTTTTGTTGCTGTTGCTGTTGTTGTTGTTGCTGAACATTAACTCCTTTTCCAACAACTATAGTGAGTGTGTTAGTTTTAAATGCTTCTCCTTCAAATGCTGCAAAAGCGGGTTTTATGGTAAATGTTCCCTCTTTCACTGCCATCAATATATAACTGAATGATGTTGAGGAAGTCATGTTTCCGTTAACATAAGACATGCTTTGGGATTGATTCGGACCGGACAGTACTCTAAAATCAGACAAATCTGGAGCTTTAAAATTGGAAATGCTTGCATTTGCAGAAAATTGAATCTGAAACCTATCTCCTGTAACCACCTCTGTATGGCTGGTTTGAGCCACAAATTTTACGTTTTGAGAAAAACTATTTGTAAGGGAAATCATTCCCAATAAAATCAATATATATCTTCTGATTAGCTTCATGAATTACCAGTCTTTTTCAATAGTTTTTTTCTGTGCTTCTCCTTTCTTTTTCATTTTATCCTGAACTTTTTTCTCTTGATTATTCAACGCATCAAGCATTTGCTGAGCTTGTTCTTTTGAAAGCTGATTAGGTTTAGGTTGCTCGTTTTGTTGTTCTCCTTCTTTTTTATCTTCACTCTTGTCTTTATTGTCCTTATTCTTATCATTCTCCTCTTTCTTATCTTGATTTTTATCTTTTTCTTTATTCTGCTTATCGTCCTTTTTATCCTGATTTTTATCTTTATTTTGTTGGTTTTGTTGCTCCTGAAGTTTCTTTTGGGCGTATGCTAAATTATATCGTGTTTCTTCGTCTTTTGGATTTATTTTCAAAGATTGTTTGTATGCGTTTATACTTTCTTGATACTTTGATGACTGCAACAATGAATTTCCTAAGTTGTGGTAAGCATTTGACTTGACAGTTTTATCGTTAGAAGTTTCAGCTACTTTTTGGTAGAAAGATGCTGACTCTGCAAATTTATTTTGTTTATACAGTGCATTCCCTAGATTGTATTCTGCTTTTAGTGATTTGTTGTTAATTTCTAATGCTTTCTGATATAGTTGTTCTGATTCTGAATATTTTTCTTTTTCGTAAAGGGAGTTGCCTTTGCGTATAAAACTTCTCTCTTCCTGACTGAATACATTCAGAAATGACACTATAAATAACCCTATAAAAAATAGTCCCTTCATTATTTTTTCACTTCAAACAAATTTATTTTGTCCAGTTTTCCAGTTCTTCTGGTTGATATTAAAAATTCTATAATCAATAAAATTAATGCAATCAACAAAAATGGCTGAAATCTACTTTCGTAGTTTTTATATACTTTACTATCAAATTCTGTTTTCTTCATGCTGCTAATTTCTTGCATTATTATTGATAAACCGGCATTAGCATTAGTTGCTCTTACATACGATCCATTTCCGGCTGCTGCAATTTTTTTCAGCATAGTTTCATCAAGTTTTGAAATTATGGTATTATTGGAATTATCAGTTCTAAATCCAACTTGTTTACCGTGTTGATATATTGGAAGTGGTGCTCCTTGTTCGGAACCCATACCTATTGTATGCACTGAAACTCCTCTATCAACTGCTTCTTGAACTGCATCCAATGCATTATCTTCGTGATTTTCTCCGTCAGTTATAACTATTATTGCTTTGCTGGTTGGTGTTTCATAGTTAAATGATTCAAGGGCAAGTCCAACAGCAGCACCAATAGCAGTACCTTGGGTGGGTATTATATCTGTACCTATTGTTTCTAAAAATAATTTTCCTGAAGAATAATCAGTTGTGATAGGCAATTGAACATAAGCTTCACCAGCAAAAATCACTATGCCTACTCTATCGTTTTGTAATTTTTCCAACAATTGATAGATGGCTCTTTTGGCTCTTTCTATTCGATTTGGGGCTAAGTCTTCAGCAAGCATGCTGTTGCTCACATCGAGTGCAATTACCAAATCTACTCCTTCTTTTTTCACTTCTTCAAGCTTTGTCCCATATTGTAGATTAGCTATTCCTATGACAAGAAAAACAAAAGCCAACGAAAATAAAACAAACTTATAAACAGATGCTTTAAAAGATACATTTGGCATTAGTCGCTTTATTACCGATTTCCCTGACAATTGCTTTAACTGCTTTTTCTTCCACCATTGTATGTATATGAAAATTAGGGTGAGTAGCAACACAATTACCGGTAACGCCCATAAAAAAATACTATGTTCAAATCTATACAACACTTTTAAATACTATATTTTTTAAAATAAATTCAATCAACAAAAACAATGCTGATGCAATTGCAAAGGGTAAAAAATGCTCAGATTTTTTACGATAATCGGTTACGTTAATTTTTGATTTTTCCAATTGGTCTATTTCTTTGTAAATAGATTCTAATTTGTCTTTATTGGTAGCTCTAAAATATTTGCCATCAGCTATTTTAGCTATTTCACTCATGGTTTTTTCATCTATCCGCACAGGAACATCTTGATATACTGTTCTACCGTATTGGTCTTGAAAAGGTGTTGGAGCAGTTCCGTTACTACCCACTCCAACAGTATAAACCCTTATGTTAAATTCTCTGGCAATTTCAGCTGCAGTGATAGGTGGTATTGAACCTGAATTGTTTACTCCGTCTGTCAACAGAATTACCACTTTGCTTTTGGCTTCACTGTCTTTGAGTCGGTTTACAGCAGTTGCTAAGCCCATACCAATTGCTGTTCCATCTACTAACATACCGTTTTTAATGTCTTTAAATAAATTTAAAAGCACATCGTGATCTGTAGTTAATGGACATTGAGTGAAACTCTCTCCTGCGTATGTAACCAAACCTATCCTGTCATAAGGTCTTTCTGAAATAAATTTCATAGCAACTTCTTTTGATGCTTCTAACCTATTGGGCTTAAAATCTTCAGCCAACATACTTCCAGAAATATCCATTGAGATGATGATATCTATTCCTTCAGTAGTTACGTTTTGCCAACTTAGTGAACTTTGTGGGCGTGCAATTGCTAAAATCAGTGCACTCAGCCCTAAAAGTCGAAACAGAAAAACAGAATGCCGAAAATGTGAGAAATACGACTGGTTTAAGTTTGATGTTGTTGATATTTTAAATGAGCCTTGACGTTTGTTTAATCGAAATACATACCAAATCACCAAAATTGGAATAATTACAAAAAGCCAAAAATATTCTGGATTTGCAAATGATATGGAATTCCAATAGTTAAGCATTGTTAGCTGAATTCATTACAATTTTTGTAGTTTCAATAAAAGAGATTGCATGGGTTAAACTTTGTTCATTTTCGTGTGGTAAAGGTTGTTCTTTCGCGAACTTAACCAAGTCAGCTAATGTTAGCAACTGATTCAGTTTATTCATCTGTTCGGCAGGAATTGTTTGAAGCCTTAATCGATGCATAATTTCATGAGTAGTCTCTTCAAGTGCATTGATTTGATATCTTCTTTCTAAATATTCTCTTATTACTTCCGAGATTATGGAGTGATATTGTTTAGTTTTTCCGTTTTGCCAAAGTTGTTCGCTTTTCAACTGTTCAAGTTTTTGTAAAGCAATGATGTGATAAGGGATTTCAGGTGCAAGTTTTTCAGGAACTTTTACCAATTTTCTATTTTTAAAATATCGAACAGCAATGTAAATTAAAACTCCCAGAACTAGAATCGCAACCAGCCACCACCAATTTTCTTTGATCCAATCTAAAAGTGAAAAAGGTTCTGAAATTGGTGCTTTAATATCAAAAATAGCTTTTGTTGTATCTACTTCCAATGTGTTAACTTCAACTAGAAACGAATTTGTTGTTAAAGTATCAGAATTAACTATAAATTGAAAAGGAGGTATTGAATATATGCCTGAATCGAAAGAAGTTATTGAAATAATTTGTTCTTGAATGAAAAAGTAAGGATCAGCTTTATCAGGAATTACCGTATCTATTGTAGATTTACTTACAATTTCAACTTTTTCTATGAGGGTGTCAGCAAGGTTTGGAAATTGAATTTGAAGTTGTTTTCCGTTGTCAACCCTATATTGAACATTCAATTTAACTTGAATTTGCTCCCCAATCAATATTTTGTTTGTGTCGGGTTGAGCAGAAACTATGACACTTTGAGCAAAAGATGTTAACTGTATTAGAAACAACAAGAAAAATATGTAAATGTATTTTTGCACTATCCTCTTCGTTTAAATAAATTCATCAATGGTTTCACGTAGTTTTCATCAGTTCTAATCTCGGTATTATCTACACCTGATTTTTGAAATATATTTTTCAGCTTGGCTTTTCTTTTTAAGGATTCTATTTTATATTCTTGTCGGATAGCCTTGTCAGAAGAATTAATCCATTTAATTTTACTAGTTTCTGCGTCTAAAAATGGTACTAAACCTAAGTTTGGTAATTCTTCTTCTGCTTTATCGTAGATATGCAAAGCTATTAAATCATGTTTTTTATTTGCTATTTTGAGCGGTTCTTCAAAGTTTTTATCATCTACAAAATCAGAAATTAAAAAAGCGGTGCTTCTCCTTTTGATAACATTTGTCAAATACTTTACCGCTAGTGCAATAGCAGTACCTTTGCTTGTTGGTTCAAATTCTAACAAATCACGAATAATCATTAAAATGTGGCTTTTTCCCTTTTTAGGTGGAATGAATTTTTCTATGGTATCAGAAAAGAAAATAACTCCCACTTTGTCGTTATTTTGAATTGCAGAAAATGCCAATACCGCACAAATTTCAGTTGTTAATTCACTTTTACTTTTGAGTTGAGTTCCAAATTCCTTTGATCCGCTTATGTCAACAAGCAACATAACTGTCATTTCCCTCTCTTCTTCAAAGACTTTTACATAAGGGTGGTTAAACCGTGCGGTTACATTCCAATCTATGGTTCTGATTTCATCGCCGTGTTGATATTCTCTAACTTCACTAAAAGCCATACCTCTGCCCTTGAAAGCTGAATGGTATTCACCAGAAAAGATTTGATTGCTTAATCCTCTGGTTTTAATTTCAATCTTTCTAACTTTTTTTAAAAGCTCAGATGTATTGTTGCTTTTGGTCATGGCTAAAAATATGAAACAACAAACTATGGAATTTCAACATTATTAAGTATTCCGTTTATTATTTGTTCCGATGTTATATTTTCTGCCTCAGCTTCGTAGCTAAGACCTATTCGGTGCCGCAACACATCATGACAAACAGCACGCACATCTTCGGGAATTACGTATCCTCTTCGTTTTATGAACGCATACGCTTTTGCAGCCAATGCCAAGTTAATACTTGCTCGAGGTGAACCTCCAAAACTGATTAAGTTCTTAAATTCACTCATTTTGTAATTTTCAGGATTTCGGGTTGCATCAACAATATCAACGATATATTGCTCAATTTTTTCATCCATATATACTTCTTTAACCACATTTCTGGCTTTTAAAATATCTTCTGGTTTCAAAACACAATTTACAGTAGGAAATCCTGCTTTAGAAATGTTGTGTCGAATGATTAATTTTTCATCTTCTTTTTTAGGATAATTCAACACCACTTTAAGCATAAAACGGTCAACTTGTGCTTCTGGTAACGGATAAGTTCCTTCCTGCTCAACAGGGTTTTGAGTTGCTAATACTAAAAATGGTTCAGCTAGTTTGAAGGTTTCTTCACCAATAGTGATTTGTCTTTCCTGCATGGCTTCCAACAAAGCACTTTGAACTTTTGCCGGGGCTCTGTTTATTTCATCAGCCAAAATAAAGTTGGCAAAAATAGGTCCTTTTTTTACTGTAAATGCTTCTTGTTTTTGATTGTAAATCATAGTTCCAACTACGTCAGCAGGTAATAAGTCTGGTGTAAATTGAATTCTGCTGAATTTTGCATCTATTGCTTTTGCCAGTGTATTAATTGCTAATGTTTTTGCCAAACCAGGAACACCTTCCAATAAAATATGACCGTTTGACAATAATCCAATCAACAATCGTTCTGTCATGTGTTTTTGTCCGATAATTACCTTATCCATTTCCATGGTAAGCAGCTCTACAAAAGAGCTCTCTTGTTGTATTTTTTCATTTAATGCCCTGATATCAACATTAGAAGTTCCTTGTTGAGTTGTTGTAGGGGTGTTAAAATTTGTAGTTTCCATTTCTTAAAATTTTCGTTTCAAAATTACCCTAAGCTATATTAAATCAAAGCCTTTAGCGGATTTTCTTTGTTAAAAATTGTTAATCTTAAATCGGATTGAATAAAAAAATTAAAACTTTTCAAACACTCCCAAACCAAACAGTGAAAAGTCATATTTAACAGGGTCAGTTGCATCAAATTTTCTTAAATTATGAGTCAATTCCTCAACTGCTGTCCAATCGTTTTGTTTTCTTGTCAATAAGCCTAATTTTCTTGCAACAGTTCCTGAATGAACATCTAACGGACACATTAAAATAGATTGGTTTATGGCGTTCCACAATCCAAAATCTACACCTCTATTGTCTTTTCTAACCATCCATCGCAAAAACATATTGAGTCGTTTTGATGCAGAATTTTTTAATGGATCAGAAACGTGTTTATGGGTTCGTTTTGGGTGTTGTATTTCAAAAAATATTTCTCTAAAATTCACAATTCCATTTTTAATATTTAACTGATTATCAATGAATAAAATTTCCATACTTAAATTATCAGTATAAATATTTTTCAACGATTTAATAAACCATTCCAGGTCGGTTGAGTTAAACGTTCTGTGTTTAAAATTTACCATTTTTTTCAAGTCAGAATCCGTACAATTTTTTATAAAATCAAAGGGTTCATTATCCATTAATTCCATTAGTAATAATGCATTTTTTATAATAGTTGATCTTTTTCCCCATGCAATTGTAGAAGTCAGAAATCCTGATATTTCTATATCTTGTAGTTTTGAATATCGGTGAGGAATAGAAATAGGGTCTGATTCAATAAAGGACTTTCTGTTGTATTGATCATGTTTAATTTCTAAAAATTCTGCTAATTCTGAATGTTTTAAGTACATATTAAATTGTTTATCGCTTAACTTTGAATGTAAAATTCTAATTTTATCCGATGAGAATTGTATTTCTTTTTTCATTCTTATTTATTCTTTCAGAATTTAATAGTCAAAACACAAATGATTCATTAATCCCTGTTGATTCATCTACCTTTCAAATTATTATGCAACGTTTTCCGAATGGAAAAGTGATGCAAATGGTTGTTATAGATGGAGATACAAATTACTTATACAATTTGCCGACAGTGAGAATTGTGGGTGAAAAACTATATGGAGATGCTGAAAAAGACAAACAATTCAGACGATTGCGTTTTCATGTAACAAAAGTATATCCTTATGCTAAGATGGCTTCCAAAAAATTTGCAGAATATAATGAAGAAATCAGTAAAGTTGGTTCAAACCGAAAAAAAAGACTGCTTTTAAAACAACGAGAAAAAGAACTAAAAGAAGAATTTGCTGATGTAATAAAAACCATGACGGTTACACAAGGACGTGTATTGGTTAAATTAATTGATAGAGAAACAGGTGAATCAACTTATGATATTATTAAAGAAATTAGAGGTGGTTTTAAAGCATTTATTTATCAAGGTATAGCAAAATTCTATGATGGAGACTTGAAAACTCGCTATAATCCAAAAGAAAACGAGGAAGATGAAATGATAGAAAGAATTGTTTTAATGATTGAGGAACAAAAACTTTAACCGATAATAGAATGAAGCTTGTCTAATTGGGCTTCCCATAATAATTTTGCTTCTTCTAGCTCATCTTCTTCAGCAAAATCCGTAACAATCAACGCTACATCTTTGGTTAAATCATCAATTTGAATCTTAAACTCAAAATAGGTATCACTTTCTTCGTCATTTTCCCACTTGAATTTCACAAATTGATTTATTTTTTTTCCGATTAAAGTTGCATTTTCTTTGGAATTTTCCCAAAAAAATGTAAATTTTTCATCTCTAGAATTCACATTATCTGCAAACCACTGCCCTAACCCACTAGGGGTTGAAATGTAGCTATAAAGCAAAGATGGCGATGCTTTTACAACAAATTCCAATTGATATATTACTTTATCTGACATATCTTTTTTTACGACGTGCAAGATAGGATTTTATCTTGTTTTTATCAACACTTTAAAAAAAATTACAATTATCTGTGGTAAACATTACAAAACTACTATATTTGCAACCCGTTTTGGCGAGGTAGCTCAGTTGGTTAGAGCGTCGGATTCATAACCCGAAGGTCACGAGTTCAACTCTCGTCCTCGCTACAAATTAAAGCTTCATTTAATTAATGAAGCTTTTTTATTTCATAAAACTTTAATTTGTGAGATTTTATGATTTTCATCATATTAATTATCAACAATATAGGATAATTATTATAACTTTTTTAACAACAATTTAAATCTGTAAACTTCTTGTTATTTTCGTACAAAATTTTGCTAAAAACAAGAAAAACAATCAAAAATCGATGAATTCAAAAAAAATAACCAAATTATTAGTTGCCAACCGTGGTGAAATTGCAATCCGAATTTTTAGAGCTGCTACAGAACTGTATATTAGAACAGTAGCCATTTACACGCATGAAGATCGTTATTCACTACATCGCTACAAAGCTGATGAATCCTATCAGATTGGTAATGCTGAAGAACCGTTAAAACCCTATTTAGATATAGAAGAGATAATCAATTTGGCTAAGAAAATTGAAGCAAATGCTATCCATCCCGGATATGGATTTTTGTCTGAAAATGTTCAGTTTGCGAGAAGATGTCGAGAGGAAGGAATCATATTTGTAGGTCCAGCACCCGAAGTGATGGAACAGTTGGGGGATAAAATTGCGGCAAAGTTGATTGCCAAAAAAGTAAATGTACCAGTTATTGAAGGTAGTGAAATCAATTTTTCAGATTTAAATTTAGTGGTTAGTGAAGCACAAAAAATTGGTTATCCTATTATGTTAAAAGCTGCCGCTGGTGGTGGCGGTCGTGGAATGAGGGTTGTTTGGAACGACGACCAAATGAAGAAGTCATATATTGAAGCAAAAAACGAAGCCGGAAAAGCATTTGGAAATGATACCATTTTTCTTGAAAAGTTTATTGACAATCCTAAACACATTGAGGTTCAAATCATGGCTGATGAGTACGGAAACATGGTACATCTGTTTGAAAGAGATTGCTCGGTTCAACGTAGGTTTCAAAAGGTTGTTGAAGTTGCTCCATGTAAAAATTTATCCGAACCAACCAAACAACAAATTTATAAATATGCCATTGACATTTGTAAATCAGTAAATTACAACAACGTTGGTACTGTTGAATTTTTAGTAGATGCAGAAGAAAACATCTATTTTATTGAAGTAAACCCACGAATTCAAGTTGAACACACCATTACAGAAGAAATTACAGGTATTGATATTGTACGTTCGCAAATTCAAATTGCAAGAGGATATAAATTATCTGACCCTCAAATATTTTTAACCAGTCAGTCTGATGTTAAGTGTAACGGATTCGCAATTCAGTGTAGAATAACTACAGAAGACCCTGAAAATGGATTTACTCCCGATTACGGTACCATTGTGGCTCAACGAAGTGCAGCAGGATATGGAATTAGATTAGACGCAGGTAGTTTATATACCGGTTCAAAAATTTCACCATTTTTTGACTCTATGTTGGTAAAGGTTTCTGCCTCCGGAAGAACATTAAAAGGAACATGCCAAAGGCTGGAACGTGCTTTAAAAGAATTTAGAATCAGAGGGGTTAAAACGAACATTGCTTTTTTGGAGAATGTTATTACTCATCCAGAGTTTACAGAAGGAAACGTAACCGTAAAATTCATTGAAAATCACCCTGAACTTTTTCAATTTAAACGAAAATTAGACAGAGCAACTAACAGTTTGAATTACTTAGGAAACATAATTGTTAATGGAAATAGTGATGTTAAACAAGTTGACCAAAATAAAATATTTGTTGAACCTGTTATTCCATCTTTTGACAAATACGCCCCATATCCCAAAGGCAGCAAAGATATGCTCAACGAATTGGGAAGATATAAATTTATTGAACATTTAAAAAATGACAAACAAATCAAATATACCGATACTACTTTTAGAGATGCACATCAATCGCTATTAGCAACTCGTGTTAGAACTATTGATATGATGCAGGTTGCAGAAGGCTTTGCTAAATCCTTCCCTCAACTGTTCTCTGTTGAAATGTGGGGAGGTGCCACTTTTGATGTAACCATGCGATTTTTACACGAATGTCCTTGGGAAAGATTAAAAATGCTACGGGCTGCAATGCCAAACATTTTAACACAAATGCTTATAAGAGGTTCAAATGCAGTTGGATATGCTGCTTATCCAAATAATTTAGTAGAGAAATTTATAGAAGAGTCATGGAAAAACGGAATGGATGTGTTTAGAATTTTTGACTCACTCAACTGGTTTGAATCAATGACAACAAGCATAAAAGCAGTAAATGAAAGAACCGGTGGCATTGCGGAAGCTTGCGTTTGTTACACAGGAGATATTTTAGATCCCGAACAAAAAAAATATACGCTGCAATATTATGTTGACTTTGCAAAACGTTTAGAAGATGCTGGGGCTCATATTTTAGGAATTAAAGACATGGCAGGTTTATTAAAACCTTATTCTGCATCAGTATTGATTAACGAACTAAAAAAATCAATTGATATACCAATTCATTTGCATACTCATGATACTTCTGGTTTACAAGTGGCAACATACTTGCAAGCTGTTGATGCCGGAGTTGATATTATTGATGTTGCATTAAGTTCTATGAGTGGTTTAACATCACAACCCAATTTTAACTCATTGGTTGCTATGTTTAAAAATCACCCTAGGTCGGAAGAAATCAATCTAAACAAACTGAACGAATATTCAAATTATTGGGAAAATGTAAGAGAAATTTATTACCCCTTTGAATCCGGCTTAAAAGCATCTACGGCACAAATCTTTGACCATGAAATTCCAGGCGGACAATATTCAAATCTTCGTCCACAAGCAAGAGGACTCGGCTTGGAAGATAAATTTGAGACCATTAAAGACAACTACAAAGTAGTGAACAAAATGTTCGGTGATATTGTAAAAGTTACCCCTTCCTCAAAAGTAGTTGGAGATATGGCTCTATTTATGACCTCAAACAATCTGACAGAAGAAGATATTATGGAAAATGGTGAATCTCTCTCTTTTCCAGAGTCTGTAATTAGTTTTTTTAAAGGTGACTTGGGACAACCAACAGGCGGATTTCCGGAAAAACTTCAACAAATTATTCTAAAAAATATTCCGGCTTATACTGATTTACCTAATGCACACCTAACACCTGTTGATTTTGATTATGAATTTGTAGAATTTCAAAAAAAATTCAATAAACATTGCCATTTCTTAGATTTCCTATCCTACAAGTTTTATCCAAAGGTTTTTGAAGAATATTTCAACCACTATCAAAAATACGGTGATGTTTCTTATATACCAACAAAAGCTTTCTTTTTCGGACTAAAATCTCAAGAAGAAATAAGCATCATGTTTGAGTCCGGGAAAACTGTTATAATTGAATATTTATACACCACAAAACCGGATAATGAAGCCATAAGAACTGTATTCTTTAACCTTAACGGACAAACTCGAGCTGTTAAGATTAAAGATAATAAAATCCAATCCAATAAAGCCATCCATAAAAAAGCAGGCTCAAACAAAGAAATAGGAGCTCCTCTACAAGGAAAACTCGTGAAAGTTAATGTTTTAGAAGGTGATACAGTTGAGAAAGACACACCTTTGTTTGCTCTCGAGGCTATGAAAATGGAATCCACAGTTACTGCTCCTTTTGAAGGAAAAATTAAAAAAGTGGAGTTGAAAGAGGGTACAATGGTTGAACAAAATGATTTGATAATCGAGTTTGAATAATTTCTTTTTATCTTACTTTTAGAGCATAAAGTAAAAAAATTGAAACTTACTACTCAAAATTTTTTCTTGGAGTTTAATCGTCCGTTTGTACTGGCTCATGGAACCAGAAACGGGACACCGTTGGTTTTTGTTAAAATTGAACATAAAGGTTCTGTTGGAATTGGAGAAGCCTCTCTTCCACCCTACAGAAAAGAAACACAAGATTCAGTTAAAACATGGATAAACAGTAAGTACAAAGAAATTCAAGAATGCTTATCCTTAACTCTTTTTCAGTGTGAAAAATCAATTCCTTTTTCAGATGAAAATCCTTCTGCTTCAGCCGCATTACAATCAGCAATCATTAATTGGTATGTAAATCATCATCAAATAAAATTAAGTGATGTTTTTGGGTGTAATCAATCAAAACCGAAATTAACTTTAACGATTACAAAAAGCGACACTTCTTTTCTGCATGAAAAATTATCAATTTCGTCAAATTTTGATACACTTAAATTAAAACTCACCGGAAATGATGATGATTTTGATTTTGTTCAATTCATTCGAAAACATACACACCTTCCCTTTTGTGTTGATTTAAACCAAGGCTATACAGATAAAGAAGACGCTATTAAACTCATCGAAAAATTAGAAAAAATCAATTGTTTGCTTATTGAACAACCTTTAAAAGACAAAAATCATGACGAGCATTTTTGGTTAAAAACCAGAACTCAAATACCGATAGTTGCAGATGAATCTATCTGCACATCAAACGATTTAAAGCAATATTACGAAGCCTACTCAGGCGTAAATATAAAGCTCATGAAGTGTGGAGGGCTTTTTCAAGCAAAGAAAATGCTGGACTTTATCAATTCCAATACAACAGATTATTTAAAACTAATAGGTTGTATGTCTGAATCTTCTCTAGGTGTGTATATGGCTGCTCAATTCGCTTCTTTTTTTGATATGGCTGATTTAGATTCTCCATATTTAAATAAAAACGACCCTTTTACAGGTTTCAAGATTCTGAATAAAAAAATTGTTTTGTCTGATTCAATAGAAATGAAAACTCAATTGTTTCCTTAAACCAACTATAATTTTATCATCGTTAAAAAATGTTTGATTTGCTCAATCAAAAATTTAATGTTTTTATTCTCCCCAATGTTTATGGTTAGTTCATAGTCTCCATTTCTATAACTACCTGTTGAACCTACTTTAAATGTGGCTTTTGACAAACTTGCAATATACTCTAGTGGAAAATCGTTGTTGATATTTAAGTCAATCAATAAACTAAATGGCTTTTCAATGAAATTGGTACAATCTATACTTTTTGGAATAAATGTTTTAGTCAATTGTCCGTTGGAAAAAAAAGCATAATTAATATGTGGTTTAAAGTTGTCGGAATAGTCTTTTAAATCAACAAAACCAAAAGCCAATACATCTTTTTTCATCTGCCTTAAATCAATTACCAAGTTTTTAACTACTTCGCAATCTTCACGTTGAGTTGCATTATAAAGTATTCCTATAGTTGTAGCCTTTTCCAAATTGGTTGATAATGATTGGCGACGCAACTTTTTCTTTTCTTTTTTAAGCGTGTATTTGCCTATTTTAAGTTGTATTTTTTTTACCGGACTCAAGTTATTTTATTTCAATTTGATTAATAATTGACCTTCCCAATTTTTGATTTAGTTTCATCATTAAGTCATTTTTTCTATACATCATTTCTTGTTTAAGAGACGCAGAATCAATCCAAATAGTAAATACATTTTTTTTGAAACTGTATTTTTTTGTGTGTTTTTTACACAAAATGCCGACAATTTCTTCATAAGCAGTTATAATATCAATTTCATCAAGTTGATCTTGGTATCCATAAGCTTTTAAGATGCTATTTATCAAAGGTTTTAGTGGTCCATCAGACATTTGTTATTCCTCCGTTTGATATTTGAAATGCATTGTAAATAATGTTTTCTTGGGTTAATATTTTCGGTATTCGAGTGATGCTTGTATCAGTAATGAAAATTTGTCCAAAGTTACCATTTCCCAAGATGTTTAATAGCTGTTTCATTCGATTTTCATCTAATTTATCAAAAATATCATCAAGCAAGAAAATTACTTTCTTTTTACTGATTTCAGAAATTATTTCAGCTTGGGCAAGTTTTAGTGCTAACAAAAAAGTTTTTTGTTGACCTTGAGAAGCAAATTTTTTAAGCGGATAATCTGAAATTAAAAATTCCAAGTCATCTTTATGAATACCGGCGTTTGTGTAATGAGTTATTTGGTCTTTTTCTAGCCCTTCTTTCAATAGCAAAGAAAAATCTTTGTTGTTTAGCTGCGATTCATAATTTAGCTTCACAACTTCCAAATTTTTACTTAACAAACTGTAATACTTTTGAAAAATTGGTGAAAAATCTTGTATAAATTTTTTACGAGCCTGATGAATTAATTCACCATTTTTAATGAGTTGTTCGTTCCAAATGTCAAGTAAATCGGAATCAAAGTTTTTGTTCAACCAAAAGGATTTCAAAAGCATATTACGGTGGACTAAAGCTTTGTTGTATTGCAACAAATGTTCTAAATAGGATTTATCGTATTGTGAAATAATTCCGTCAATAAATTTTCTTCTTCCTTCGCTGCCTTCTATAATTAACAAAACATCTAAGGGAGAAATCATTACCAAAGGAATAATACCAATGTGGTCGGCATGTCTTTCGTAATTTTTTTTATTGAATTTCACTATCTTTTTTTGCCCTTTTTTTAATCCGCAATACACTTTGATTTCACTGTCATTTTGCTCGTAGATTCCATCAATGGCAAAAAAAGGTTCGTTGTGCTTAATATTTTGAATATCGATGGGGTTAAAATAACTTTTGCAAAATGATAAATAGTAAATAGCATCTAATAAATTGGTTTTACCTTCGCCGTTATTACCCAAAAAGCAATTCACTGACGATGATAAGTCAACACTAAGTTCATCGTAGTTTTTAAATTTAAGTAAACTGAGTTTTTTTAATAACATTCAGCAAAAGTATTTAAGATGAATAGATTTATCTATAAAATTGATATTCATTTTAAAAAAAAACTATTTTTGCAAACTTATTATATTTAGAAAGAACCCATGAGCAAAAATCAAGAGGATAAAAATTCAGACGTAATTGTTGATGTACAAGAAACCTATTCAAAGGTTGAACATTTTGTTGAAAAAAATAAAAAAATGCTATCTATTTCTGTAGGTGGCATTGTAGTTGTCATTGCTTTGTATTTTGCTTATTCACACTTTTATATCGGACCCAAAGAAATTGAAGCTCAATCTTCTATCTTTATGGCTGAAAAATATTTTGAAAAAGATTCATTAGAAAAAGCCATTAACGGCGATGGAATAAACTATGGTTTTATTGACATTATTGATGAATACAGCGGAACAAAAACTGCAAACTTGGCAAAATATTATTTAGGAATTTCTTACCTAAAAACAGGAAAATACCAAGAAGCTATAGACCAACTTAAATCGTTTAGTTCAACTGATATTTTTCTTAGCTCTATTTCACTTGGAGCAATTGGAGATGCTCAAATGGAATTGGGGGAAATTGACAAGGCTATTTCAAGTTATGAAAAAGCGGCAAATAACAACTCAAATGAGTTAACTTCTCCTTTGTATCTTTTCAAAGCCGGACTTGCTTATGAAGAAAACGGAAATTATGAAAAAGCAGTAGAAAAATACACTACTATTAAAAATGATTATCCTGAATCTAGCGAAGGAAGAACTATTGAAAAATATCTTGCAAGAGCTGAAGCTTTAATAAAATAAAGCACGATTTTAATGGCTACCTCATTAAAAAACCTTTCTGATTACGATGTAAAAAGTGTTCCAAATGCAAAAAAAATGCGTTTTGCTATTGTTGTATCCGAATGGAATTTCAACATAACTTCAAATCTTTTAAAAGGTGCTTATGAAACCCTTCTGAAACATGGTGTTCAAAAGAAGAATATTAAAATTTCTTATGTTCCTGGAAGTTTTGAACTCCCCGTGGCTGCTCAAACCTTTATAGAAAAAACAAATGTTGATGCTGTAATTTGTTTAGGAAGTGTTATCCAAGGCGAAACAAAACATTTTGATTTTGTTTGTCAAGCTACTGCTCAAGGAATAAAAGATGTATCTCTTTTATATAATGTTCCGGTAATTTTTGGTGTGTTAACTGATAATACTCTAGAACAAGCAATCAGCCGCTCCGGTGGAAAATACGGTAACAAAGGCGATGAAGCAGCTGTTACCGCCATAAAAATGGTGTATTTTCAACAATCTTTATAAGATAACTACTCCTTTACCCTTATTTTTCTTGCCAAAAGACAAGTTTTGATGTGATTGTTATCATGCATTAAGCATAACATTAGAATTAACTTTGGATAGAGTCTATATGTCTAACTAAACAATTTATCTATGAAAAAAACACTTTTGATTTTGGCAACTGCAGCAGCCGCTATGACGGCAAATGCACAAATCGTCGCGCTCCATTCCACAAGCGGAACGCAAATTTTCAAAGGCAATACTGCCCTGAACACAGCTTACACTGCTGCACAAAATGGCGATACGCTCTATCTTTCGGGCGGGAGTTTTACGCCACCCTCTAATTTCGACAAGCAGTTGATGATTTTTGGTACAGGACATTATGTGGACTCTACGATGGCTACAGGGAAAACATTTATTCAAGGGGGTATTACGTTGTCAGACAATGCCGACAACACAATGATACAAGGAGTTGACATCAATGGAAACTTGACTTTTACAGCTAATCAAGCTGTAGATAATGTTACTGTTCGTTTTTGTCGCATGAATGATTTCGCTGCAACAGGCTCGTCAAATCCTTCACAGAATCTTTCACTTATTAATAATGCTATCAGTGGCACAGTTAATTTGGAAAATGTAGTAAACGCATTAATCGCTAATAGTATTTTGGGTTATTTTGCCGCTAACACAAATGGGCACATCATTCAAAACAATATTATTTTATCCTCATACTGTTCGTGGGGCAATTGTAATTTTGGCAGCGGAAACAACAATACGTTTAATAACAATATAATACTACATGGTACTACCAATTGGGGTGGTAATGGCAATACATTTCAAAACAATGTTTTTGTGAATGCTGCTCCAAGTTATGGTACTACTTTTACAGCACTTAATAATTATACAAACATTCCGCAAGCCAATATTTTTGTAAATCAAACAGGAGCAGCTTTTGACTATTCGAACAACTATCACTTGCAAAACCCTGTAACTTATTTAGGAACAGACGGAACTCAGGTTGGTATTTATGGCGGAACTTTCCCATATAAAGAAGGAGCTGTTCCTTCAAATCCGCACATTCAGCAAAAAAACATTGCTCCCACAACCGATAGTAATGGCGATTTGCAGATACAAATTAAAGTGGCAGCACAAGAAAATTAATTGATAATCTAAAAAATAAATATCATGAAAACAAAAATCGTTTTAATCGCTATTGTAAGCTTAATCGGATTAACAGCACAGGCACAAAGAAAAGCAGCACTTCATCACAACGGTACTGCTACAATGTTTGGCGGAATTAATATGTATCAAGATGCATATAATGCCGCAGTGAATGGCGACACCATTTATTTAACTGGTGGATACTATCCAGGTATTAATCTGGCAAAAGAAATTACCATCATCGGGGCAGGATTTCATCCGGATTCAACCACAGCTACAAATCAAACAGTACTCGCCTCATTCGGAATAGCTGCAAACTCAAAAAACATCCATTTAGAAGGCTTGTATGTTGATGGTTCAATATCTAACGTAGGTACAAGTGACTCAATTACCATTAAACGATGTTATATCAAAAATTCTTTAACAGTTCTTGTTAATAATCTTGTTGTTGAAGGATGTGTTATAAACGGAGGACTAGATGGCTCAGGAAGTACAAATGCTGTTATTAAAAATAACATTATATCAGCGGACTATTACCCAGTGAGTAATTTTTCTAATTCTTGGATAGCAAACAATACTATTTTTAAAACCTACCATCATTGGTCATATAGTGTTTTTACAGGAGTATCAAACAGCTTAATAGAAAATAATATAATTTTTGTCACAGGAGGAGGAGTTACAGCTTCAAATTCACAAAACAATACATTAAAAAATAATGTAATGAACAATCCAATCGGAGGGCTTGATAACAATTGGATTAATAATTATCCAAGCGTTTCAGAAACAAACTTCTTTGTAAACTTTACATGGTCAAATCCCCTAAATTATTTTGTGAATAATTTTCATTTGCAAGCCCCTACAACATATTTAGGAGCCGACGGCACAGAAGTGGGAATTTATGGCGGTTTATCACCATTCAAAGAAGGTGCAGTTCCTTTTAATCCGCATATTCAAATGATTAATATTGCTCCCACAACCGATACCAACGGCGATTTGCAGATACAAATTAAAGTGGCAGCACAAGAAAATTAATATTATTAATATTTTGTATTATGAAACATATTTTAACGATAATTATTTCAATCTTTATCTCAATAACTAGCTTTGCGCAAGGAGTTATTAATGAGGGATTTGAATCAGGAGGATTACATCCATTCATGAGTTTTAGCTCTGTAGGCACTTTCAGTTCTGCACCGGGAATTAAGGCAAACAACAGTTTTGGAAGCAGCAACGTATTTGGATTTGGAAAATCTACCTGTTCCTCAAGTTGTTTCGATGTTTACAAAACAACGCTAACAATAACTTTTCCAGCACCCACTTACGTTTATTCTATCAAATGGAAAGAAATGGAAATTTATGGAAACTGGGGTTCGCAGGGTCAAGTTTTTTTAGATGGTGTTGCGTTAAGTACTGTGGGATTAGGAGCACAACCTGTAAATAGTGGTAGTGCCGACGCCTCACCACGGCTTATTAATCTATCTATTAATCAAACAGTTTCATCTATTGTGTTTGTTGTAAACGACATAACTAATGCAAGTGAAATTATTATTGATGACTTAGAAATACTAACAGTTAACTTAATCAACGGCTACGAATATTGGTTTGACAATGATTTTGCAAATAAAACAACTACACCTGTTGCTCCAACACAACAATTAGTTGTCAATCAGTTGGTTTCCACAAGCGGATTAACTTCAGGAATCCATACGTTCAATTTTCGTTCGTTTGATAACAACGGCGTTTACAGCAGTGTAGCCAGTAGTTTCTTCTATAAAACTTCTGCTATCAGCAACAATCCAAACCCGACCGTTGTTGCTTATGAATATTGGTTAGACAACGATTTTGCAAATGCTGTAACCGTTAGCACGCCTGCACAACAACAAGTGAATGTAAATGAATTGATTTCCATGTCAGCTATTCCAAGCGGAATACATACCTTCAATATCCGTTTCAAGGATAATTTGAATGTTTGGAGCAGTGTGGCCAGTAGTTTCTTCTATAAAACTTCTGCTATCAGCAACAATCCAAACCCGACCGTTGTTGCTTATGAATATTGGTTAGACTACGATTTTGCAAATGCTGTAGCCGTTAGCACGCCTGCACAACAACAAGTGAATGTAAATGAATTGATTTCCATGTCGGCTATTCCAAGCGGAATACATACCTTCAATATCCGTTTCAAGGATAATTTGAATGTTTGGAGCAGTGTGGCTAGTAGTTTTTTCTATAAGTCTGCACAGCAAACGGTAGTGCAAAACCAAGTGGTAGGCTATCGTTATTGGTTCGACAATGATTTTGCAAACGCTGTTTATATGCCTCTTACAGCCAATCAGCAGGTAAATGTGATGGATAATTTGGACATGACTCAAATTGCAAAAGGAATGCACCAAGTTCATTTTCAGTTTAAAGATACCTTGCAACATTGGAGCGTTGTTGTTGCTGATTCAGTTGAGAAAATTTCCTTACCCATTGCAAATTTTGCATATACACCACAAGCAAGTTGCGATTCAACTACGGTTCAGTTTTCTGATTTAAGTATAGATGGTGATACATATTTTTGGGAATTTGGCGATGGAGCAACCGATACAACTGCAACTCCAACGCACAGTTATTATACGCCCGGTTCTTATTTAGTAAGTCTGACGGTTATCGATACCCTTACATTGGCTGACAGCACTTATCAAACAGCCATTTTTATAACAGGAAATACTGCTCATTCGTTTGCTATTACTACCTGCGACAGTTATACCTCGCCAAGTGGCAATTACACCTTTACTACAAGTGGGACATATTACGATACCATTCCTAATCAATGGGGTTGTGATAGTTTGTTGACGATTTTGGCAACAATTAATTATGCTTCTAGCAGCACTGATGTAATAACAGCTTGTAATTCTTACACATGGATAGATGGGAACACTTATACAGCCAACAACAATACTGCTACTCACATTTTAACCAATGCGGCTGGTTGCGACAGTATCGTTACATTGAATTTGACAATAAATACAGTTGATGTTTCTGTAACACAAAATTCTACAATCTTAACAGCTAATGTAACAGGAGCTACCTATCAATGGTTGGATTGTGATAACGGATATGCAGTTATTAACGGAGAAACAAATCAATCCTTTACAGCAACTCAAAATGGAAACTATGCCGTTGAAGTTTTACAAAATAATTGTACAGACACATCATCGTGCTATTCTGTTACTAATGTTTCTGTAGTACAATTGGAAAATGATAATCTGTTTAGATTGTATCCTAATCCGGTATCTTCAATTTTAAATATTGAAACAAATAATAATATTTCTATTAAAATTGTTTCAATTTTAGGTGAAACTATAGTAGAGAAAAAACTTCTGACCGGTAAAAACTCTATTGATGTTAGTACACTTGCTACAGGTATATACTTTATCCAAAGCGAGAATGGAGAAAATGTGAAGTTTATTAAGAAATAGTTTATAGATTGAATTAAAGAATCTCATTTTAGGTAAAATGAGATTCTTTTTTTTTACTTAACTAAAAGTATTTTTTCGAAGAATTTTTTATCTTGATTTTCAATTACCAAAAAGTATAAACCTCTTTCAAAATTCTTTACATTAATTTGATGATTACCCCCTACTCTTTTTTCTGTTAGCAAAAGCTTTCCATCAGTTGAAAAAATGGAAAAAGAAGATTGTCCTTGTATGTTGTCCAAATTTAAATTCAATATATCTGTAGTTGGGTTTGGAAATACAAAATAATTTTTTGAATTATTAATTTCAACTGCATTCAACGGATACCCCCATATTTCATTTATCCATTGAACACTATCCACATAAGGATTTCTGTTGTTTTGAAGGGTATAAACCGAATTGTTTCTATCTACTTCTTTTTGGCTTACAGGATCCAAGGAATTCCACTCAAGCATCATATTTTTTGTCCATGTTGTTAAATCTGAGGTGCTAAATGAAGGAGAACTCCACGACGGAATTTCATCTTTGTATCGTGTAGCCATATAAAAATAAATTCGTGCAAAATCTCCTTTAAATGAGTCAATTGGCTCGAAAACAGTACCTACATAACCAGGAAAGGTATTTGTTCCAAGTTTTGAACCATTTTGTGATGTCCAAGACACTGAACCCACTTCTCCAAATGGGTAATTAGATCTTCTATTGTTTACATATCCATCTGTTGGAACAACATGAAATAAATCTGTGTACATGGGAGCAGCATCATTAAACCAGCTTGCCGGAACTGAATGTTCGCGGTTATAACAATCTGCCTCAGAATTATAAGTTCCACATTGGTCAGTAGAAAAAGTAAAAGAATATGGTGGTGTTCCTCCAGGTAAATCAGAATACATGTCCCAAACTTTTCCATTTGATTTTTTATCGGTTGTGTTGTAGGCAGTCCATAAATCACTATACGAAAGTGAGTTTGTATTTGCTGAAATAATATCGTGTAATTTGAATTTTAAAGCTTGACCTGTTAATCCGGAAGTACCGTTATAATATCCGGGCGGTATTTGTCCAAAAAATATTATCGGTAATAAAAATAAAACGATGAATGCTATTTTCAAATACGTTTTCATACCGTTTTATTTAAATCCTGGCATTTTTTTCATCAGTAAAGCAAATACTAAAGAATTAAAAAGCCCCATAAAAATCAGTCCAAATAAAGTCCATACCGCTTGAAAATACGGTGATAGGAATGTTCTGATTCCAAAAAGCTGGTTGCTGTAATTTGCAATAACGGTTTCTTTTGATTCCTTTCCAAGCTCAATGGTTTTCTTGGTTTCAAGTTCTAATTGTTCAAGTAAAGGAGCTTGTTTAACTTCAAAAAATGTAGAATCAATTTTTGCATAATAAACGTAAGTGATAACAGAAACTAAAATTGCAAAAAAAGCGGCAGTTCTCGCACCTGCTTTTAAATCTTGCATAAAAGTAGTTTGATTTTCTTCGGAAATTTTATTGCTTCTGATTCCAAAAAAAACAGCAATCAACAACAACAACATATAAATATATCGAATGTAGTTTTCCATATCTCCGTGTTGGAAATCGAATGAAAATGCTGTAACCTTGATAATTAAGGCAATTACGGCAAATGTTACTGCTACTTGAAAAGGGTTTTTGAACATTTTACTGGTTATTATCCATTCATTGATACTAAAAACTCTTCATTATTCATGGTTTTACTCATTCTGTCTCTTAAAAATTCCATAGCTTCAACAGGATTCATATCAGCAATATAGTTTCTCAAAATCCACATACGTTGAGTAATGTTATCACCCAACAGCAAGTCTTCTCGTCTTGTGCTAGAAGAAACAATATCAATAGCAGGATAAATTCTTCTGTTTGCAATTTTTCTATCCAATTGAAGCTCCATGTTACCGGTCCCTTTGAACTCTTCAAAGATAACCTCGTCCATTTTAGAGCCTGTTTCCGTAAGGGCAGTAGCTATAATAGTCAACGAGCCGCCATTTTCAATTTTTCTAGCAGCACCAAAAAACCGTTTAGGCTTATGAAGTGCATTTGCATCAACACCTCCTGAAAGCACTTTTCCTGATGAAGGAGATACTGTATTGTATGCTCGTGCTAAACGGGTAATAGAATCTAACAAAATAACTACATCATGCCCACATTCTACCATTCTTTTAGCTTTTTCTAGTACCAGATTTGCTAATTTAACATGTTTTTCAGCAGGTTCGTCAAATGTAGAAGCTACAACCTCTGCATTAACGCTTCTAGCCATATCTGTAACCTCTTCAGGACGTTCGTCAATTAACAAAATCAACAAATAAACTTCAGGATGATTTTCTGCAATTGCATTTGCAACCTCTTTCAACAGTGTAGTTTTACCTGTTTTGGGTTGTGCTACAATCATTCCTCGCTGCCCTTTTCCAATAGGAGTAAATAAATCAACAACCCGAGTGGAAAGCGACGAATTTTTATGTCCGGTTAATCGTAGTTTTTCTTCGGGAAATATTGGAGTTAGATAATCAAAAGGAACTCTATCTCTTACAAATGCGGGTTCTCTGTTATTTATGCTATCAACTTTTATTAAAGGAAAATACTTCTCTCCTTCTTTTGGTGGTCTGATTGACCCTCTTACCGTATCGCCTGTTTTTAATCCAAACAATTTAATTTGAGATTGAGAAACATAAATATCGTCTGGCGAATTTAAGTAGTTATAGTCCGAAGAACGTAAAAATCCATATCCATCAGGCATAATTTCTAAAACACCTTCACTCACAACTATATTATCGAAATTATAATAGTTTTCTTCAGGCTTAGGCTTTTGTTCGTGGTGAAAATTTTGATGGCTTTTTTGAGGTTGAGAATCAGTTACAACAGTGCTTTCTATTTTTAGGTCAGAATTTTCCTGTTGATTTTGTTGTTGTGTGTTTTGAACAACCGGAGTGTCTATAATTTGTTCTGAGTCTATTTTTTCAATAATTTCTGGTTGTTTTATTTCTTCACTGATTAGAACTTCATTTTGAAAATCAGGTTGTACAACTTCTTCTATATCATTTATATGTACAGGATTTATCTTGGGTAATTGTTTAAATAATTCTGGTGCCTGTTCTGTTGAAATTCTTTTTCTTTTCGGCTTACCGTTAGTTGCTCCTGATGAAGACCCCACTGGAGTTCTTTTAGTATCAATAGACTCCGTTTTCTTTTCCAAAGAAGAACCACCTGCTATTGCCTCTATCAGTTCTTCTTTTTTAAGCTTATCAGCATTATTGATTTTTAAAACATTGGCTATTTCTCTAAGTTCTCCAATGTTTTTTTTGTTCAATTCATTTAAATCGTGCATCTATAAAAAAATTTACTATTATTTATCAAAAAATGATTTTTGGAAATTTGATGTAAGTTGAAAAGTGTATGACCTAGTACGAAATCCGAATTTTTACAATTTTTACTGGCAAATTCAGAACATAAGGTGGTTACAGTGCAATAGTACGAATATTTTTTTTTGTTGCATTTTTTTGTGGATTTTTTTTGAAAAAATTTAATTTATTAGAAGTATCATGATAAAGATGACTTTACAGAAATAAATCAAGAACTTTTAAAAGATGTTAAAACTTTAAGCCTCTTCAACTAGAATTCTGCTTTAAATCATTAATTTTGCAACTTATCTTTAAAAGAAAAAATGGCAAAGAAGAAGAAAGTAATTGATGAAGTTCAGCAGCTAGTTGAGGTAGCAATTAAGGGACTAGAGGAAACCAAAGCAGTAGATATAGTTACTATAGATTTAAGAAACATTGAAACCAAAGTTTGTGACTTTTTTATTATTTGCACCGGAACATCAAATACACATGTAGGAGCATTGGCAAGGTCGTGTGAGGAGGAAATAAGAAAAACTCTTGGTGAAAAACCATGGCATTCCGAAGGATTCGGTAATGCAGAATGGATACTTATAGATTATGTTACTGTTGTAATTCATATTTTTCAAGAAGAAGCTCGAAACTTTTATAATATAGAAGGACTTTGGGCTGATGCAAAAATTCAAAAAATTTAACCCCCCTTTACTTAATGGAAAAAAAAGAATCAAAATTCAAAAACAATATGTCTCAAGGAAATAACAACAAAAAACCATTTAATTTTTATTGGATTTATGCAATAATAGGAGTTGTTTTAATTTCCATAAATCTTTTTAGTTGGCAAGGAAGTGGTGGTTCCACGATTACACCTACAGAATTTGAAAAAATGGTTGTTGATGGCCAAGTAAAAGAAGTTGTTGTTGTAAACCATAAAATTGCCCGAGTTTACCTTACAGATGAAGCACTTCAAACTTCTCCACATAAGGAAAAAATCAAAAAACCAATATTCGGTGGAGCACAAAATATGAGCCCACAATATACTTTTGAAATTGGTTCAGGAGAAGTTTTTGATACCGATTTAAAAACATGGTCTAAAGAACATAGCCTTCATTACAAGTATATTACTGAAGAAGACTGGTTTGGTGGAATAATAGGTTTTTTATTGCCAATTCTAGTTTTTGTTGGAATTTGGTTTTTTATAATGAAAAGAATGTCAGGAGGTGGCGCAGGAGGTGGACAAATTTTTAGTATTGGAAAATCTAAAGCTCAAGTTTTCGATAAAGAAAAAGGAACCAATGTAACTTTTGAAGATGTGGCAGGCTTAGAAGGTGCTAAAGAAGAAATCCAAGAAATTGTTGATTTCTTAAAAACCCCAAAAAAATACACAGAACTTGGTGCAAAAATTCCGCGTGGTGCTTTACTAGTTGGACCTCCTGGAACAGGAAAAACTCTACTGGCTAGAGCAGTTGCAGGTGAAGCAAAAGTCCCATTCTTCTCACTTTCAGGTTCAGATTTTGTTGAAATGTTTGTTGGTGTAGGTGCTTCACGTGTACGTGATTTATTTAAACAAGCCAAAGACAAGGCTCCATCAATAATTTTTATTGATGAAATTGATGCTATTGGTAGAGCTCGTGGAAAAGGAATGATACAAGGAGCCAATGATGAACGTGAGAACACATTAAATCAACTTCTTACTGAAATGGACGGCTTTGGCACAAATACAGGAGTTATTGTATTAGCTGCAACTAACAGAGCTGATGTTTTAGACAGAGCTTTGATTCGTCCGGGTAGGTTTGATAGACAAATACACGTTGATTTACCAGAAGTTCACGAACGAAAAGAAATCTTTAAGGTTCACTTAAAACCTATCAAGATTGATGAAAGTGTAGATATTGATTTTCTCTCTCGCCAAACACCTGGTTTTTCAGGAGCTGATATTGCAAATATTTGTAATGAAGCGGCATTGATTGCAGCCAGAAAAAATAAAAAAATGGTTAGTCGTCAAGATTTCTTAGATGCTGTTGATAGAGTTATCGGAGGATTAGAAAAGAAAAATAAAATGATTACAGACCACGACAGAAAAGCAATTGCTTTTCATGAAGCAGGTCATGCGGCAGTTAGTTGGTTGGTTAAATATGCTTCACCGCTTATAAAAGTAACCATAATACCTAGAGGAAGATCACTTGGTGCGGCATGGTATCTACCCGAGGAGCGTCAAATCACAACTACAGAACAATTGATTGATGAAATGTGTGCTGCTCTTGGTGGAAGAGCAGCTGAAGAAATAATGTTTGGTAAAATTTCTACCGGAGCATTAAGCGATTTAGAAAAAGTAACCAAACAAGCCTATGCAATGGTTAGTATATATGGTTTAAGCAATAAAATTGGCAACATCAGCTATTATGATTCATCGGGTCAAAACGATTATTCATTTTCTAAGCCCTATTCCGAAAAAACAGCACAACTTATTGATGAAGAGGTGAAATTTTTAATTGAAACTTCCTATGTAAGAGCTAAAAAAATATTAGAAGAAAATAAGGATAAATTAATTAGACTAGCAGAAAAACTACTTGAAAAAGAAGTAATTTTTAGAGATGACCTAGAGGATATATTTGGAAAAAGTAAGTTTGAAGAAGAACTAAACGAAGAAAAGAAAATTTCTAAAAAATCAGTGGAACCTACTATAGATACATCTATGGAAGTCTCAAATGACAAACCTTCTGAACCTACTGAAGAAGTTAAGTTAAATTCAGGCAACAAAGAAGTATAATTTTTTAACTATATCAAATTAGAAGCTTAATGTTAACTAGAGCAATAACCGGAATATTTTTTGTGATGGCTCTATTGACTGCACTTTATTTTGGAAATATTAGCACTTATTTTCTTTTTCTAGTAATCACCACCTTGGGAATTGAAGAGTTTTATTCCATCAATTCAAAAAATAAAGAAATTCAACCACATGCTTTTCTAGGAATACTTTCTTCAATAATTATAATTTCTAGTTTTGCTCTTGTAATATCTAATAAAATCCCAAATAAATACTTATCAGTTTCATTAATTTTCTTATTCTCCCCTTTTATTATTGAATTATTCAGAAATTCAAAAAAGCCTTTTATCAATATTTCTTACACAATTTTTGGTGTTTTCTACGTAACACTTCCCTTTTTATTACTATATCATATTGGGTATTATCAAAACAATCAATTTCTTTCTAGTTTTAATTTCTCTACTATTTGGGGCTACTTCTTTATTCTATGGGCGAATGACACAGGTGCATATCTTTCAGGAAAATACCTTGGAAAACATAAATTGTTTGAACGAATTTCTCCAAAAAAAACATGGGAAGGTAGTTTTGGTGGAGCAGCTCTAAGTATTGTTACTGCTTACTTTTTATCAATTTATTACACTCAATTATCTCAATCAGAATGGATAATAATTGCAATAATTACGGTAGTTTTCGGAAGCTTAGGAGACTTGGTTGAGTCAATGCTTAAAAGAAGCTTAAATATTAAAGACTCTGGAACAATATTACCCGGTCATGGCGGAATTTTAGACCGTTTTGATGGATTATTCTTATCAGTTCCTTTTGTTTACGCATATTTAGTTTTAATAAGTTAGTATTTTATTATTTTTGGCAACGATATAAAAAATATATGAAATTTCACAAAGAAGGTTATGTTTCTCTATTGTTGGTTTTAACTCTAGCCGTACTACTAAACGGAATAATTCATTTAATATGTCCAGATTGCTATGTGGTGAAAGCTATTGGATATTTTATTTCCGCTTTTTTTACTATTACAATACTTCAATTTTTTAGAAGTCCATCACGAAATTTTCAACCTATTGAAAATGCAATAATTTCACCTGCTGACGGTAAAATAGTTGTAATTGAAGAAGTCGAAGAGTCTGAATATTTTAAGGATAAACGACTGCAAGTTTCTGTATTCATGTCTCCGTTAAATGTGCATATTAACAGATATCCTATTGGAGGAAAAATCAAATATTTTAAATATCACCCCGGTCTCTATCTTGTGGCATGGCATCCAAAATCATCAACAGATAATGAGCGAACCACAATAGTTGTGGAAGACAATAAAGGTAGAAACATTTTGTTTAGACAGATTGCAGGTGCTCTAGCAAAACGTATTGTGTTTTATGGTAAAGAAGATAATCAAGTATTCCAAACACAAGAATGTGGATTTATAAAATTTGGTTCAAGAGTTGATCTTTTCTTACCAATTGGAACAAAATTAAATGTAAAATTAAACGAAAGTGTAAAAGGCGGTATAACAAAAATAGCTACTCTTGATTAAATTAATTATTTAAAAATTAGTCAATTAAATGTTAAAAATTGCAAATAAAATACAGAACCTTAAAAAAAGACTTACTTTTACTCGTACTAAAAATTTAAACTTTAAACTCAATGAAAAAATTATTATTAGCCGTAGCATTCTTTAGCTTTGTTGGCTTCAGCTACGCAAATCCATGCGAAGACGGTAAAAAATGTGACAAAAAAGAATGTACACAATCAAAAAAAGAGTGTTCTTCAAAAGATGCTAAAAAAGCATGTTGTTCAAAAGACAAAGAAACTGCATCTGCAGCAACTAAATCTTCTTGCTCTTCAACTGAAAAAGCTGCAGGAAAATCTTGTTGTGCTAGTAAAGCAAAAGTAGAAGACAAAAAATAATTTTAACGTCTTGTACAAAATAAAAAAGGGGTGAAATTTCACCCCTTTTTTATTTTGTATTTTTATGTATAATATTATCCGTTTTCAAATTTTTTCATCACTTTGTGACTACATCCGGTGAATGAAAATCCGCCATCATGAAATAGATTTTGCATGGTAACATATTTTGTTAAATCGGAAAGCATTACTACACAATAATTCGCACAATCTTGAGCTGAAGCATTTCCAAGTGGCGACATATCTTCGGCATAGCTTATAAAACTATCAAATCCTTTAACACCACTACCAGCGGTTGTGGCTGTTGGAGATTGAGAAATGGTGTTCACTCTTACTCTATTTCTGGTTCCAAAATGGTAACCAAAATTTCGAGCTATTGATTCCAGTAAAGATTTAGCATCAGCCATATCATTGTAATCAGGAAAAACACGTTGAGCAGCAATGTATGTTAATGCTAAAATTGAACCCCAATCATTCATAGCATCTTTTTGATAAGCAACTTTCATCACTTTATGGAATGAAACTGCTGATATATCCATATCTTTCAAATAAAATTCATGGTTATTTTCAGTGTATGGAATTCCTTTTCTCACGTTCATAGACATTCCAATTGAATGTAAGATGAAATCAATCTTTCCAAACTTTGCTAATGTTTTATCAAATAGTATTTCTAAATCTGCATTTGAAGTGGCGTCAGCAGCAATTACTTCAGAATTTGTTTTGTTTGCCAACTCATTAATCTCTCCCATTCTGAGTGCAATTGGAGCATTGCTCAGAACAAATTCAGCTCCTTCTGCATGAGCTAATTCAGCAACTTTCCAAGCAATTGAACTGGAATTTAAAGCACCAAATATGATTCCTTTTTTTCCTTTCAGTAAATTATTTGACATACCTTATTACTTAATTAATTAATATTTTGACATTCTTTTTACTTTAGCTGAAGCCGGAGTTCTGTGGAATTTACCTTTTCCTCCCCCCCCCATTTGCCCAACTGTGTGTCCTCTTCTTTGTGGAGCACAAGAAGATGTTGTTATTAAACTCAAAGCTCCCCAAATTACAAAGAGTACTAGAACAAAAAAAGTTGAGTTTTTTTTAACCATTTAATTTTGTTTTATTAACTGTTTACAAATATATCAATTTGAAATAAGATTTTTTGCATTTTCTATCGATGCTTTTGTAAGCTCTTTTCCACTCAGCATTTTTGCAATTTCATTAATTTTTTCTTCTTTAGATAATTCTACAACTTCTGTAATTGTTTTATCGTTTGATATCTGTTTTGTAATTTTTAAATTTTGTTTTCCTTTGGCAGCAACTTGTGGCAAATGGGTTACTGTAATAATTTGAATGTTTTCGGACATTTGTTTCATAATCTCTCCCATTTTATCTGCAATATCACCGGAAACACCTGTATCAATTTCATCAAAAATTATGGTACTCAAATTATTGCTTTTTGATAAGATTAACTTCAGTGTTAACATCAGTCTTGAAATTTCACCACCAGATGCAGTTTTATGAATTTCTGTTGGTACAAAGCCTTTATTAGCCGAGAATAGAAAATTAATTTTATCAAGTCCATTAACCCCTAATTCATTGTCAGTTGTATGCTCCACAATAAAAGAAGCATCGGGCATTCCTAATTCTTTTATTTTTTTATTGATTTCGCTGGTTAATGGTACAATCGATTTCTTTCTTTTTTTAGATAAATCATCAGCAATTTTGTATAGGTCATCTTCTAAATCTTTAATGTTCTTTTCCAATTCGTCAACAGTGCCTTCAAAATCTCCTAAATTCTTTAACTTCAATTTTAAGTTATCTAGTAAATTCAATAAATCGTTAGAGTTTGATAATTGATGTTTTCTTTCCAACGTGTAGATTGAACTAAGTCTGTTCTCAATATTTTCTGTATTTTCATCATCAAAATTTAGATTGTCATTCAATCTACTTATTTCCCTTGATATATCAATTAATTCAATAATTACTGAATTTAATCTTTCGGAAGTTTGTTCAAATTCAGGTGATAAATCGCTTAGTTTTGTGATGCTTTGATAAATTCGTTTTGAATTGCTGATGATATTATTTTCGTTTTCATTTAAAAGTTGTGTGCCTAAAAGTAAGGTGGATTTTATTTCTACAGAATTTTTTATTATTTTAAGCTGCTCTTCAAGCGATTCCTGTTCATTTGGTAGCAATTTTAATTGGTCAATTTCTTGAATTTGGAATTGTAGAAAATCTATTTCATTTTTTGCTTTATGCTCTGCATTTTTAATAGCATTTAGCTTATTTTTAAGAATTGTCAGTTGTTTGAATTTTCTGTGAACCGATTCTGCTTCATTTATTGAGTTAGAATACGAATCAACAACTGCTAATTGGTAATTACCTGATTTTACCAGTAAATTTTGATGTTGAGAGTGAATGTTTATCAAAATTTCCACTATTTCTTTGATAATGTTTAGGTTTACTGGAGTATCATTTACAAAAGCTCTTGATTTTCCGGTAGTTGTAATTTCTCTTCGAATCGAGGTTTCTTCCTCAAAATCAATGTCATTTTCAATAAAAAATTCTTCAAATTTTTCTTTATCAAGCTTAAAAACTCCTTCAACAGTACATTTTTTTTCAGAGTTAACAAACAACGAATTGTCTATTCTGTTACCCAATATCATTGAAATTGCACCTAACAACAGAGATTTTCCTGCACCTGTTTCTCCTGTAATAACAGTAAATCCAGTTGAAAAATCCAAATCGAGTTTTTCAATTAACGCGTAGTTTGAGATGGATAAATGAAGCAGCATCTATTTTCCAGATATTATCTTTTCGTATGTTGTTGAATTTGCTGGATTTATTTTGTTTAATAGAGTTACCACTTCGTCTTTTTCTGCCATTGGAGCTTCTTTAAAAATTTCAACTATTTCATCAGCCTTAGCATTGAAAAACATTTGCAATTGAAATGAATTGGGATCGTACTTTGAAACACTTTCTAATGATTTTAAAGATGTAAGAATTACTTGTCTGCCTTTTGTAACATCGCTTGACATAATGTCTAACCCCTGTCTGTGATATTTATACAAAGTTTCTCTGAAAGGCACATAGTTTGGTTTTAAATGATTTTCAACCATCCAATATCTATTTTTTGTGTCTTCAAATGCTTTCCAGCCATTAGCACTAGCTCCTTGAGCATTGTTTATTAATGTTTGCGCTTTCAAAAAGAAAGGTGTTCCTCCATTCAATTCAAAACTTTCGTAATCAATGGCTAAAATCATATACACATAAAATGAAATCACTGATGTTAGATTGGAAGTAAATGTATTTTCAGAATACTCCAATTGTTCAAATTCATTAAATGTAAACTCAAAATCTTTATCGATATGGTTTATTAGTGGGCTGTTGTAGGAACTATTGTGTATTGGTCTTCTGGATTGTACTTGTATTGTTGCCTTAAACGAATTCGTAGAAATTCGTTCGGTTACATTAATCAACATTGTGCATTCAATTCTTTCACCAAACTGATAGTTATGATTAGTCCATTTTCTGTTGTTTACAAATTCGGAAACATTTTTTTTCAGTACATCGAAAATACTTTTGTCTGAACCAATAATTTGTGTCGAGTTTACTTCAACAGAACAATTTAATTCTTGAGAAAATAAAGAGTTATTAATAAAAAAACAAACAACAATTGGATAAATTATTGAGTATTTGAATGTCATTGTTGTTTGATGGATTAAATTGATTACTTGTTGAGTAAAGATACTATTTTATTCAAAATATCAACAGCAACTTCTGTTTTAGATTTTAACTCAAGTTTTTCAACTTTATTGTTTTTGTCGATTAATGTAATTTTATTTGTATCAAATCCAAATCCAGATGATTTATCATTAAGAGAATTTAAAACAATCAAATCTAAGTTTTTGCTCTTTAGTTTATTTTTTGCATTACTAATTTCATTCTCTGTTTCCAACGCGAAACCTACTAGTATTTGTTTGCTGTTTTTTATTTCACCTACTGATTTTAGAATATCTTTTGTGGGCTTTAATTCTATGTTAAATGAAGTATTGCTTTTTTTAATTTTTTGAGTATTTATTTTTATGGGAGTATAGTCTGCCACAGCTGCAGACATAATGAAAATATTTGTTTTCTTTATTAATTTATGTACTGCTTTGTACATCTCTTCAGCAGATACTACCTGAGTTTTATTAATTTCATTATCAATTTCTAAATTATTTGGCCCAATAATCAAATGAACTTCTGCTCCTAATTCACGAGCTATTTTAGCTAGTGCAACACCCATTTTACCTGAAGAGTGATTTCCAATAAACCGCACCGGATCAATATTTTCATAAGTTGGTCCGGCAGTAATCGTAATAACTTTATTTTTTAGTGGTTTATTTTTATTAAAATATTCAATAATTATTTTCGTGATTTGCTCCGGCTCCTCCATCCTGCCCTTTCCTATTAACCCACTAGCAAGCTCTCCTTCGGTTGCATCAATTATTTTATTTCCAAGAAACTTTATTTTTCTAATATTTTCTGTGGTAACAGGATGTTTGTACATGTCTAAATCCATTGCGGGGGCAATGAAAACGGGACATTTTGCAGAAAAATAGGTTGCCAAAAGCAAATTATCACATATTCCTGCAGTAATTTTCCCAAGAATGTTTGCTGTAGCTGGAGCAATCACAAACAAATCTGCCCACTGAGCAAGCTCAACATGGCTATTCCACTCACTTGTTGTTTGCTTTACAAATTCTGTAAAAATTGGATTTTCAGAAAGGGTTGATAAAACGACAGGAGATACAAACTCTTTTGCAGCAGGAGTCATAATTACTTTGATATTGGCTCCTGATTTTTTGAGTAGCCTTACCAAAATAGGTGTTTTATATGCGGCAATACCTCCAGTAATCCCTAGGAGTATGTTTTTGCCTTTAAGCATAAAAAGAAATTATCAAGAGAAGATTATTTCTCTTGGCTTGGTTTTTTTACAAAAAGTTTATCTTCTAAAAATTCTTTTAGAGCTATTGCGTTTGTTTTTGGTAGTTTTTCGTAGAATCTGGAAATCTCAATTTGCTCTCTGTTTTCAAATACTTCTTCCAAGTTATCTGAATTTGAAGCGAACTCTTGTAATTTTGTAGTTAACTCTTCTTTTAATTCAACAGAAATTTGATTTGATCTTTTAGCAACAATTACACAAGATTCATAGATATTACCTGTAACACCTTCTATTTCGTTCATGTTTCGTGTTATCGTTGATGTTTCTGCGTTGGTGTTTTTAAAATTCATACGTTATAGGTTTTCTTTTGTTATTTTATTTTTCTGTTCGATGGCTTTGTTATAATATACTTCAACAGATTTTATATATTTACTTTGCTTGTATAAGTCGACAAAGTTACGATAAGCATCAATAGTATCATCAAATCGTTCTAACTTTTTTTCTTTCACACTGTTGTATGCTAAGAAATAGTGTGATTTTACTAATAAATAAGCAACTTCTTCAGCATATTTTGTATCCGGAAACTCTCGCAAAACGTTATTAAGTGCAATTATTGCTGCTTTATATTCATAAATCTGATAATATTGTTTTGCATTATTAAAGGATTTATCCTCTAGTTTTGTTCTCAACTTATCTATCAACAAGTTTGCAGAGTCTAACAATTGGTGTTGAGGATATGTATTGATAAAAGACTGTAGTTCGTCAATTGCAGCATACGTGTCTGTTGGGTCTAGCGAAGATAAAGGAGACAATCTGTATTTGCAATATCCGCTCATAAAAAATGTTTCCTCAACAAATTTACTTGACGGAAAAGTTGTAGAAAATTTTTTAAAATGATAGCCGGCTTCAAATAGATAATCTAATTTATAATTGGCGTAGCAATAATAATAATATATCTTTTCTGCTTTTTCTGTTCCTCTATATAGAGGGGTTAATTCTTCTAAAAAAGGCAATGCTTTTTCATACTTTCCTTTTTCGTAGTATTCAATTGCTGCATCATATTTTTCATTGTAATCATCACTTTTGAGTAAGCGTTGATATCTACTACAACCAAAAATTAGAAGAGTGGATAGTAAGAATAACGTGATACGAATTTTCAACATGCGGCAAAGATAGTATTATTGCAAATAAACTATAGTTCTTATTTGTTAATAATTATAAAAAAAAAGAGACTCTAAATAGAATCTCTCTTTATAGTTAGAATATTTTTTTATTTAGAAATTAAAATCTTTTTGGTGGTAACCATAGATTTATTTTCGAGTCTAATGAAAAATACACCGTTTGCTAATTCATCTGTTGAAACAGAATATTTTGCGTAAGCATTAGAAATAGAATATGTTTTTAATGTTTTGCCAACCATATCAACTATTTTAAGTGTTTCAAAATGAAATTCACCAGGCCATTCGACAGTTATTTGGCTGGTTGCTGGTGCTGGATAAACAATTATCGAATTTGACGGTAAAATTTCATTTACAA
Organism: Flavobacteriales bacterium; assembly: GCA_020853105.1. Taxonomy (GTDB): domain Bacteria; phylum Bacteroidota; class Bacteroidia; order Flavobacteriales_E; family Vicingaceae; genus Vicingus. Next base: position 86,417 of record JADYZM010000025.1, on the reverse strand, counting down.
AACTCGGACCGTCGCATTTTGTAGAAGAAAGTAATGACACTCTATCTGTATTTAAGAATGACCACATTCTATCTCTTTGTCCGTTTGTAAACATGTTCATACAAGCATCTGTTGAGTAATCCATATAATTCTCTAGCATATCAAATGGGTCCCAACCGTTCCAATATGGTTCTGCAATTGCATCATCACAGGTATTATTAGTGAGGGTGCAAATTTGCTGCGATGCAGCTGCAGCTTTTGGGGTATCAGTTACGTAATCTGTTGAATCACAATCTCCGTCACCCCAAATGTGTCTTAGACCAAAATAATGTCCAATTTCATGAGAAGCTGTTCTTCCTAAATTAGCCGGACTAGCGTTTGAATCCCATGGTCTGTAGCCTGTGTGTTGATATGTAAGCACTAATCCATCTGTGGTTGGATCGTCTCCTGGAAATTGTGCGTATCCTAAAACAAAAGGAGAGCCATTGAAATACATGTCACAAACCCAAATATTTAAGTAATCGGTAACTGTCCATGGGTCAACTCCACCACTCGCTGTTTTTTTAACAGCATTGTTGAAGGGTGAAAAAGCAAAATTAGTTGTTGATGTGGACACTCTATTTATTCCGGTTGTGAAATTACCGTTAGGATCAACATTTGCCAAACAAAATTCTATCTGTACGTCGGTAGCTAATGAATCAATTTCAGGGCGAGTATTAACTGTATCTGGGTTTGTTCTTCTATAGTCTTCATTCATTACTCTGAGTTGTGAATATATGATTGAATCTGGCACATTTTGGTCAGGTATTGATGGACTATATACTACATGAAAAACAACAGGTATTGTAGCTACTGTTTTTTTACCGGTAGTGTACAATTTGGATTTGTTATTTGCAAGCCAATTGTTAGCAGCTTGCTCTACAGCAAGTCTATTTATAGATATAGAAGGATTATCATTCAGTAACTGATTGTAATTATGCATTGTTCCACATTTTTCTAGCGTTTGAGCTGAAATTACAGAACATAAACAACAAAATAATGCAAAGAATACAGTATTTAATTTTTTCATAAGAATAAAAGTTAAATTATTATTCTTCGAAAATACGATTTATCATCTATTTTAAAAAGTTGATGTTAAAAAATTAATTGATAACAATAATCTTGTTAAACAATTAAACATGAAGATGTTTTTTACTTAATTCCAATCAACTCAACATCAAAAATTAGTGTTGATTTAGCAGGAATTACCGGTGGATACCCTTTTTCACCATAAGCTAATTCGTGAGGAATGATTAGTCTTGCTTTTTCTCCAACTTTTAAAAGAGCTATACCTTCATCCCAACCTTTTATAAAACGACCTTGACCAATAGGGAAATCTAGTGGTTGACCACGTTCAACAGACGAGTCAAACATTTTTCCATTTTCTAAATATCCTGAATAATGTACTTGAACAATTCTTCCATTTGATGGTTGATTGCCTTCGGTATTGTTTAACTTAATGATTTTAAGCCCTGAGCTTGTTGTTACAGTATCTTTTCCAGAAACATCAAATGATTTTGGTGCTTCAACAATCTCTAATAATTCAACTTCAAAGATTAATGTTTCATTCGGACCAATAACTCCACCTGCACCTTGTGAACCGTATGCCAAATGAGGTGGTATTGTAAATATAGCCTTACTTCCAACTTTTAATAGAGCAATCCCTTCATCCCAACCTTTAATTACTTGACCAACTCCCAATTTAAAGCTAAACGGTTGATTTCTGAAATGAGAACTGTCAAAAATTGAATCATTTGTAAGTTTTCCTGTATAATGAACCTTTACCTTATCACCTGCTTTTGGGATAGTTCCTGAGCCTTCGTTAATTATTTTGTACGAAAGTCCTGATTCTGTTTTTATTACATTTTCCACTTTTTTATGTTGTTTTTGGGTTGATAAACATGATGTTAACAGTACTATTAGTACTAATAACGACGTATAATTAAATTGATATTTTTTAATCATTCACTTTTATCAATTCTACTTCAAAAATCAAAGGCATAAAAGCTTTAATAATGCCTCCAGGAGGTGGATTTGAACCATAAGCCAATTCTTGTGGTAAGAAGAATTTATATTTTGCTCCTTCTTTCATCAATTGCAAACCTTCTGTCCAGCCTTTAATTACTTGATTTAAACCAAAAGTTGCAGGTTCTCCCCTATTTATAGAACTGTCAAATATAGTTCCATCGGGAGTAGTTCCCACATAATGAACGGTTACACTTGATGAATCGAATGGTTTTTTTCCGTTTCCATCTTTTAAAACAATGTATTGTAAACCACTTTGAGTTGTAATAACGCCTTGTTTTGATTTGTTTTCAGCTAAAAATGCTTGTCCTTCAGCCATTATCTTTTTTGCTTCAGCTAAACGTACATTGCTAGCTGCATCTTGCTTTCTTTTAAAGAAAAAAGCAACCAAGTTCTGAAATTCTTCAACAGATACTTTGCTAGAACTATCAACACCTTCTTTCATTCCTGCAAATAATGCATCGAGGTTTGCTTCTTTAAAATCTTTGGTTATGCTTTGAGCTATATTCAGTCCAATTCCGTAACTTACAGAATCAACTTCGTTTGCTAACACAAATTTTGCCGGAGCAACATCTTGTTTTGTGTTCTTTTTCCCTTTTTGAGCAAATCCGCTTGAAGCAATTACAATTGCTGAAGCTAAAAATATTAGCTGTTTCATATATTAATTATTTGTCTTTTATTTTACTTTAATTAATTCTATTTCAAAAACCAATGGCATAAAAGGTTTAATTGGACCTCCCGGTCTAGGGTTTGCACCATAAGCCAATTCTTGTGGTATAAAAAATTTATATTTTGCACCTTCTTTCATTAGTTGTAAGCCTTCTGTCCAACCTGGTATTACCTGGCTTGCATTAAAAGTTACACTTTCTTTTCGTTCAACAGAACTATCAAATACTGATCCATCAGGTGTAGTTCCGTGATAATGAACTTCAACGTCAGATGATGCTGTAGGTTGTTTTCCTTTTCCTTCTTTAAGAACAATATATTGTAATCCTGAAGCAGTTACTTTTACACCCGGTTTTGATTTATTTTCTTCTAAAAATTTTTCTCCTTGAATTTTCACATCACCAAATTGTTCTCGAGCAGCTTTTTCAGCCTCTTCTTGTTGTTTAAGCATAGCTTCTTGTTGCTTTTTTTGAAAAAAAGGTTGTAAAACTCCTTGTAGTTCCTCAATTGTGATTTTAAGTGTTGCTGAATCAAGAACATCTCTAAACCCTTTTATAAATGCATCGCTGTTAGCTTCAGAAAAATCTTTAGCTATGTTATTAGCCATGTTTGCACCTAAAGCGTAACTAACAGAATCTATTTCATTTGCCAAGACAACATCTTTTGATTCATTATTTTCTCCACACGACGACATCATTAAAATTGCTATAAAAGCTGGAACTGTAATCTTTTTCATTCTTTTTTTGTTTAAATTATTTAATATCTATTATTTCAAGTTCATACACTACAGTAGTAAAAGGCGGCACAATCCCTGTTGCTGACCCTTTATCTCCAAAAGCGAGCTGCGAAGGTATGATTATTTTTGCTTTTTCATTTTTTTTCATTCCTGATAATGCAATTTCAAAACCTTTAATCATTTGATTTGGTGTCCCATATTGATATTCAAATGAACTTCTGTTATATGTATTATCAAACACAATTCCATTTAGAAAACTTCCTGTGTAGTGTACCCAAACTGTTTTGCCTTCCGATACTGTTTCTCCAGTACCATTTTTTTCGGGTATAAAAATAACTCCATTTCTATTTTGGTAAGTATTAATAAATGTTAAATATTTTTTTAATTTAACTTGCTCTACTAGTTCATGGTCATTTCTTTCCAAAAATGAATTCAGTTCCTCTCGGCTAAGGTATTTTTGAATTTTGATAGTTCCTGACAATGTATCTGTGTTCCAATTTTTGGTATTGAATTTAAAAGCTGCTTTATCAAAAGCATCAATAGGAACAATACAACTTGCACTATCTCCTTCATTTAGCTCAGAAAAAAGAATGTCAAAAGGCGATTTATTTAATGAGAAAACAGAATATTCGTCTTGATAAAACACTAACTTATTTTTCGCATACAATTGAATTGAAGCAACTACTGAACAATCATTATTGTATTGCTTTTCATTTTCTCCAAATGCAAGTAGTTTTAATTTTACTCCATTGCTAAGATATTTATATTCTTTTGGCTGGTGAGTGCAGGATATAAAAAGAGACAATATGGGAATTAATCGAAATAGTTTTTTCATTTACTTCAATTCTTTCAATTCCAAATCGTATATAATAGTTGAGCGAATTGGTATTTTTTTGAAATCACCAACTAATCCGTGAGCAAGATGAGAAGGTATTATTATTCTGGCTTTATCGCCAACTTTCAGGTAACATATTGCTTCGTGTAATCCACTTTCAACATGATCTTCTCCAATGGTGAATTGTTCAGCTCCTTTTTCTTTAGTAGAATAAATTATATCTCCGTTTATTAAAGACAATTCATATTCCACAATAGCTTTCATACCGGGTTTAGCCATCATTCCGCTACCATTTTTATATATTTGGTATCTCAATCCAGTACCTGTTTTAACAACATCCCAATTTCTACGATTAATATACCCGTCTATTTGAATAGATTCTTGTTCTATGGCTTTTTTATTTACATCAATCAGAGCTTCTTTTATTTGTTGTTGACTCATTTCATTTTTTTTCTCTTGGGAATTCATACAAGAAGTTATAAAAAATGAGATAGTTCCGAGAAAAATATATTTCTTCATATTACTTGATTTTTAATAATTTTTCAAGCTTTTCAACCGTTTCCGTGAGAGTTGTCGTTTCTCTACCTCCTGCAGCATAGATATGTCCTCCTCCATTAAAGTGTTTAGATGCAAATTCATTTACATATACATGGTCTTTAGAACGAAAAGAGAGTGAAATTTCATTTTCCTTTTCTGTAATTAAAGCTGAAAATTTTATTCCATTTATAGATAAAGGGTAATTAACAAGCCCTTCTGTGTCACCTTTTTTAAAATTAAATCTTTTTAGCTCCTCTTGAGATAAAACTATATGGGCAACACCTAATTCATGAAAAACTTTCATTTTTTCTGTAAGAGCAAATCCGATAAGCCTTAGTCTATCCTCGGAGTTGGTATCATAAACCTCATTGTGAATTTTAGATACATCAATTCCTAATTTAATGAATGATGCGGCAATTTCATGAGTTCTATCTGTTGTTGACGGATATTTAAATGAACCAGTATCAGTCATGATTCCACAATACAAACATTCACCAATATTTTTTGAAATTTTTGATGATTCACCCAGTTTTTCTATAAATTCATAGATTAACTGAGAAGTTGATGAACAATTGGTATCAACAAAACTAAAATCAGCGAATGATTCTGGATTTTGATGATGGTCAATTAATATTTTATATGACTTGGAATTTCCTAAAATTTTTCCCATTTCACCAATTCTACTTAAGCCATTATAATCAAGCGAAAAGGCTAAATCACTACTTTCAATCAAACGGGTTGAAAACGCTTCATTTTTTTCATGTATAACAATTTCTGAAGTTCCTTCCATCCAATTTAAAAAACTTGGAAATGAGTCAGGTACAATTATAGTTACATTTAAATCAAACTTTTTAAGAAAATGATACAATCCTAAAGATGAGCCAATAGCGTCACCATCAGGAGATTTGTGAGTTGTGATTATTATGTTTTTTGAAGATAATATCTTATTTTTTAACTCTGTCATAAGTTTTATTAAATTAAAAAGCCTCGCTTTTGCGAGGCTAATTTAATATATTTTGAGAGATTAGAAACCGGTTCCGTAAAACCCTTTTTTAGGAGTTGCCATGTGTTCTATTAAAATACCTACACAACCCATCTCGCTTGATTTCATGAGTTTTCCTTTTCCTTGAGCTACACCTTTTGCAGTTCCTGACCCACCCTCTGAAGGTATCTCAATTTCGATAATTAATCTTCTTGTTGTTTCAACAGTAAATTCAAGTTCACTTGCGAAATTATCATTTGCATTGTCGTATAATAATTCTTTTTTTGTTTCTTCAACAACTTTTGTTTCTTTTGTAACAACCTCTTTTTTCTCACCAGTAGGCTCTCCATTTTCATCATAAACATCTTCCATCACTTTGCTTTCAATCACCTTTTCTACTTTAATTTTTTTGTTTTCATACAATTTAAAATGCATTTGAGAGCCAAGATTTTCATCCATACACAAAGCAAATCTATAATCTTGTCCTTTATAAACAACTACACTCAATTCTGAAGTTTGACCTTTACTAAAAAGTGCACTTTTAGATTGACCGTTGGGTTTATATGTTCCCTCTTTTTCATCGGTTGGCGTACAAAATCCAGCGTGAAAATAATTACAGTACTGTGCTTTTGTTATCAATGGAAAAACTAATAATGAAAGGGTTATTGCATATATTTTTGTTATACTTTTCATCTGTTTTTAGTGTTTTATAAATTTCTAAATCTGTTTTTATAGATTATGCCTGAACTTTTACAATTTGATTTCTAATTTCTGAAATCTTATTTTTAATAGTAGTAAACTGTTGTTCAGAAATTCTAATATTTTCGCCACCACCTAAAACCATTTTTTTAGCACCTTCTTTCTTTTTAAGTGTAATTGCTGAACCACTACTTTTTTCTTCTAAACCTGAAAATGCAGCTTCAATTTCTTTGAACCAAGCGTGTACTTTTTTAACCTCTGGGTCTGATTCTGTATATTTTTCAAGATATTGAATCAGGTTGTCTAACGTTAATTTTTGATCTGCAAGTCTTTCAATTGCGGCTTTATCTTTTCCATATTTTGCTGTATTTGCAACGATATAAACTGTTTCTAACCAGCCGGCAGAAGCAATAATACCAAGCTTACCACCTTGTTCATTTTGTTCTAAATAATCGACAACCGAGAAATAAGAAGTATTAGTAATTGACACTAAAGAATCGGCATTTTTTAAGTTGTTTTGAACTCTTTCAATCAATGATTTATCAAAAGCTGAAGATAATCCTATTTTGTCAGCCAATTTTTGTACACTACCAAAATATTTTATAGTTTCTTGATATTCTTCAAATGCAGCTGTATAGGCTAAATCTGCAGAATAAATACCAAAATTTAAGGCTTGTTGAGTTGGTTCAGTGTATGAATCAACACTTTGTACAGAGTTTAATACTGATTTGTTATATTTTAAACCACTTTCTTTGATGAACCCAAACATTTCATCAGGGGAAGGAATTTGATAATAATTTTTATTTTCAACTTCTTCTACTACCTCTTCGGTGGTGTCATCAACTAAATCTTCAATTGGTTTGTCTTCTCCGCAAGAAGTCATAAGTAGCAATGGAAATGCTATAATTGCAGTAAATTTTAATATATTATTCATGCTTTTTAAAAATTTGCTTTTGCCAAATGTATAAATATTTTGTTTTATAGTGAACAAAATTATGTTTAAAGATAGAAATTAATCTAGTTTTTGAAATTTTCTTTGGTTGAGATAAGTAATAAACCAATAAATGTAAGTAGTCCGTTGACAATTAATATTTCAAAATTAAATTTGTAACCAAAAAAAAGTTCAACCGAAAATTTATCCAATATAAAACTTATTATTGGAGAAAGTATGCAAATTATAGGCACCCATTTATCGTAAACTTTTCGTTTGGTGTAAAGACCAAAAGCATATAAACCCAATAAGGGTCCATAGGTGTAACCTGCTGCAATAAACAGTGAACTTATCACGCTTTCATCGGTTATGATATTAAATAAAAGAATAACCAAGAACATTACAAACGAAACCAAAAGATGAGCTTTCTTTCTTAGCCCTTCTCTTTTATTTTCCGGTTTATTTTTTATGTCTAAAAAATCTATACAAACAGAAGTTGTAAGAGCTGCCAAGGCAGAGTCAGCACTGGAATATGCAGCAGCAATTAACCCCAAAATAAACATTACGCCTGCAAATGTGTTTAGATGTTCTGATGCAATTAAAGGAAATAAATTATCAGTTCGGTCAGGAATTTGAAGCCCAATGTGATTAGCATATATAAAAAGTAACGCTCCTAACACTAAAAATGCAAGATTTACAATTACCAACACTACACTGAATGTAAACATATTTTTTTGAGCTTCTCCAATGTTTTTGCAGGTAAGGTTTTTTTGCATCATGTCTTGGTCTAGCCCAGTCATTACAATGGTAATAAAAATACCACTTAAAAATTGTTTAAAAAAATGCCTTTTATCATTCCAATCGTCAAAGAAAAAAATTTGTGAGTAGTCGCTGTTCTTTACTTCGTTATACATTTCTTCAAATGACCATCCAAGTTGATTACTAATTATATAAATGGTTACTCCAACAGAAATTAACATAAAAAGGGTTTGAAATGTATCTGTCCAAACTATTGTTTTTATTCCCCCTTTGAAAGTATATAGCCAAATCAATCCTATTGTAATGGCAACAGTTACATAAAAAGGCACATTCCATTGGTTAAAAATGAGCAATTGCAACACATTTGCGACTAAAAACAACCGAAAAGATGAGCCAATTATTCTTGATAACAGAAAAAATGACGCTCCCGTTTTGTATGAATAAGTTCCAAATCTTTGATTAAGGTATGTATAAATTGAAACTAGATTAAGCCTATAATAAAGCGGCATCAAAACAGTGGCAATAACAATGTATCCAAAGAAATATCCAAAAACAACCTGCATATACGAAAATTGTGTTGCTCCAACCCATCCAGGAATCGACATAAAAGTAACCCCTGAAAGTGATGCTCCAATCATACCAAAAGCTACCAAGAACCAGTGCGACTTTTTACTTCCAGAGAAAAAATCATCATTATTGGCTCCTTTTGAAGTAAACAACGAAATGATTATCAGAATAAGAAAATAACCTAAAATTAGTGCACTGATTAATAAAGGATTCATGGTTTTGTTTATAATTTTGTTAAACAAAAATCAAATATTTTTACTGTTTATGAGATAACCAATTGTATTTTTGATAACAGTTAATTGTTGAAATATATTCTTATGCAAATTTCATCTTCAGTATTTAATTCAGCCGTTGAACAACTTTCATCATTACCCGGAATTGGTAGGAAAACTGCACACAGATTAGTTTTAAGTTTGTTAAACAGAGATACTGATGAAATTAAAACTTTCGGCAACACATTCGTAAACCTTGCTTCCGAGATTAACTATTGTAGCAAATGCTTCACCATTTCAGAACATTCAGTGTGTGAAATTTGTAACAGTGCTCAAAGAAATCCAAATATAATTTGTGTGGTTGAAAATGTTTTAGATGTTGTTGCTATAGAAAGTACAAATCAATTTAAAGGAAAATACCATGTTTTGGGCGGAATTATATCTCCCATGGAAGGTATTGGTCCTAACGAAATAAAAATTAATGAACTCATTGACCGTGTTGAAAAAGAAAATATAGAAGAAATAATTATGGCTCTAAGTGCAACGATGGAAGGCGACGCAACCACATATTTCATTTATAAAAAAATAAAAGATTCAGAAATCAAAATATCTACCATAGCCCGTGGAATTGGAATCGGCGACGAATTAGAATATACCGACGAACTCACCTTGGGAAAATCAATAACCAATAGAATACCTTTTGAAAGTACATTATCTGTTTAACCTTGAAAGATGAAATTATCTATAATCATCGTTAATTACAACGTAAGATATTTTTTGGAACAATGCTTAAACTCTGTTCAGAAAGCTATTTCAAATATAGATGCTGAAATTTTTGTTGTTGACAACAATTCCAAAGATGACTCTGTTGAAATGGTTGAGAAAAATTTTCCAACTTTTAAAATTATAGCTAATAAAATCAATTTAGGATTTTCAAAAGCAAACAATCAAGCTATTGAATTAGCGAAAGGAGAATATATATTGTTGTTGAATCCGGACACCGTTGTTGAAGAAGATGCATTTTCCAAGTGTATTGAGTTTATGGATAAAAACCTAGATGCGGGAGGTTTGGGCGTTAAAATGATTGATGGAAACGGTGTTTTTCTCCCTGAATCAAAAAGAGGATTGCCAACTCCATCAGCCTCGTTTTATAAAATATTCGGACTTTCTACTTTATTTCCAAAATCAAAACTTTTTTCAAAATATCATTTAGGATACTTAAACCCCAATAAAATCAATGAAATTGAAATTCTTTCAGGAGCATATATGTGGATGAGAAAGTCGGTTTTAGACAAGGTTGGAGTTCTTGATGAAAGTTTTTTTATGTATGGCGAAGATATAGATCTCTCTTATCGAATCATAAAAGCCGGTTATAAAAACTACTACTTTCCTGAAACTAAAATTATTCACTACAAAGGAGAAAGCACTAAAAAAGGAAGTTTAAACTATGTTTTTGTGTTTTATAATGCAATGATAATTTTTTCTAAAAAACACTTTGCTCAAAAGGCAAAAGCATTTTCTTTTTTCATCAATATAGCTATATATATCAGAGCTATCCTAGCTATTACAACACGAGTAATTCGCTACTTTTCACTTCCTTTGATAGATATAGTTTTGATGACTTCAATGCTTGGAATATTAAACTTTATCAAACCCTATATTGGTTTTCCAAACAGAATTGAACTCAGCAATTCATTTGGAATCATGAATATTTTATTGGTATTTATCTCCTATTTGTTTGGATTGATTTTGTCAAAATCGTATTCATCAACTGTAAATATCAGTAGAACATATTTTGGTCTGTTAATAGGTACTGTTCTATTTTTTGGTATTAACACTTTGTTTCCCATAGAACATTCTTTTTCAACAAAATTTATTTCGACAATAGCTCTAGGTATATTTTTGTTTATTCCAACAAGTAGAATTTTACTTCACTATTTCAATAAACTAAAAGTACAAAAAGACAATAAAAAAACTATACTAATTAATGGAGATGCTGATTTTATAAATAACTTGAAAAATCAACTAATTAAGATGTATTCTAATGTTGATGTTTTAGCAGTAAAAACTTCTAATTTATATGAAAATGGAGACGAATCAGTATATGTAGGAAAATCATACCAATTAAATGATATAGCAGAAATATATTACGTTACAGACGTTTTTTTTTCCTCAAACAATGTAACCTACAAGCAAATCATAAACTTTATGGATAACTCAAAAAATAATTTCACCGAATTCAAAATATCATTGAATAACAACTGTATAATAAGCAGCAAAAATGTTGAAATAATAAACTGAATATTTTTAAGTTGTTAAATTTTAAACTTAGCTGTATTAAACATTACATTTGTCGAAAATTTTATAAAAATAAACCATGTCAAAAGTTCATAATTTTAGTGCCGGACCATGTATCTTGCCACAAGAAGTTCTTAAACAAGCATCAGATGCTGTAATCAATTTCAATAACCTTAACCTTTCTTTAATTGAAATATCACATAGAAGCAAGGATTTCATTGCTGTTATGGATAAAGCTCAAGCATTGGTTAAAGAACTTTTAAATGTGCCTGATGGATATTCTATACTATTTTTACAAGGCGGTGCAAGTTTGGGTTTTTTAGAAGTGCCCTACAACTATATGAAAATAGGCGGTAAAGCTGCTTATGTAAATACAGGTGTTTGGGCTTCAAAAGCATTAAAAGAAGCCAAAGGATTTGGAGAAGTTATTGAAGTAGCTTCATCTAAAGATAAGAATTTCAATTACATACCAAAAAATTATCAAATACCAATTGATGCTGATTATTTACACATTACTACCAATAATACAATTTTTGGGACCCAATTTAAAAATATTCCAATCAGTAGAATTCCTTTAATAGCCGATATGTCATCTGATATTTTCAGCAAGCAAGTTAATGTTTCTCAATTTGATATGATATATGCCGGAGCTCAAAAGAACATGGGACCTGCTGGAACAACACTTTATATTGTTAAAGATAGTTCGTTAGGCAAAACCGGAAGAAATATTCCTACAATGCTTGACTTAGCAACACATATTAAAGGAGAATCGATGTTTAACACACCACCCGTATTTTCAATTTACGTTTCTATGTTAACGCTACAATGGTTAAAAGACAACGGTGGGGTTAGCTGGATTGAAGGAATAAACCAACAAAAAGCAGATTTATTGTACAACGAAATAGATAACAACCCAATGTTTGTTGGAACTGCAAACAAAGTTGATAGGTCTAATATGAATTCTACATTTATTTTAAATAACGAATCATTAAAAGATGAATTTGACAAAATGTGGAAAGCAGCTGGAATTAGTGGTATTGTAGGACACAGAGATGTTGGCGGATACAGAGCATCTATGTATAATGCACTTCCTATTGAAAGTGTACAAGCTCTAGTTGACGTAATGAAAGAATTTGCAGTTAAATTCGGATAACAAAATAACAACAATTTTAAGATAACATTTGAGATGAAAATATTAGCAAATGACGGTATTGCACCCATAGGAAAAGAATTATTAGAAAAAGCTGGTTTTGTTGTAGAAACAACAACGGTTGCTCAGAACGATTTAATCAATGAAATTAACACTAAAAACTATGCTGCATTAATTGTTAGAAGTGCAACAACTGTTCGAAAAGATTTAATTGACGCTTGTCCCGGTTTAAAACTAATCGGTCGAGGCGGTGTTGGAATGGATAACATCGATGTAGCTTATGCCAAAGAAAAAGGAATTCACGTTATAAACACTCCGGCTTCATCATCACAATCTGTTGCAGAGCTGGTAATGGCTCATCTATTTGGTGCTGTTCGATTTTTAGATGACTCAAACCGTCAAATGCCTATAAATGGTGTTAAAGAATTTAATGGATTAAAGAAAAAATACAGCAAAGGAATTGAACTTAGAGGAAAAACATTAGGTTTCATTGGATTTGGAAGAATTGGTCAAGCAACAGCAAGTTATGCTTTAGGTTGCGGCATGAACGTATTGTTTTTTGACCCCTTGATGCAAAAAGCGAACATAAGTTTAAAAATAGGAACTCAAATTGTAACTATCGAGTTAAGTGCTTCTTCAATTGATGACGTTATTTCTAAGTCAGATTTCATTTCACTTCATGTTCCTAAATTAGCAAAACCAGCAATTGGCGAAGAAGAGTTTGCAAAAATGAAAAAAGGTATAATCATCATAAATGCAGCCAGAGGTGGTGTTGTTGATGAAGATGCTTTAATTTCTAATTTGAATTCAGGAAAAGTTGCTCATGCGTGTTTAGATGTTTTTACAAATGAACCAACACCCAGAGAGGATTTATTGAAACATCCAAAAATTTCGTTAACACCACATATTGGTGCTGCCACAGAGGAAGCTCAAGACAGAATTGGCGAAGAATTGGCAACTCAAATCATTGCTCTGCTTAAATAATGGCAAAGATTATTCCTTTTCGGGCAATCAGACCAACGAGAGATAAAGCATATTTGGTTTCTACCCTACCGTTTTATGCATATAAAAAAAACGTATTGGTTGCTAAACTTGAAAGCAATCCTTACACTTTTCTTCATGTAATTAACCCTGAATTTAGAAAAGACAACAAAACTCAACCAAACACTGTTGAACGTTTTGAAAAAGTTAAAGAAAAATTTGATGAATTCAGAAATCAAGGAATTTTTACTCAAGATGAAAAACCTTATTACTATATACACAAACAAAAAACCCCGACCCATACATTTATAGGTATAATTGCAGGTATTGCTGTTGATGATTACATAAACGGATCCATAAAAATTCACGAACATACTCTTACTCAACGCGAAGAAACCTTTAAGTTATATTTAGATGTTTGTGAGTTTAATGCCGAACCAGTACTGTTAACATACAAAGACACACCAGAAATTGATAAAATCATCTATAAATACATCAACCAACGTTCTGAATATGAATTTTGTACAACCCACCAAATACAGCACGATTTGTGGATTGTGAAAGATGAATCAGACATTCAAGCTTTAACATTAGCTTTTGCAAAAATTGATAAGGTTTATATCGCTGACGGTCACCACAGAACCGCATCATCTGTTTTACATGCCGAATCTAAAAGAATGAATCAATCCAACTTAAATAAAGAGCAAAATTTCAACTATTTTCTCTCCTATTTAATTGCAGAAACCAAGTTAAATATTTCCGAATATAATCGAGCAATCACACATTTGAATGGATTATCAGAATCAGTTTTTCTTGAAAGAATCGCCGAAAATTTTGAAATAGAAGAATCAAAAAATGCTTTCAAACCCACACAAACACATCATTTTTCGTTGTATTTAAACAAAAAATGGTATTTATTAAAAGCAAAGCCAACCATACTTAATTCGCCAAGTTTAATTGAACAATTGGATTCAAGTATTTTATCCAATTTCATTCTGTCGCCAATTTTAGGGATAACCGATCTGAAAACCGACCCAAACGTTATTTTTATTGATGGAACAAAAGGATTTCATGCTCTTAAAAAAAGTGTTGATTCGGGTAAATCAAAAGTCGCATTTGGCTTGTATCCTGTGTCTGTTGAGCAACTAAAATCCATTGCTGATGCAAATTTAGTGATGCCACCAAAAAGCACATGGATTGAGCCTAAAATGCGAAACGGATTAACCATTTATGACTTAAAATCATAAACCACCAGTAGTATGATTAAGGATAATCTAGAAAAAATAAAAAAAATGATTCCTAAAAATGTTTCACTGGTTGTTGTTTCAAAAACTCACCCATCATCTGCAATTTTAGAAGCATATCAAACCGGACATCGAATTTTTGGTGAAAATAAAGTTCAAGAACTTGTCGAGAAGTATGAAAATTTACCAAAAGATATTGAATGGCACATGATTGGTCATTTACAAAGTAATAAAGTAAAATACATAGCTCCTTTTGTTGCCCTAATTCATGGAGTTGATTCATTAAACCTATTGGAAGAGATAAACAAAAGAGCAGCACAAAACAACCGTACAATTAGCTGTTTACTACAAATTCACGTTGCAAAAGAAGAATCTAAATTTGGATTTAGTGAAAATGAATTGACTGAACTTCTATCAAATCAATCTGTTTCCAATCTAAAAAATATCAAATTGGTTGGGTTAATGGGTATGGCAACAAATACCAATAATATAAATCAGATTCGTTCCGAATTTCAAAAACTCAAACACCTTTTTGAAAAATTTAAAATCCAAAATTCTGATTTCAAAATTCTTTCTATGGGAATGAGTGGTGATTACCAAATTGCTATTGAAGAAGGTTCAAATATGGTACGAATTGGAAGCTCGATTTTTGGCAACAGAAACTATACTAAAAATTAACTTTCTCTTTTTACCTTTTCCTTGTTTGTATTTTCATGCCATTCTCCATTTAATTTTTTAAAAAATAGAACCTCAGTTTTTTTTAGGTAGGTCTTCTAGAAGAATTTATACACTTTATTTTTTAAATATTTTGGAGTATAAAAAAGGATTTTTAATCTTTAATATTTTTTTTCTATCACAAATTTTTATTGTATCAATCCTGATTAAATACAAAATATTATTTTCCGATACAAAAATTTTTAAAGATGTTATCCAAGATGTCGTCAGATGAGATGTCCCCCGTTATCAAGGATAATTGAAACAAAGCTTGCCTGATATCCATTGCTAAAAAATCACTAGTTGTCCCCTTATCAATACCTTCAAGAACTTTCAGCAGAGCTTCGTTTGATTTTGTGAGAGCTTCGAAGTGGCGTGAGTTTGACACAACTACATCATTCTCAGAAACTAAACCCAATTGAACACATTCAAAAAGTTTTGTTTTCAGTAAATCGATATTGTTTTTTTCTTTTGCAGAAATAAAAATTACCTCTTTAAAAGAAGCAAATTTTGATTGAATCAAATTCAAATCTTCTTTATCTACTTTATTGACAACTACAATTAATTTTTGATGAGCTGTATTTATTTTTTGTTCTATTTGATTTACAATTGAGCTGAAATCATTTTCAGAAATAGTTGCTTCCACTAACAACAAAACCACAGTGGCTTTACTAATTTTCTCAAAAGATTTTTGAATACCAATGATTTCAATTTCATCAGTAGTAGAACGGATTCCGGCAGTATCAATGAATCTAAAATTAACTCCTTTTATTATAAATTCGTCTTCTATCGTATCTCGAGTTGTTCCAGCAATTGATGAAACAATAGCTCTTTCTTCGTTTAACAAGGCATTTAACAAAGTAGATTTTCCAACATTTGGCTCCCCAACAATAGCAACCGGTACTCCGGTTTTAATTGCATTTCCCAACTGAAATGAAGATATGAGGTTGTCTAGCGTTTTATGAAGTTTAACAACTAAATCTTTCAACTGATTTCTGTCAGCAAATTCAACATCTTCTTCACTAAAATCAAGTTCCAACTCTATCAGCGAAGCAAAATTAATTAGTTCTTTTCTTAAACTTTGAATTTCATTGCTATAGCCCCCTCTCATTTGTTGTAGTGCCAACCGATGAGAAGATTCAGATTTTGAAGAAATTAAATCGGCTACTGCTTCAGCCTGTGAAAGATCAAGCTTTTTATTTAAAAATGCTCTTAAAGTAAACTCACCCGGTGTTGCCAGTTTAACGCCATTTTCTATTAATAAATTTATTACTTGTTGCTGAATGTATGGTGAACCATGTGTGGAAATCTCTACTGTGTCTTCACCTGTATAAGATTTACCATGTTTAAAAATGGTTACAAGAACTTCATCGACTATCCTTCCATTGTTGCGAATAGTTCCAAAATGGACAGTATGAGTATTCACTTTTGTTAAATCTTTTCCGAAAAACAGTTGATTGGTAATTTCGATTGCTTTCTCACCTGAGATTCGAATTACAGCAATTGCACCTGTACCTGGAGAAGTTGCAACAGCACAAATTGTGTCTGTGAGATGATTTTTGAATTCCATTTAGCAAAATTAGTTCAATTTACCACAAAAAAAACCGGCTTATGCCGGCTTTATTTGTTTGGGTTAAAGGTTTTATTTACCTCCTAAGTCGTCAAAATCAATGTCTGTATAATCAGATGCTGTTTTTTCTACTATTTCTTCACCTTGTGCCAGTTTAAGTTCTTTTACTTTGTTAATGGCTTCTTGTAATCCTTCTGTGAATTTTCCAAAATCTTCTTTGTATAAAAACAATTTGTGTTTTTCATAGAAAAATTTACCATTCTCACCGCTAAATCTACGTTTACTTTCTGTAACAGTTAAATAATAGTCATCTCCTTTGGTTGATTTTACATCGAAAAAATAAGTTCTCTTCCCTGCTCTAACAGATTTAGAAAATACTTCATCTCTTCTATCGTTGTCTTGGTTTTCTGTGCCTTCCATCGTGCTTTCTTTATTTTTAGTTTAACTTATTCTTACAAATCTAATTTATTTGGTTGGATTATTTTTAATTTTTTAAAAAATGTTTTAATTTTTATTATTCATTTCGATTGTACTCTCAATATCTTTTGAGACAAATGTTTTTAACGTTTTATTTTCATCTTCAAAAATCAACAAGGCTTTTAAATTTGAGTTTTTTTCCAAAATTTCTTTTGCCTTTTCTAACCCAACAACCATAAAAACTGTTGCATAAGCGTCTGCCATTGCACAATTATCAGTAATTACAGTTGCACTCAATAACGAATGCCTAACCGGATAGCCTGTTTTTGGGTTTAGAGTATGCGAATATTTTACTCCATTTTTTTCGTAAAATTTCCTATAGTTTCCTGATGTTGCCAGTGCTTTGTTTTGAAGGCTAATAACAGCTTCAATTGTTCTTTCTTTTTCGTTTTCAATAGGTTTGTCTATTCCTATTCTCCACCAATTGTTTTTATTGTTTTTTCCTTTTGCAAGAACTTCGCCGCCAATTTCAACCATATAATTTTCAATACCTCTTTCTGAAAGGAAATTTGCTATAACATCAACAGAATAACCTTGTGCTATTGCATTAAAATCTAACATTAAGTTTGGTTTTGATTTTATTATTAAATCCTCTTTAAGTGTGAACGAATCAAAATCAACGAATTGAAGCAAACTATCAATGCTGCTACTATCTGTTTTTTCTAAATTTTTAAATCCAAATCCCCAAGCATTAACAAGTGGAGCAACCGTTGGGTCAAACGCACCTTCAGATGCTGCATAAACTTGTTTAGACATTAAAAACACATCTTTGAACATTTGGTCCACTTTAACTGCTGAATCAGTTTGATTGATTTTTGTAATTATTGATGTTTTATGGTAGGTTGACATGGATTTGTCTATTTCAATCAACATGGAATCTATTGAACGTTGATAATTGACTTCATTTTTGTCAAGATAACTAATGTGATAGGTTGTTCCTTGTGCCTCTCCACTCACCGTCATCAATTTTGGTTCTTTGTTTTGAGAGCATGCGTAAATGCTTAACACAAGAAATATAACTCCTATTTTTTTCATGTTTCATTGTTTTGAACGGGCAAAGGAACGAAAATAAATGGTAATTTTGTACTCATGATACGACCAATAATAGCTTACGGCGATCCTGTTTTAAGAAAAAAATCAGTTGAAATAGAAAGTGATTATCCTGATTTGAATTTATTGATTGAAGATATGTTTGAAACCATGTATAACTCACAGGGAGTTGGTTTGGCTGCTCCTCAAATTGGACTTTCTATTCGTTTGTTTATTGCCGATGCTTCTCCTTTTGTTGATGAAGGGGAAGATGACCCCGAAGGACTAAAAAATTTTAAACGTGTATTCATTAACCCAATCATCATTGAAGAAAATGGAAATGAATGGAAATTTGAAGAAGGTTGTTTGAGTATTCCCGGAATTCGTGAAGATGTTAGCAGAAAATCTGATATAATCATAGAATATTTCAACGAAAAATTTGAATTGGTTGAAGAAAATCTTACTGGAATAGCTGCTAGAATTGTTCAACACGAATTTGACCATATTGAAGGTGTGCTTTTTATTGATAAAATCAATCCCCTTAAAAAACAATTAATCAAAGGAAAACTTAATGATATTGTTAAAGGGAATGTAAAAGTAAATTACAGAATGAAATTTCCATTAATTAAAGGCAAACAATAGTTTTTTTTATGAAATCATATTTTTATTCAATTGTACTTGTAGCTTTTATATACTCTGTAGGTTGTACATCAAAAAACACAGAAATAAAAACTGAAAAACAAGAAGTAGAAGGAAACGACCTAAACACTTATCAGGGAAGATTGAATGAGATTGACCTTTACACGAAATTGATGTTTGATGACAGTTTAAACTTCAATAAACTATACGCTGAAAAATTATTAAACGCTTACGATCTTTTTATTAAAAACGACAGCTATTACAACATATCGAAAGACTATATGTTTAAAGCCGGTGAACTTTGCAGAGCTCTTGACAAACCCCATGATGCTATTAAATATTTTAATTTACTTTTAGAAAAAGACCCAAAACACAAACTTGCCGGAACTGCACTCTTTTATAAAGCCATGATTATTGGAGATTATCTTCAAGAAAATGAATTAGCTATTGAAACTTATAAAGAATTTATTCAAAAGTATCCAAACCACGAACTGGTTGAGAGTGCAAAAGCATCAATTGAACTCCAAGGAAAAACCATGGAAGAAATAATAAAAGGATTCAAAGAGAAAGAAAAAAATGTATAGGTAAAACTTAAGTGGTTCATAAGAAATTTACCACTTAACTATAACTGTATGCCCTATCAACCCAAGCGGCTTTGTCATTACCCCTCCAAAAAAGGACTGATTATCAATAAACGATAAGCTGCCGGCTAATCTATAATGGTTTACCGAATGTTTATGGTTTCTTTTGTTCATCCATGTTAAACGTTGCTTGTTAGAACCATCAACATTCATAATATACCAATCTGCACCCTGAATTTCAAAGGGAAAAATATCGCAACCTGCACCTGTCATATAAACTAATTTTTTACCGTCAGGTGTAAAAGTTGCCGCTTGGGCAAAACTTTCTGTTGTTAATCTTTTTATTTCACCACTTTCAATGTTTAATGTATAGATGGGTGTGGAAAATAAATTTTTTGTTTCAAATGTTGAATAAAAGCTTATCAGCTTGTTGTCTTTTGAAATTCCGTCTAATTCATTACAAGCATCAATATTTCCGGGTTGAAAGGTTCTAATATTTTCCAACTTAGGAATGGAATCAAATGTAAAATCTGCAACTCGAATTACATACGCTCCTGCCATAAGGTTAAAATTGGTAAATTTTGGTGCTTTAATTCTTTCACTCCATGCAAATAGCTTTCCATCATCAGAAATAGCACTGTGAATTATTCCGCTGTTATAACTGTTCGGTAAATCCAATAATTTCCATGCTTTACTACCATCTCTTTTTAACAACCATAAATCGCAATATGCTCCATAACCTGGAATTGCATCTACTGGTTTGCGTTTGTGAATTTTTTCTTTTACATAATCCGGTTTTTCAACGTAGCAAAACAGATATTGTCCATCGGGAGTCCATTCTTCCGGCCATTGTTGTTTGTCTGGATTCCATTCATGCCAAGAAATAGACTTTTCATTATTCCCATCAAAATCAGAGATATATATTTTATAACAATCTTTTTTAGTTGGCTTACCGTAAGCAACCGAATTAGTTGCTTTGTTGTATATCGCCCCAATAGCAGAATCTTTCCAAAGAGAAATTGTAACAACCGGCAACGAGTCTTTGTTAGTTTGTCCGTAGGTTTGTGTAACAAAAAATAAAAAAATAGAAATTAATGTAAACCGATAATCTTTATCAAAGCTTGATGAGTTCATATTATCAAATGTAACGAAAAGAAATTTGTTTATAAATCTAAACAGTTTGTTCTACTTCTCATATTCGGAAAGAATTAGCCATCTATCAGATTTTTGGTCGAGTTCAGATGATATTTTTCCTATTTCTTCGGTGAGTTTAACCAATTCGGTGTGATTGGTTCCTGCATCAACTAGCTTTTTAATCAGCTCGTTCTTATGTTTTTCAAGCAGTGGAAGTTCTTTTTCTAATTGTTCCAATTCAAATTTTTCTTTGTATGAAAGTTTGGATTTTGGTTTCTCTGTCTTTTGAATTTTTTTTATATCTTCTTCGCCATTAGTAACTTGTTTAGCTATTTCTTTTTCAATGGTTTCTCTTTCTTTTTGCAGGATTCTGTAATCAGAATATTTTCCAGTAAAATCTTTAATTATTCCGTCGCCTTCAAAAACAAAAAGATGGTCAACCAATTTGTCCATAAAATAACGGTCATGGGTAACAACTATCAAACAACCACTAAAATCTTCTAAAAAATCCTCCAGCACATTCAAGGTGAGTATATCTAAATCATTTGTTGGTTCGTCGAGTATTAAAAAATTAGGATTTTTCATCAAAATTGTAAGTAGATAAAGCCTTCGCTTTTCACCGCCACTCAGTTTTTCCACAAACTGGTAGTGCATGCTTCTAGGAAATAAAAATTTTTCAAGAAGTTGAGCTGCAGTAAGCGATTTTCCTTTTTCGAGAGGAATAAATTCTGCAATATCTTTTATTACTTCAATTACCCGTTGATTGTTTTTAAGATTCAACCCCGATTGATTGTAGTATCCGAAAACTATGGTTTCACCAATGTTTACTTTTCCTGAATCTACATTGGTTTTACCCATAAGGATATCCAAAAAAGTGGACTTACCTACTCCATTTTTCCCAACAATACCTATTCGCTCATTTTTTTTGAATACGTAATTAAAATCATCAAGAATTTTAAGGTCTCCAAATGATTTTTTCAAATGATGCAGTTCAATTATTTTACTGCCCAGTCTGCTCACATTCACCGAAAGTTCAACTTGGCTTTTATCAATACGTTGGTGAGCAGTTTTTTGAGTTTCATAAAAAGAATCTTCTCTTGATTTTGCTTTAGTCCCTCTGGCTTTAGGCATTCTTCTCATCCATTCCAATTCTTTTCTGTAAAGGTTTTTAGCTTTGTCAACAGTGGCTTCAAAAACATCTATTCGTTCTTGTTTTTTTTCCAGATAGTAACTGTAATTTCCTTTGTATCTATACAATTGTTGGTTATCTAATTCTATAATTTCATTGCATACTCTTTCCAAGAAATAGCGGTCGTGAGTAACCATAAAAAGAGTGCAATTTTCTTTTGATAAATAATTTTCAAGCCATTCAATCATGTCTAAATCTAAATGGTTTGTGGGCTCATCAAGTATAAAAAAATCGGGTTGTTCAATAAACACTTGAGCCAATGCAATTCTTTTGATTTGTCCGCCTGAAAGCTGTTCGATTTTTTGGTTGAGTTGATGAATGTTGAGTTGTCCTAAAATTTGTTTTATCCGAGTTTCATAGTCCCAAGCTTGGAGTTCATCCATCTTTGAAATTGCATGTTGAAGTCTTTCTTCGTTATTTATGTCTAATAATGCTTGTTCGTATTCTTTAATGGCAATAATTTCTCTTGATGTTCCTTTAAAAATAACTTCTGAAATGGTTGATGATTTATCAAATTCAGGAGTTTGACTAAGGTAGCTAACTTTTAAATCTTTTCTAAAAATCACTTTACCGAAATCATATCCTTCTAAGCCTGAGAGAATTTTCAATAATGTTGTTTTTCCTGAGCCATTTTTTGCAACAAAAGCAACTTTTTGTCCTTTTTCAATTCCAAACGTCAGATTCTCAAATAAAACACGCTCTCCGTAGGATTTGGTTAATTCTTCGACTGATAAATAATTCATTTTAGATGTTTATTTATTTTTTAAAACCCTGTCAAGAGCTATGCCTGCATAACTATAATCAGATTTAATGTTGAGTGTTTTTCTAAAATCGGCTTCTGCCAAATTTTGATTTCCAAGTTTTTCGTAGCATAATCCTCTGTTGTAATATGCTACGTAATACAAGGGTGATAATTGAATAGCTATGGTGTAGTATTCTATCGCTTCAGCATATTTGCCTAAATATTCTTGGTGAATGAAGCCTAGGTTAAAATAAGGCTCTCGAAAAGGTTCAATTTCTACCATTTTTTGGTAAGTGGCAATGGCTTCAGGATATTCTCCGCGAATTTGACAGGTATATCCATAATTGTATAGCGCTTCTGAACTTGTTGGTTTTATTCTCAAAGCATTTTTAAAATATTCTTTTGCTAAAGTATTGGGTTGATTGATGTGTAGGAGTCCGAGTTGAATGTATGCTTCGTAATAGTCTGCTTCTTGTTCTGTTGCAGTTATGAAACTTGAAATTGCTTTTGAAGAATCGTTTTGTTCATAAAAAATCATTCCTTTTAAATAATACGCTTCGGCTGCATAAACGTTTAACCGTAAAGCGGCATCAGCATATTCAATGGCTTGCTCGTAATTTTGAATAATAAATGCAATCCAACCCAATTCTATTCTGGCTTGTATGTTTTGGTTATCCATCATTAAACATTTATCCAGTGTTCGTTTTGCATCAGCATAATTCCCTATTTCTTTTTGCAATTCTGCTTTTAACAAATAGTATTCAGGAACCAGCGAATCCAATTTTATCGCTCTGTCTATATCCTCGACAGCCAAATCAGATTGCTTAAACTTTTGATAAGCCCGAGCTCTTTTTATGTATAATGTGGGATTGTTTGGGTTGTTTTTTAATTCTTCGTTTATGGGCTCAAATTCAGATTTTCTAACGAATTCAAGCGAATCTTTTTTATTGGTTTGCTCAGATTCATCAACTTGATTGGCGTCCGTTTTACATGAAAAAAGAGCTGAGAAAAACAGTAAAATCAGAATATAAATAAACTTCATAGTAAAAAAAAGTCCCGTAGTTTTACGGGACTCAAAGTTAGTTATTATTCCTGAATTGGTTGTGTAAGCTTTTTCCTTTTTAGTAAAGGACGAAATTATATTTTTCTATTTGTATTTATTTTTTGCCTATCTTTAGTGGCATATTTACCTCTTTTTACATATCTGATTTATATATATCCCTCGCAACTGTAGAGAGAGAGAGAGAGAGAGAGAGAGAGAGAGAGAGAGTGTGTGTGTGAGTGAGTGAGTAAACTTACCTTTACCCAATATATGAGTTTTATCGACACCTATTGAGTCAATAATTTTACCAACCAAAGGTTGGACTACTTATTTTTTTTATTTATCTTTAAACTACTTTTTCAAATGAAAAAACTAATTCTATATATATCTTTTTCGCAAGTAAAGTCTAAATTCTGCTTGTTTTTATTGCTTTTATTTTTAGCTCATTCTTCATTTTCTCAATTGCTTAAAAGTAACATGTATTTTGGAAATTGCATCGGAATAAAAGTTACTTCCGAAAGCCCACAACCTGTCATAAAAGCGAACAGATATTCAACTACCGTTCCTGTTGCCGGTGCCAATTCCAGTACTTATGGCAGTAGTTTTAGCGGTAGTACCATAGCCATCAACGGTAATTTTACAATCAACAACACCTTTGCCGTTAACAACAAAACCCTTTTGATGGCTCCCAATACCAAAATCATTGTGTTGCCCGGAGCTCGCCTGATTATCAATAAATCTAAATTGTATTCCTGTGGAACGGACATGTGGGACGGCATTGAAATACAACCGGGTGGCGAACTGATTCTTAACAGATCATTGATAGAAGATGCAAAAGTGGGAGTATTGTCCGACAATTTAGGTGGAATTTCCAAATTTACCATCTCCAATTCTTTGTTTAACCGAAACTATACAGGTGTTAAAGTTGTAAATTATTCCTCCACCAATCCACACCCGAGTAGCATTTCAAATACTACTTTCGATTCAAGACCTTCAATCACTTCAACCTCAAATTCACGGTTACTGGACGCTCCTTATCAAACGCAAACTGCTGAAATCGGTGTTGAACTTTATGCCGTAAACAGTATTTTAATCGGAAACACCGGCAATCCTGCCTTAAAAAACAAATTCAAATATCTCTACAAAGGTATTTATTCTTTTAACTCAAATTATACGTGTTACAACAACGAATTCAGCGATAATGCTCCGAAAGGCTGGGCAATTTATAATCACAAAAAAAACAAAGCTGTGATTGGCGGAATCGGAACCAATCAAGCCAATGTTTTTAAAAATCTATACAACGGTATTTCGCACACCTCAAGTTATGATTTGTGGGTTGAAAACAACGTATTTTTCAACATTAATCTACCCAATACTTTTTTTGGCAGTAACGCTGTTGCTGTTTATACCAATGAATGTAACAATGCAACTATTACTCTCCAAAAAAACTCGCTGCTTAACATTGCTAACGGGTTTGTTCACTTCACGAACGCTGATGCCAAGTTTTTAGCTAAGGAGAATTCATTCAACCTCTTTACCGGAAAAGCAATTTCCGCTACCGAAAACCGAATGGGAACCGTTGATGTATTGATCAACTCCATGACCAACAACCAGAGTATTCTGTATTCAGGTAATACGGCTGTTTATGTAGCAGGAACAGGAAACACATTTACGACTTCTACGGTATTGAAGATAGAAAACAACAGCATTGCAAGAGCCAACAAAGGCATTCATATAATAAACATAGGAAACCCCCAAGTAATGAATAACTCCATATCTTTTGCTGCCAACATTTTCCCTACTTTGTCAGAGTTTTATTTCGGAATCAGAACCCAAAACTGTCAGCGTGAAGAAATCCATTTGAATACCATTGAAAAAATTGGTTCAGCCCCTTTGGCAGGTTATGAAAATGCCTTGTATGGCATTAGCGTAGAAAACAGTGCTTCCAACCCCTCTTTAACTGAAAACACTGTTAAAAAAACAGGAAGTGCATTTCGCTTCCGTGGGTTTTACACGGGTGCCGGTTATCGTTGCAACACCATGACCAACAACTGGTTTGGTTTGGTTATTGATAATGCAAACATTGGCAACCAAGGCGAAGCTCCTTCTGTGGCTAACCCCAATGGCTTAGCTAGTGACAACTCCTGGACCAACCCCTCACTTATTGGTAGCTCTACTGCTGTTAAAGGATATGGCACTTCTTTTTCTCCGGCTTTTTATACGAGAGTACCTGGTGGATATCCTTTTACACCTGAAAATCCTCATATTTCTCCATTTCCTCTCACGCCTTATACTATCTTAACCGCTTCTAATACTCCTCTTACCATAAATTTTCTTAACCAAGCCGACGAACTCTGCCAAACAGTGTGTTACGACCCTGCTACCTGCAAAATACCTAAACTAGCCAAAATAGCCCGTAACGAAAATCCATTTGACCAAATTCAAGGCAATCAGCGTTTTTTGATGCACGAACAAGTGTTGAAAGCCGTTTGGGCTGATTCGCTGGTACCGGATGTAAACACCACAGATGGGCAGGATTTACAGGCTTTTCTTGACACCATTGCTTTGAGTAATGTGGGACTAACCGCAGAAGTACATCGGTTGATGTCTGCCAAAGATACCCTCGCTGCCGAACAACTCAACGCCAGCATCAACCCCAAAGAATGTGCCGATGCATTCCATAAAACGGTAAACGAAATTTATTTCCGCACGTGGGCAAAAAGTGTGTTTGAGTTTTCGCCATCCGACAGCACTACGTTAACCAACATTGCCCTACAAGATCCACTGGCGTGTGGTTCGGCTATTTATTCAGCCAGAGTTATGCTTGGGGTTGATGTAAACGATTACAGTGTGGACAATACCAACGGCTACCGTTTGATGAATACTGCAAAAATGGAAGCAGCAGCAACACCATCAACTGCAAAAGGCAAATGGTATCCAAATCCTGCCAAAGACGAAGTGAACTATGAAATTCAATTGTCTGATGAACAAAGCGGACAGATAGTTATTATTGATTTAATGGGCAAAGAGCATGCCTCGGCACCACTAAACAGCGGCAGCAATAAATTGTCCTTTGATGTAAAAATGTTACCAAACGGTATTTATTTTTACAGGGTAATGGTAAACAGCAAATTACATGAAGTAAATAAATTTATTATTCAACATTAGTATTTTAAACTCACCCCTGATTATCTTCGATAATCTTTCCCCTCTCTTTAAAAGAGAGGGGTTTTGGGAGAGTTAAAAAACAAAACATGAACACCAAACCATCAATACCAAATATAAAAAGTGTCAGTTCGAGTTTTTCTGAAAGAAAATTATCGAGAACAACACTTTTTATGGTGTTGATGGTTTTTATTGCTCCGTTAAACGCCCAAACTTATTTTCACAAGTATTTGGAGCCTATTTTCGCTACTAATATATTTCAAAACGATGATGGTACGTACAGATTAATTGGAATGACTGCTTACGTTAATGGAGGCGACCCTACTGATATCATTTTTATTAAATTAGATTCTCTAGGCAATGTTATTTTCAGAAAAGACATTTCTTCAAGCTATTTTGATGATAATATCTATATGATTCAGAAAAATAATAGCTTCCTTATTGGAGGAAGTTGTGGAGGAGGAGGGGATACAGGGAAAATAAAATTAGCTGAAATAGATTTAGACGGTAATGTTATATGGCATGGGAAATATGGTAATCAACGAAATTTAGCTATGTACACCAAAAGTTTGACAATAGATAATAATAACAATATTATTAGTATTGCAGCAAACCCTTTTACAGATTCACAAAATAAACGATCCATTTATCTGTTTAAAACAGATAGTTTAGGTACGCTCCAATGGAGTAAGGTCTTTTTTAAGGATTCTTTAGATATTGGATGTCTTAAAGCATTTAATTCCATTGATGGTGGTTATTTTATTCTAGGGGGATATTGTATCTCTCCGTTACCGTGTGAAGGTAATCCATTTTTGATGAAAATAGATGAAAATGGAAGCATACTATGGGTAAAATATTTTTCAGCGGAGAATAAAAGCAAATATGATTTTCTATTCTCACACCTACAATCCTTGTCAAATGGAAATATTACACTTATCGGAAGTTATATTGATACCATAGCTTTAGAACGTAGGTTTTTGTTTACTACACTTAATTCTTTGGGTGAAGTTATAAGTTCTAAAGCTATTTCCTATAATTCATTTTTAAGTTTTCTTAATAATAATATTATCCAAACCCAAGACAGTGGTTATGCTTTTACAACACAAAGCGGAACATGGACAACAGAGTTGTTCAAATTAGACAAAAATTTGAATTTTGAATGGATTAAAATAAATGACAATATAGCAAACGTTACTAACTTACAACAAACTAGTGATGGCGGGTTTGTTTATAGTGGTCAGATACCAAATTTGGTAATTGGTAACAATCCTTATGTCGGCATCATCAAAACCGACAAATACGGTAATAGCGGTTGTTTTGAGCGAGACACCTTTGCAACTACCTACCCTGTAATGGTTTACGATTCGGTGTTTACTTTGCAATCATACAACGAAGGGTTTCAATCGCCTTCGAGTACTACCGAGTTTTTTTCGCCCATGCAAAGCTATACGCATTGCTTTTGCAGTGTAACGGGCGGTTTTACTTTTACAGTCAATGGCGATACGGTTGAGTTTACAAACACTTCGGTTGGAGCAAGTGCTTACACCTGGAACTTTGGCGATGGCAACACGAGTGCGAATTTCTCTCCTACCCATGTTTACGATACTGCCGGAACTTATCAAGTCAGTTTAATTGTGCAAGATGGTATTTGTGTGGATACGGTATTTGCTACCATTACCATTGTTGGCGTAGAAGAAATAGAAAACCCGTTAAACTTCTCGGTTTATCCCAATCCTTCGTTTTCAACTCAAGTGCAATTTACAACAACCGAACATGGTATTTATCAACTCCAGATTATTGATTTAGCCGGAAAATTAATTGATAACATTAGTTTTACTGGTAAACAATACAACTACAAAAGCAAACATCTCAGCACAGGGTTGTATTTTTACGAACTTACTAACCAAAATAACGTAAAAAGCAGAGGTAAATTGGTGAAAAGGTAAAGGTGAATATGTTACTTTGTTAAAAAAAATCTTGATTGGCATCCGTTTTACATGAAAAAAGAGCTGAGAAAAACAGTAAAATCAGAATATAAATAAACTTCATAGTAAAAAAAAGTCCCGTAGTTTTACGGGACTCAAAGTTAGTTATTATTCCTGAATTGGTTGTTTTTTAAGCACATCTATGATTTTCTGTTCTAATTCTGCCATTAACTCTTCATTATCTAAAAGTAAATCCTTAACAGCATCTCTTCCCTGACCGAGTTTTGTGTCGCCATAGCTAAACCAACTGCCTGCTTTTTTAATAATATTGAAATCAACACCTAAATCAATTATTTCTCCAACCTTTGAGATGCCTTCGCCATACACAATATCAAATTCTGCTTTTCTGAATGGTGGAGCTACTTTGTTTTTTACAATTTTGATTTTTGTACGATTTCCGGTAACTTCTTCACCATCTTTAATTTGAGCCGAACGTCTAACATCAATACGAATAGAAGCGTAGAATTTAAGTGCATTTCCTCCGGTGGTAGTTTCAGGGTTACCAAACATAACACCGATTTTATCTCTTAATTGGTTGATAAAAATTGCGGTACAGTTGGCTTTGTTAATTGAGCCGGTTAATTTTCTAAGAGCTTTTGACATTAATCTGGCTTGTAATCCCATTTGAGAATCGCCCATTTCTCCTTCAATTTCTGCTTTTGGAGTGAGTGCGGCAACTGAGTCAATCACAATAATGTCTATAGCTCCTGACCGAATTAAATTGTCCGCTATTTCTAGGGCTTGTTCGCCGTTATCGGGTTGAGAAATCAATAAATTTCCGACATCTATACCTAAGGCTTCTGCATAAGTTTTATCAAAAGCATGTTCAGCATCAATAAATGCAGCTATTCCACCTTTTTTTTGCGATTCAGCAATTGCGTGCAAAGCCAATGTGGTTTTTCCTGATGATTCCGGACCAAAAATTTCAATAATTCTACCTTTGGGATATCCGTTTACACCTAGTGCTACATCTAAACTTAATGAACCTGAAGGGATTACATCAACATCTACAATTGGGGCATCGCCTAATTTCATTACTGTTCCTTTGCCATAGGTTTTATCAAGCCTATCCATCGTCATTTGGAGTGCTTTTAGTTTTTCTTGTTTTGCATCGCTCATATTTATTTTCTTTTAGTTGGTTTGATTATTTATTTAGCACTTGTTGTGCGTGGTTTTTAGTATCTACTTTGTCAATTATGTTTTGAATTATACCGTTTTCATCAATTACAAATGTTTTTCGATGTATTCCGTCAAATATTCTGCCCATAAATTTTTTTTGCCCCCATACGCCATATAAATTAACCATCTTTTTATCTACATCTGCCAAGAGTGAGAATGGAAGTTGATGTTTTTCAATGAACTGGACATGTTTTTTTTGAGTGTCTGCACTCACACCTAAAACCACATAACCAGCTGATGTAAGTTCTTTAAATTTATCTCTTAAATTGCATGCTTGAAGCGTGCAACCCGGTGTTAAATCTTTTGGGTAAAAATAGAGTATTAACTTTTTACCTTTATAGTCGGTTAAACTGTGTTTTTTACCGAATTGGTCTTCTGCTACAAAGTTTGGTGCTTTATCTCCTATTTTCAACATGGTTTTTCTTAAAAATCAAGTCTTTTTATTCAAATTAAGACCTCTGCAAAATAAGAATTTCTTTCAGTGAAAAGGGAAAACTTAAAATTGATTTTTCAACAAAATTAATCGACTTGTTTTTGATGTTTTTTGGTAAAATACAAGATACCCGAAACTCCTGCAATCACAAAAAGAATAGCAATAATTTCAGCCTGTGTTACATTCATGCCAAATACATTGTATTTTGGGTTTATTCTGATTTTTTCAATCAATAAACGTTCTACGCCATTCAACATTAGGTAAAGAGAAAACATGACTCCGGGTGAAGTTATTTTTTTTCTTATTTCCCATAATATTCCAAATATAACGAATGCCATCAAAGTTTCGTAAAACGGTGTTGGCCATGCTTTCCCTGTTATGCTAACCAATCCCATTGATGTAAATTCTTCTTGCAAGTTGACTCCTAAAACATTGCCTGGGTAATCAAAAGCCCACATCCATTCGGGCAAAAATTGTATCATTTGAGGCATTGGTGCGTCATTAGGTAATCCCCAGTCTCCGTCACCTGACAACTGGCAACCTATTCTACCCACTCCATACGCCAACATTAACGCTGGTGCACAAGCATCAACAACATGTAAAGTGTTTAGTCCCTTTTTTCTTGCATAAATGATAACTGAACCTCCACCAAAAATCAAACCGCCATAAATACTCAAACCACTTCCTGAGATAAGTGTTTCAATTGGATTCTCAATTAATTGCGGAATATTTTCTAAGGTATCAAATATTTTGGCACCTATTATTCCGCCTATTGCTGCTATAAAAGTCATATTTCCTACCAATTGGTACGGATGAATTTGTTGTTTTACTTTTTTGGGTTCGGGTAATTTATTCTTTTCAGATTCCCTATACTTTAAATAGGTTAAAATTGATGCGACAAGTATTCCACCAATAAAGTTTCCTTTGGAAGATAAAATATAGGTTTGTGGATTTGCTGCTAGTTCTTGATAATTCAGAGCTGCACCAATCATTTTAAATCCTAAAATAAACCCAAAAATTGCATTGCTTAATAAGTCTCCGATGTTTGCTTTTTTGCCGATAACAACTGTTTCTTCATAGCTTTGCATGAGTCCTTGATTTTCTTTACGCTTCATTTCGGCAACAAACGCATAATGGGCAGCCACAAAAGACAAAGCCATCATAAATCCAAACATAGGAAATGGAAGAATTATGTTTGTACCCAGTAAATAATTGATTAAATCAGAAAGAAATGGAAACATTTGTCAAATTTAAGAATTGATAACCGGTTTTGGTAAAATAGTTTTTGACATTTTGCTCATCTTACAGTTTACTGTTCCTTCTCCGTCAATAGTTAACAATTCAACTTCCTGAATAGTATTTTCATATTCGGGTTTGTGAGGAATTTTTACTTTTATATAGTTTTCAGTAAATCCGTGTAAAAACCCGTCATTATTCTCACTTTCAAAAAGCACTTTATGCGTTTTACCTAGGTTTTCATTATAAAAAAACCTTCGTTTTTTATCGGATAAAATATGTAACATTTTGCTTCGTTTACTGCGTTCTTCTGGGGGTACAACGGTTTCCATTTTGATTGCTGTTGTGTTCTGACGTTCGGAATAGGTAAAAACATGAAGATATGATATTGGCAATTCGTTCAAAAACTGATACGTATCCAAAAAATCTTCTTCGGTTTCACCCGGAAATCCAACAATTACATCTACTCCAATACAAGCAACAGGCAAAAGTCTTTTTATTTCAAAAACTCTTTCGGAATACAGCTCGCGGTTGTATTTTCTACGCATTGCAGCCAATATTTTATTTGAACCAGACTGTAACGGAATGTGAAAGTGAGGCATAAAATGATTTGATTTACTCACAAATTCAATGATTTCATTTGTCAATAAATTAGGTTCAATTGATGAAATTCTGAATCTATCAATACCTTTAATTTTATCTAATTCTTGAATTAACTCAAAAAAAGTTTCCCCTTTGCCTTGCCCATAATCACCAATATTTACACCTGTTAATACTACTTCATGAATATTGGATATAGCGACTTCATTAGCCACCTTAATTGTTTCTTCAATGCTGTTGTTTCTGCTCTTTCCTCTGGCAAGTGGTATGGTACAAAACGAGCAAAAGTAATCGCATCCGTCTTGAATTTTTAAAAATGACCTTGTTCTATCCCCTTTTGAAAATGAAGGAACAAACTCATTAACCTCTTTTATTTTAGATGAATAAATACTCGCTTTTTCTTTTTTTTCAAGGTTAGAAAGATGTTCTATGATTTTAAACTTTTCTGATGCACCCAAAACTACATCAACTCCATAGATTTTTGCAATTTCCTCCGGTTTAAGTTGGGCATAACACCCAATTATGGCGATAAACGCATTTGGATTGATTTTTAATGCACGGTTAATTAGTTGCTTGCATTTTTTGTCGGCATTATCAGTAACAGAACAAGTATTGATTACATATACATCAGGACAATCATCAAATTCTACACGAGCAAAACCTTCTTCTTCAAACATTCTTGCTATGGAAGAAGTTTCTGAAAAATTTAATTTACAGCCCAGTGTGTAAAGTGATACTTTTTTGTTTGGAATCATTATGTTGCAAAATTAGATTTTTTTAGATTAGCTTAAAACCTAAGAAACCAGCACAATACTATTGGGATTTATTTTTATTTTTCGTTGGCTATACAATATTCCAATTGCTTTTTTAAATGCTTTTTTGCTCACTTGAAACATTTCATAAACTTCTTCGGGACTGCTTTTATCGGATATATTGATTGCTCCTTTTTCTTTGAGTAATTTTTCAAAAATTTTGTTGGCAATATTTTCAATTTCATCAAGGTTTGATGAGTTCAGCGTAATGTCTAATTTATTGTCGTCTCTAACTGTTCTGACAAAACCAAGAAGTTCATCTCCATAATTCACTTTTTTAAACAACTCATTTTTATAAATTAGCCCTAAGTACTTTTGTTCAACTATAACTTTATAACCCAATTCAGTTATACCGCTAATTATACACTTCACTTTGTCTCCTGAACTTAGTTCAACTTTATTTTTCTTTAGAAATTTATCAAATTTTGTTGTACCTACTAAACGATTGGTTAATTCATCTTTGTATAGATAAACCAAATATGATTTTCCTTGTTGAATTTTTGTTGCTTGTTCAGAAAAAGGTACTAACAAATGTTTTTCTACTCCCCACTCGAAAAAAGCTCCAAAATCTGTAACGTCAACACAATTAAGCATGGCAATTTCATTTAATTTTACCTTGGGTATTAAGGTTGTTGCAATGGGTCTATCCTCAGAATCTGTGTATAAAAAAACTTCAATAGAATCTTCCATTTGAAGGTTTTTAGGGACATATTTGTTCGGTAAAAGAATTTCATATTTATCTTCAGTAAGTAAATAAACACCTTGAGGTGTTGTTTTTATTGTTTTTAAAGCGATGAACTGTCCTATTTCTTTAATCATATTAGCTGTTAATTGGCGGTAACTTTAAAAGCAGTTCTTCTGTTTTCAGCTCTACCTTCTTCTGTTTCGTTTGTTGAAATGGGTTGAGTATCACCAAATCCCTTTGAAGTCAGCCTCTCTTTTGCAATTCCTTTTTGTAATATATAATTGAATACTGCATTTGCTCTATTTACAGATAGTGTCATGTTCATTTTCTTTTCACCAACATTGTCTGTGTGTCCACCGATTTCAATTTTAACTGATGGATTTTTGGTTAAAAACAGAACCAATTTATTTAGTTCAATCTTCGATTTTTCTTTCAAATCAAACTTAGCAGTTTCAAAAAATACATTTTTAAGAACTACACTCTCTCCCACTTTAATTTTATTCAATCCCACATTTTTTTCAAAGGGTTTCGTGTCCGATTCGTTAATTAGCATAAAATTTTCCGAATGAAACAAATAGCCGTCATGAGAAACATTTAATGCGTACTCATTGTTCTCAGGTAAACATACCAAATATGCTCCGGTAATTTCATCAGCATAGGATTGAACCACAATGTTACCTGTTTTTAAATCAATCAATTCAAATCGTGCAGGAAGAACTTGTCTGGTTTCTGAGTCAAATACTTTTCCGGCAAGATATGTAACTCGGTTTGGTCTTAATTTTTCTGGAATTTCAAATTTATATAAATCCAAATTTCCATAACCTCCTTCTCTATCGCTGGCAAAATATCCAAACTTACCGCTAGCATCAACAAGCAAACTGTTTTCGTCATTAAATGTATTTATTGGATAGCCTAAATTCAGAGGTTTTGACCATATTCCCATGCTGTCTTTTTGGGTCATATAAATATCCAACCCACCCATTCCAGGATGCCCATCCGACGAAAAATACAAGGTTTTTCCATCGGGATGAATAAAAACTGACTCTTCTCTGCCTGGGGTATTCACAACATCACTTAGCTTTATTGGATTTGACCATGTGCCTTGTTCACTAAGTTCAGTTACATAAATATCCTGATTCTTAATTCCATCTCTTGTTTTTAATCCTCTTATGAAATACAAGGTTTTTCCATCAGAAGAAAATGTGGGTTGAGTTTCCCAATGCTGGGTATTTACGGGTGTATTTAAATTTTTTGGAGATGTCCATTTATCACCAACTTTATACGCATAAAACAAATCACAACTGCCTATACCTTTTCTTCCATGCCCATAACCTTCAAAGGGGTCTTCACAAGATGTAAAAATCAAAAACTGACCGTTGGGAGAAATGGTCGGAGCACCTTCATTATTCGGACTGTTTATTTCTCGAAGAGGAATTGCTTTTTTCCAATTGTTCCCGTCAAATTGACTGATAAAAAAATCTTCATTAAATCCGGTATATGTACTTTTATCGTCTAATCTTCTTGTAAATAATAAATACTTGTTATCGGCTGATATAGACGGAAAATATTCAGGTAACGCTGTGTTTACGCCTTCTCCCAAATTGATTGGTTGAAACGAAACCGGATTTTTCAATGCAATCTCAGCAAAATCACAATCTATCAATGCTTTTTCAACTAAAGGTTTTAGGGTAGATTTTATACCTCCAATTTTTAAGTAATTAGATAAATTTAGCTTAGCATCAGAATATTTACCCATTTCGAATTGTAGCAATCCCAATGTAGCGTGAGCCTCAGGAAACATGGTGGGATGTAACGATATGGTTTTTTGGTAGTAAATAATGGCATTTTCATAATCCCCTTTTTCAACATACACATAAGCTAAAATCAATGCTGCTTCAGCAAAATTAGGTTCTGCCCTCAAGGCTTGTTGCAAAGTCAACTCAGCCAACTCCGATTTTCGTTCATCAAAATATCCTTTTCCCTCTTCAAACAGTTTGATGGCTTTCTTATTAGTTACAGTGTATGTTTGTTGTGAAAATGCATATTGAAAATGCATCAAAATTCCAACAAGTAATATAACAATCGATTTTATCATAAAATGGTTATGGAATATTCATGTATTTGTGAGTTTGTAACGAAATATTCCATTTTGGATTATTTTTTACATATTCAATTATTTGTGGCAATATTTGTTCCAATTTACTCCATTCGGGTTGTAAATATAGTTTACATTGATTTTCTACTCGTTGAGATTGAGTTTCTGCCCACTTAAAATCATCTTTATTAAAAATAATTACTTTAAGTTCATTTGCCAATTTGAAATTTTCAGAAATTGGTGGTTGAGTTTTTTTGGGTGACAAACAAATCCAATCCCATTCACCGGTAATTGGATACGCTCCTGATGTTTCTAAAAACAATTCAAATTGTTCATTTTTAAGTAATTGCGTAATCTTACTTAAATTATAAATTGACGGCTCACCCCCAGTAACAACTATACTTTTAGCCGGGAATTTCTTGCTGTTTTCAACAACTTGCCAAACATCAGTCAATGGATGCAAATTTGGATTCCAACTTTCTTTCACATCACACCAATGACAGCCCACATCACAACCACCAACACGAACAAAATATGCCGGTTTTCCGGTATTATACCCTTCACCT
The DNA here is from genome assembly GCA_020853105.1 of Flavobacteriales bacterium. Taxonomy (GTDB): domain Bacteria; phylum Bacteroidota; class Bacteroidia; order Flavobacteriales_E; family Vicingaceae; genus Vicingus. The sequence goes on along the minus strand of JADYZM010000025.1, from coordinate 49,904 downwards.
TGAATGGTATAAAACTCTTCCATAATTGGCAATTTATTTCCCAATTTTAATTGTTGCTTATCTTCTTCGCTGATTTTTATATTTTCAAAATCCATTGTTGGCGAAGTTACAGATAAGAATTAAAATTCTGTACTTATTAAATACTGAACACATTATCTTGTATTCTACCACCAAGCGTATAAAAGCCTATATGGTACCTTCCCTTAGGCAACGACAATACGTTTACATTAAAAGGGTGTTTAAAGCCGTTTGATGTTGCTATAAATTCAGTTCTGAGTTGAGGAATGTTATACTTATCATATATTACGATTTTCACGACAGTGTTTTGAGACAATCGTGCCTCAAGAACACCATGAACTTTCTTTGCTATATCTGAAGTTAACCCGTTAACAGGCTCTGTATATTCAATTGAATACCATGGAGCCATTTCTTCGGACAAACTCGATACGAAGTTTTGTAAACTCTCAATGGAATCCCTTTTGGGGTGAAATATAGAAGTTAAAGGTCTTCCGTTTGTTAATGTCCAAATGGCTTCTTGCATAGATGATGTTGGATATTTATTTTTGGATAGGTGTTGAGCCAGTAAAACCAATGTTTTATTGCTCATTTCTCCAACCGAATAGGTTGATTCGATTTTAGGAGTAGATTTATGCGATTGAGAACAAAAACCAAAAACGTTCTTTTTATCCGTTTCTAAAGGATTTAACACAAAATATTCTTCTCTGACAACAATAATGTTTTGAAAATTTGTATCGTTTGATTCTAAATTTCTCCCCGATTCTAACCGAACTATAATTTTTTCATTAGAAACATTTTTCATGCTCATATCTACACAATCTCCAAGATGCCCTCCTTTGCTTTTTATTACACAACTAATTAAATTTTTCTTTAGTGCATCTTCAATTGAAATTGACTGAGTGTAGTATTTATTCACACAACTATTTGAATTGAATGAGGAAAAAATTAGACAAAGAAATGTCAGTGTGCTTAAAAAGCACAATTGCTTAAGGGTTTTCATAAAATCGGATTTAGATAGGTTAGTACATTTTCAATAACGTATTTTTTATGTCATTATTGTTTCTGTATCTTTGTCCGCGTATCAAATTAATCTATGAAACAATACGGACTTGTTGGACACCCACTTGATCACTCTTTTTCCAAACAATTTTTTACTGATAAATTTATTCGTGAAAACCTCACAAACTGTACCTACAAAAATTTTGACATTAAAGATATTTCTCAAGTAAAAACAGTTGTTAATAATACACCTGAATTGATGGGTTTTAATGTTACCATCCCATACAAAGAACAAATCATTCCATATCTTCACAAAATTGATTCAGAAGCCGCTGAAGTTGGAGCTGTTAATACCGTAAAAATTACCAATGGAAAATGGACCGGTTACAATACAGATATTTATGGATTTAAGCAATCGTTGAAGCCATTTTTGGAAATTTCACAAGAACGTGCTTTGATATTAGGTACTGGCGGGGCTTCTAAAGCTGTTTATTATGTATTAAATTCATTAAACATCAATTGTCTTTTTGTATCAAGAACACCAAAAAAAGACAACGAAATAAGTTATAACGATGTGAATGAGTATGTTATTAGAAACCATCAAATTATCGTAAATACTACCCCTATAGGGACTTTCCCAAAAATTGATGAAAAACCAGAAATTTGCTACAATGAAATTACTTCAAAACATTTGTTGTACGACCTAATATACAATCCCGATGAAACTCAATTTTTAAAAGAAGGAAGAAAAAAAGGAGCAACAACAATTAATGGGTTACAAATGCTGAAAATTCAAGCAGAAAAATCTTGGAAAATTTGGAATGAATAATACACTTTAGATATGAAATATAAAATATCATATAACAACCCTAATCAGCAATATATTGAAATTGAATTTTATACAACAACTATTAATACTGATGAGACTTTGGTTAGACTTCCGGCATGGCGACCCGGAAGATATGAAATGGGAAATTTTGCAAAAAATATCCAAAAATGGTCTGCATTCGATGAAAAAGGAAAAACATTAAACTTCGAAAAAATTTCAAAAGAATGCTGGAAAGTGGATACAAAAAACACAAAACGGCTTGTAATAAAATATAATTATTATGCTGCTGAACTTAATGCAGGATCATCATTTATAGACGAGAATCAATTGTATGTGAATCCCATAAATTGTTTATTATACATCGATGAATTCATCGATTCTCCTTGTGAATTGAAGTTGGAAATTCCTAAAAATTTTCAAATAGCAACTTCCTTACAAAAAAAATCAAAAAATTCTTTTGTTGCTGTAGATTTTCATGAATTGGTTGATAGCCCAATAATTGCATCAATCGAGCTAAAACATCATGAGTTTAAAGTAAAAAATACCTTATTTCATATTTGGCTAAATGGTGAATGCAAACCTGATTTTAGAAAATTGGAAACCGACTTTAGTAAGTTTTGTAGCACTCAAATAACATCTTTTGGTGAATTTCCTGTAAAAGAATATCACTTTTTAATTCAAATATTGCCTTTTAAAGCCTACCACGGAGTTGAGCATTGTAAATCTACAGTAATTACAATAGGACCCGGTTATGATGTTTTTACTAACAAGGATTGGTATGACGAATTTTTAGGAATAAGTTCACACGAACTTTATCATACATGGAACGTAAAACAAATTCGACCATTGGAGATGCTCCCTTATAACTATAGCAAAGAAAACTATTCAAATCTTGGATATATATATGAAGGTATTACAACCTACATGGGCGATAAAATGCTTTTAACATCTGGTGTTTTTGATTTTCAACAATATGCAAAAACATTTAATGAACTATTATTTAAACATTACCACAATACAGGAAGACTTAATTACTCAGTTGAACAATCTTCATTTGACACATGGATAGATGGATATACTAAAGGAGTTCCCGGTAGAAAAACATCTATTTATACCGAAGGAGCATTGATAGCTTTTATAACTGATGTCTTTATTCTTAAAAACACAAAGAATAAAAAATCGTTAAATGATGTGATGAAATTGCTTTACACAACCTTTGCTAAAAAGGATAAAGGAATTACCGGTGATGACTATAAACGAGCAGTAGAGCAAATTGCCAGAAAATCTTACAACAAAATATTCAACTCAATCATTCAAGGAAAAGAAGACTTTACTCCATATATAGTTGATGGTTTAAACTATTTGGGATATAAATTAAGTGTTAAACCATCAAAACACTACAACGAGAGCTACTTGGGTTTAAAAGTGAAATACGAAAACGGAAAGTGTTTAATAGATAATATCTACCCAAATTCTCCTGCTGAGAAATCAGGAATTTCAATAAATGATGAAATTATTGCAATAAATAAATTTAAGGTGAATAATGATTTTGAACATTGGTGTTCATATTTCAACAAAGAAGAGCAAACATTGAGCATAAAAAAAGAGCTAGGTATTTTGAAAAACATAACACTACAGGGAGATAAAACTTTGTTTTTTAAAGACTATTCTATTGAAATTTCTCAGAAGAAAAAAGTAAAGAAATAGTGTTTAAAATTTTAATTCTTTTTCTTTTATTCGAGTATTTTATATCAATTCAATGTTATTTTCGATAAATTGAATATTTTTTTCGTTAAAAATTTTACTATTCCAAAATTTGTTATAAATTAGTTGACTCTAACTAAATTAATTAAATATTAACTAAAAAACAGAAAAATTATGATTATCGGAATTATCTTGTACGTAGCAATCATTGTATTTATGATTGCATCAATGTGGAAAATTTATACAAAAGCAGGACAACCTGGTTGGGCTTGTATTGTGCCAATTTACAACTTGATTATTTTATTAAAAATAGTAAACAAACCTCTTTGGTGGATTGTATTACTGTTAATACCAATTGTAAACTTTATTGCATTAATTATCATAATAAATGCCTTGTCAAAAGCTTTTGGAAAAGGTGTAGGATTTACTTTGGGATTATTATTTTTAAGTTTCATTTTCTATCCAATTTTAGGATTTGGAGATGCTCAATATCAAGGACAACCTGCTGCTTAATATTTTTTTAATAAAAAGGCTGCCAAAGGCAGCCTTTTTTTATTTACATTTACTGCATGGAAACAATTCAAAACAACACAACTCAACCTTCATTACAAGACCTTCCAAACTCAACAGGAGTATTGGTTTTAGGTATTTTATCCATTGTTTTTTGCTTTTGCTACGGGATAATTGGTCTTACTTTAGGTATAATTTCAATTGTAATGGCGAGCAAAGCCAACAAACTGTATTTATCAAATCCACAGGGTTATACCGAAAGTTCATATAAAAATATGAAAGCCGGTAGAATTTGTGGAATTATTGGCGTTTGTCTCTCTAGCCTATACGTAATTGTGGTAATCATATACATCTCAATCATTGGTGCTGCACTTACATCTATGCCTTGGGAAGAAATGATGAATCAATACTAATAACTCAGTATTTTTTTATTCACTCTAGGAATAATACAATTTTATGGGGCAATTCTGGAAATTTTCCAGTCTGTATCGGATTTAGTATAGACTAATCTGTCGTGTAACCTATTTGGACGACCTTGCCAAAATTCAAAATGAGTAGGATTAATAAGAAATCCCCCCCAATGTGGAGGACGTGGAACTTTAGTATCTTTAAATTTTTCAAGAAAAAATTTCACTCTTTCCTCCAAAAACTCTCGGTTGGGTATTGAACTGCTTTGTTCTGATGCCCAAGCTCCTATTTGACTTTCTCTTGGACGTGCATCAAAATAAGCATCTGATACAGAATCTTCAACTCTTTTTACAGTCCCTTCAATTCGAATCTGACGGTCAATTTCAACCCAAAAAAAAGTGATTGCAATTTTGTTTGAATAACTAATGTTTTTCCCTTTTTGGCTGTTGTAATTGGTATAAAAAACAAGTCCATCTTCACTAATATTTCTTAAATACACCACTCTTGAATGTGGCTGACCATTCTCATCAACACTTGAAATCAACATGGCATAGGGGTCTAAAATTTGAGAACTCACCGCCTCATCAAACCATGTGTAAAATTGGAGAAAAGGATTTTTACTAACCGAATTTTCACAAAGTGGCTTGTCTGCAAACTCCCTGCGGACACTATTCAGATAGTTTTGTAAATCTTCCATTTCATAAATTATTAACAATTCAAATCAAAACTAATTAAATCAAGATTTTTGATGAAATTATTTTTTTGGCTAAATTTATAGGACAAATTTACGATTATGGAATTGAATCCTTTTGATTTTTCGATGTCTGCTTTAAATAAATTAAGTTTAAAAGAAGGAAGACTTTTAGTTTCTGAGCCATTTATGAATGACCCTAACTTTAAAAGATCTGTGATATTGTTAGCCGAACACAAGCCTGAAGGATCTATTGGCTTTATTCTAAACCAACCTCTTAATATTAATGTTAATGATGCTTTGAGAGATTTTCCTATAGTAAATTCTCCTGTTTTTATGGGAGGACCTGTTCAAAACGACAGTATGTTTTTTATTCATTCGCAAGGAAATATAATCGAAGATAGCGTTGCAATTAACGACAATCTGTATTGGTCGGGCAATTACGAAAGTTTAAAATCTAAAATTGAAGAACAATTGATTTTTCCTCATGAAATAATGTTTTTTGTTGGCTATTCAGGCTGGGGATATGAACAATTACAGTATGAAATTAAAAACAATTCATGGTTTATAGCCGATTCATTTGGTTTTTCATTGAATGATTTCAAATCGGAACATTTGTGGCAAAAAGTATTACAAAAACAAGGTCCAAAACATGCTATGATTGCAAATTTCCCGGAAGATCCAAATCTAAATTGAAATGCAGTTTAAATGGATTTTTTTTTGTTTGATACTTTTTTCTTTTTTTAAAGTTCAAGCACAAAATGACGAGGAATATGTAGAAAGCTATAAGAACACTAAAAAACCAATCTTTTCAAAAGATTTATACGAGTATAAAAATCCGGATTACACGTCTTATTTTATCAGCCCAACAGCTTTTACAATTACCAAACGTGATTTTAGAATTGCCGGCAATGATTTTATTTTTTACAAACTCACTTATGGGTTAACCGGTAAAACAAATGTTTCCATAAACACTTCACTTTTTGGCTCTATAATTGGCTCCATTAAACACAGTTTTGATGTTAGAGAGAATAACCGATTTGCATTATCAGCTTCCTTTGGCGATTTTACGGCTGCATTAAAAGACACATCTATTTGGTTTGGTGGTGCTGATGCTGTTTATACTATTGGCAATCACGAAAACAACATGAGTTTTGGAACCGGGTTTTATTCTATTAAAACCAATTTGGAATTGCTTCAACGAAATAAACTGTTTTATTTTCACAGTATAACATTTGGAATTCAACGTCAAATTGCAAAAAAAACATTTTTGATGGCAGAAGGTTACTATTTTACAAACTATTCTATTTTTACAGGTGCTGGAGGATTAAAATTTATTATAAAATCAAAATACGCTTTAAATATTGGTGTTATGCCCATCCTCTGGAATAATATCCGCCAAAACAGATATAGTCCTAAACCCTTTGTGATACCAGTTGTTTCGTTGAGAATGTTGATTAAACGCAGAGATTGATTTTTCTATTTTTCATCTCCCCACTCTTTGTAGAACTGTTCTAAGAATATTTCCAAAAAAGCATGTCTTTCTTCTGCTATTTGAATAGCATAACTTGTATTCATTTTATCTTTTAATACCAACAATTTTTCATAAAAATGATTAATGGTTGGAGCATTACTGTTTTTATACTCTGCTTTGGTTTGATTTAAATTTGGCTTACAACTTGGGTCAAATAACAATCTATTTTTACTACCTCCGTAAGCAAAAGCTCTTGCTATACCAATAGCTCCAAGAGCATCTAAGCGGTCGGCATCTTGTACAATTTTAGATTCTATGCTTTGATTATCAACAATGTTATTTCCTCCCATAAACGATATCTCCTTAATATCTTTTATAATAGATTCTATTTCTTGATTATTAAAATCAATAGAACTTAAAAACTTTTTAATCTTTTGGTACCCAATATTTTCATCACCATTATTCAGTTTATAGTCAGCAACATCATGCAGCAAAGCGATGATACTTACCTTAAAACTGTTTACGCCCTCAAATTCAGCAATTTTAATTGCCATTTTATTAACTCTTTGCACATGAAACCAATCATGACCAGTTCCTTCACCATGATGAAAAGAGTGAGCAAAGTTTTTTGTTTTTGTTAATTTTTCCGATTCTGAATTAGTCATCTTTACGTTTTGCTACTGATTTTCTAAATAAATCTGAGAATTTATCAAATTCTCGCCTATAAAAAAGTCCTGCTCCTTGAGTGTAGTTACTACTCCTTCTGAGCAAAGAAAACTGATTGGATTGGTTAAAGGCTTTGATTCTCAACTTTCCATCTTCTGTTATTTTATATTCAATAGAAAAATCACCTGCAAAATTGCTTGTTTTTTGACCCTGACTCAAATTTTTATTATCAGAAACACCTAGGTTTCCATCTATAACCACTCTATCGTTAAACAATTGTGTGGACAAGGCTACTTCAACCTCTTGACTTGAGATTTGGTCGCCCGGACGGTAATTAAAACCTACGTCAAATTTAGAACTGATTTGAGATAAGTAATTACTCAACTGGTTGGATAGCATTTCCATTGAAGTTGTTGAGCCTACATTTGAATACGTGGCTGTTCCCCCTCCATCAGGTGGAATAAACTGATTAAGTACCAATAAAGAAAACACCTGTTTGTTTAATTCCTGAATATTTTCGTTTTGGTCACTCACATATAAAATACTGCGAACCTTATTCTTGGTGGCTTCATCAGCAGATGGCAAATCAATATCAAATGCTATTTGGGGAGATAGCATGGTATTGGTTATGTTTAACTTTAAATTGATTGGAGTTCTACGTTTGTAAACCTCGGCACTTGAACTATCCTCTAAGTTTGCAAGTAATTCATACAATCTCGCTCTTAATTTATATGTAGCCGTAAGATTTAATTGTGCTTCAAGTGGATTGCCGTTCCATGAAATTTTTCCACCTTCTTCCAAATTAAACTTTTTGTTGATTATATTTTGAAGAGTAAATAAGTAATCTCCATCTTTAACAATGTAATCGCCATACATTTTAAATTCTCCTTGAGGTGTAATATTAATCATCAGTTCCCCCTCTCCTTTTGCACGAATAACGTCACCAACCTTTTCGTCAAATACTAATCTGACTTCAGCATCTGGAGTTGCGTGAAGTGAAAAATTCAATTCAATGTCAGACAAATCTACTTTTTCCTCTACTTTTTCTTCAATTTCATTGGATACAAATTCAATAAAATTACTCTCTGAAACCTCTTCTGCTGTGTTTAACGGAATATTAATAACAGTTTCTTTTTCGGTGGTCAAATCCAACTCAACATTTAACTTATTTTTATACATTCCAACGTTTATTAGACCGGAAACTATAGCCTTTCCATTAAAAAGTTCATTATCTTTGATAGAAGTATTTAACACTTGAAAATTAGAAACTTGCATACCGATATCCATGCTAACTTTTTTAAAATTATCGTGAAAAACAGTACCGTTACTATATGCTTTGCTTCCTTTTTCATCAAAAAACAATACATTGTCATAGCTAATCATATCGGGTTGAATATTTATTTGGCACGATGGGGTAGAAAAACTTGAATTTAAATAATTTACAACAAAACTTGTTTTTTGAAGAGTTACATATCCAGAAAATTTTGGATTTGATGGACTTCCAAGAATAGATAATTCAGCAGATGCAACTCCTCTCATGTTCGACAAATAATTATTTGTGTAATTTTTAAACACTTGTAAGTCTGTTCGCTGTAATATTAATGACAAATTCAAATTATCGTCTTCGACAAACGGTTTATAATTGCCATTAAAGATTATAGTTGGCAAATGTCCTTTAAAAAACTTACCGTCAAGAAAAAGGTTTTTTTCCGATGGTTCCCATGACGATTTCACTTTACCATTTCCTAGAGGAGTTTCGTTGATGATTAACTTATCAAAAGTTAGGTCTGAAGTAAAAATGATTTCTTTAGATTCTTTTTTAAATGAAGCAACTCCATCAACAACCCCTTCAATTTGCAACTGATTTTTAGGGACTATTTTTTGTATGTTATCTAAATTAAAATTAGTGAGGGCTATGTCTAGTTGGTCTTTTGGATTTCCTGTAATTTTTCCATCAACTAGCAATGATTGTTCTCCTGAATAAATTCCTAAACTTGAAATTCGCAAATCCAAAGAATCAGTAAAATCAAGGCTGATGTTATTGTTTTTGTTAAAAGTCCATAAACTATCAGTAATGTATAAATAAGAATCTGATAATTTAGTTTTGAGTTTTGTGGGAGATTCAAAAACTGTTGTAAGATTAATTTTTCCTTCTGTTTTCAATATTGTATCATTGTTTTGCCATTCTATTTTTGTGAGTAATGAATCGTTGTTTGCTACTGACCATGATTTAAAATTTTCAATATATAAACTATCACTTTGACTGATTTTCTTAGCACCTATATCAATAATTAATTTTTGGTCCGTGGTTTTTCCTTCTAATGATGCATTCACAAGTTGGGTTCCCATAGCGTCAATAAATGAGGATTTACCAACCACCGACAACGATTGAGTTTCTGAATTAAAATATCCTCTCAACACAGTATTTTCAGCAAATTTTACACCGTTAAATAAATATTTTGACAATAAACTAGACTCTAATGCAGTGATATTAAACTCAAAATCATTCTTTATTTGGTGGTGTTCATCATGTTTGATTTGAAACGATGGAAAATATTTGGTAAAGTTATGAACTCCGGCATCTATGAGCTCATCGAAGTTATAATTGCCTTCTAAAAAACCTACCATTACATCTGAATCAACAGTAATATTTTTCTTATTTCCAATTTTTTCAGACTGTATGGTTATTTTTTTTACTTTGATGTCATCAATTTCATCTTTTATTCTTAGGTTGATAACATTTATATTTCCAAGTAAATTATCAACACTATTCCCTATCATATCAACTTTTAAATCCATTGAAAAATTAGGATTTAGTTTGCTATCGTTGTAAAGTTTTAGTTGGGCTAATTTTGCTTTATGAATTTGAGAAACAAATTTCATTTCGGGTAGTTTGCCAGCAAAGTCAACACTTCCTTTAAAATCAAGATCAATATTCTCGTCAGAAATATCCATTTTTCCATTGAATATTTTGTTTGCAAAAAATCCCTCAACATCAATGTTTTGGTAATTGTAGCCTTTCACTTCAATTTGCTGAATTTTCCCTTTTAATTTTGCTTCTAAGTCCTTTAACTCAAATTCTTTTCCATCTATACTAACCTCCATTGAAGCTGTTCCAATATGTTCAGGAATTTCTAAAAATTTACCCATATTGAAATGAGATGTTTTTATGGAACCCTTATAGATTGTTTTGTTATTTTTTAGTGTCATTGCTATATCTGTTGCAATTCTGCCTAAATCTGTATAAAAGTTTCCGTAGGCAACAAAGTCATGGTAGAAACCGGTGTAACTGCCTTTGAACCGAATTTTCCCAAGATGTTTAAAGTTATCTGGAACTTGAATGAACTCGTTGTTTTTAAACGGATAAATTGGAAATTTTTCTAATTGTGCTTTTGAGGTGAGCAATTCGTCGGCTTTGATATGCATAAACATATTTTCTGCGTCAGGAATACCGGTAATATTTACATTGCCTTTGAAATATGTACCGTCATCAAGAGTTAACTCAATTTTTCTTGCTCTTAAGTTATTTACTTTACCTCTTATTTCGCCCTGGAAGTCAACGGTTTTGTTAAAACAATCCATTTCGGTAGAGAAAAAACAGATATCTTTAAAGCTAACTTTGGTAGATTCAAAATAGGAATTAATACTTACACTATCAATAAACTCGGCTAATCCGCCATAATCTTTTGTTAAAAAATTCACATCGCCATTGATGTTTGAATGTGGGGTTTTAATTTTGAGGTGTTGGGCAGTGATTCCATTTGGCGAAATATTGAATTCTGTTTTCATTTCATTTATTTCAAAACCGCTTTTATCCTTAAACGCCAATTGATTAATCATACAATTTATTCCTGAAGGAATGAATTTAATTTCATCTAAATCCATATCAAAATTTGACAAAATAACGTGGTCGTAATCAATTCCTGATACCGGCAGATAATCATCATCGTTATAAGCCATTTTTGAATTTTTAAACGATACACTGTTAAGTGAAAAATTCCATTCGCTTGATGTAGTATCATTAGACGCAAAGTGGTTTACTATAAAATTAAGATTTAAAACACTGTCTTGCTTATGTTTTCTAATATTAAAATATGAGTTTTCAAATCTGACATCATCAATTACAATATTTTTTTCCTGCAACGAAAACTCTTTAATATCTGCATTCAATTTTTCAATATAAACCAAAGTGTCGTTGTGTAAATCTCTCACAAATAATTTGTTAATGGTTAAACCGGTAAAAAAACTAATGTCAACTGATTGGACTGAAATTTCAGTTTGTAGTTGTTTGGACAGGTTTTTTAGATATGCCTGAACTAATGCTGTTTGAAATCGAGAACTCTTAGTGAAAGTAATAAAAAACAAAGAAATCAATAGAATTACTACCGATATCAATACTCCTATTGTTTTTCTTTTTTTGATAACTTTGTGTGCTTAGCTCAACCAACAAAAATACATTTAATGCAGCAATCACCAATAATAATTTTAGGAATTGAATCTTCCTGTGATGATACCGCTGCTGCTGTAATTTGTGATGGCAAAATTCTTGCCAACAGTATAGCAAATCAAGAAGTTCATAAAGTTTACGGAGGGGTTGTTCCCGAATTGGCATCTAGAGCACATCAACAAAATATTATTCCGGTTATAGACTCAGCCATCAAAAAAGCAGGTATATCAAAAAATGAGATTACAGCAGTTGCCTTTACCAATGGTCCTGGGTTGTTAGGTTCATTATTGGTAGGAAGTTCTTTTGCCAAAACATTTTCAATGGCATTGAACATTCCTTTGATAGAAATTAATCACATGCAAGGGCATATTTTAGCTCATTTTATTAAAGAAAAAGAAGATTCTACAAAAATGCCTGTTTTCCCGTTTTTATGTTTAACAGTTAGTGGTGGGCACACTCAACTGGTCAAGGTTTCCGATTATTTTGAAATGCAAATAATTGGTGAAACCATTGATGATGCTGCAGGTGAAGCATTTGATAAAGTTGCAAAAATGTTACAACTTTCATATCCTGGAGGACCTTTGATTGATAAATATGCTCAGTCCGGCAATCCAAATCGTTTTATTTTTCCACACCCAAAAGTGAGTGGATTAAATTTTAGCTTTAGTGGATTAAAAACTTCTGTTTTGTATTTTTTAAAAAGAGAACAGGAAAAAAATCCGGATTTTATTTCTCAAAATATAAATGAAATTTGTGCTTCAATCCAAAAAACCATTGTAGATATTTTACTCAATAATGTGGTTAAAGCTCTCAAACAAGAAAACTTAACGCAAATTGCTGTTGCCGGTGGAGTTTCAGCTAATAGCGAACTTAGAAAACGAATACTGGATTTAGAAAAACAAAAATACAATGTATTTATTCCAAAATTTGAATACTGTACAGACAACGCTGCCATGATTGCCATAGCCGGCTATTACAAATATTTAAAAGGCGATTTTGCTAACCTTAAAACTACTCCACAAGCAAGAATGCTGCTGTAATTATTTTGCGGGTAAAATCTTGTTATATACCTCACCAAATCCAATTCTAACCCCATTTTTTTGGGCATAACCGCGAATAATAACTGTATCGTTATCTTCAATAAATTTACGCTCACTGCCGTCGTTCATTTTTACAGGTTTTGTTCCTTTCCATGAAATTTCAAGCATCGACCCGTATTCACCTTCATTTGGTCCGCTAATTGTTCCTGAACCCATGCAATCGCCTACTCTGATATTACACCCATTTATAGTGTGGTGTGCCAATTGTTGATTCATGTTCCAATACATGTGTTTGTAATTTGATTTACAAACAACTGTTTCAGTTGAATTTTCTGGTTTTATTGCTACTTCTAAATTAATATCGATGTGCTTATCTCCTTTGTATTCTAAGTATGGAAAAACTTTTGGGTCTTGAATAGGGCCGGAAACTCTAAACGGTTCTAATGCATCAAGGGTAACTATCCAGCAAGATATATGTGAAGCAAAATTTTTTGCTAAAAATGGTCCAAGCGGAACGTATTCCCACGCTTGAATATCTCTGGCACTCCAATCATTGAGTAATGCCATTCCAAAAATATAATCGTCTGCTTCGTCGGTTGTTATTGATTCTCCTATTGGTTTGCCTTGATAGGTAAAAAATGCCGTTTCAAGTTCAAAATCTAGCAGCGAACAATTTCCAAAAATAGGCAGTCCGTCTGGGTTTGGTTTTTTTTGTCCCTTTGGTCGATGAATTGGGACTCCCGATGGTAAAATAGAACTGGAACGCCCGTGATAACCAACCGGAATGTATTTCCAATTGGGAAGTAGTGCATTTTTTGGATCTCTAAATAAACATCCTACGTTGTATGCGTGTTGTTCACTCGAATAAAAGTCAGTGTAATCTCCAATTTGTATAGGCAATTGCATTTCAACCTCATTTATGCTTAAAAGGGACTCTAATACTTCAGGATTCGATTTTGCATTTTGATTGCTTTCTCTGAACAACATGGAAACCTGATTTCGAATTTCGCGAGTTGCTTGTTTTCCGAGCAACATCATAGCATTTAGCGAGGCTGAATCAAAGACTTTTGAGTCGAAAGAAATTAGATTTTTCAGTGCCAATTGGTGAAGGTTTATAACTGTGTTGCCAATTCTGGTAACAACGGCAGTTCCTTTCTTACTTTTTGCAACACCAAAAGGTATGTTCTGAATAGGAAAGTCTGAATTTTGAGGAACTTCAATCCAACTTCTTAAATCAGGATTATTGGCTTCAATCATTTTTTATGTTTATCTTTTTTGTGGTGTTTTTTCTTTTCTTTTTCTTGTTTTTTTTCTTTATCAAAAAGCGGGTAATCTTCCATCAACTTATTCACTTCCTTTTTAACTTTTGCAATTATTTTTTCATCATCTTTATTCAGAATAACTTTATCCATTAATTCTACAATTTTGATGATTTCTTTTTCTTTCACCCCTCGAGTGGTAATAGCTGCTGTGCCAACTCTAATACCGGAAGTTACGAAAGGTGATTTATCGTCAAAAGGTACCATATTTTTGTTGACTGTAATATCTGCTTTAACCAATACATTTTCAGCATCTTTTCCAGTTATGTTTTTTGAACGCAAATCAATTAACATAGAATGGTTATCAGTTCCACCAGAAATGACTCCATACCCTCTTTTGGTAAGTTCCGCAGCCATCACTTTTGCATTTTTCATCAACTGAATACAATAAGTCATATACTCATCAGAGAGGGCTTCGTTAAAAGCTACAGCTTTAGCAGCTATCACATGTTCTAATGGTCCGCCTTGAGTTCCTGGAAAAACTGCCCCATCAAGTATGGCTGACATCATTTTAGTTTCTCCTTTCGGGGTTTTTATTCCCCATGGATTTTCAAAATCTTTTCCCATCATAATCATACCTCCACGCGGTCCTCTCAAGGTTTTATGAGTAGTTGTGGTAACAATATGGCAATATGGGATTGGGTCGTTCAATAAACCTCTGGCAATCAATCCTGCGGGGTGAGAAATATCTGCCATCAATAAAGCTCCAACTTTATCTGCAATTTGTCTCATTCGTTTATAATCCCAATCTCTGCTATAGGCTGAAGCACCAGCAATGATTAATTTTGGTTTTTCTTTTTTGGCAATTTTCTCAATGTTGTCAAAATCAACTCTTCCGGTTTCTTTGTCAACACCATAGAAAGAAGTTTTATATAATTTACCTGAAAAATTTACTGGAGAACCATGAGTCAAATGTCCGCCATGAGACAAGTCAAAACCTAATATTTTATCGCCCGGATTCAATACGCCAAGCATAACGGCTGCGTTGGCTTGTGCTCCTGAGTGAGGCTGAACATTCACCCATTCTGCATTAAATAATTGTTTTGCTCGGTCAATTGCAAGTTGTTCGATTTCATCAACCACTTGGCATCCACCATAATAACGTTTGAATGGTAAACCTTCAGCATATTTATTTGTTAAAACGCTTCCCATTGCTTTTAATACATTTTTGCTGACATAGTTTTCAGAGGCAATAAGTTCAACACCTTCTTTTTGGCGTTCATGTTCTTTCTTAATCAAATCAAATATTTCTTTATCTTTTTTCATGATTGGAATTTATTTTTTTGAAAACCAAAATTAGGTATAAATAATAAGCCTATCCAAATTGAACTTATGTAATCGAATAAAAAAAATGTTGAATAAAATAAAAAAGCAAATCTGTAAGCCGGGTTCTGTATCCGCAAGCGGTTTCTATCATTTATCTGGGAGTAGGTTTGCACCTACCCTCGTTCAATCTACCCTCCAAGATTGGGCGAGCAGCCCTCAAGCCTTGGTTTATTTGATTTTTCAGCTCCAAAGGTTTTCCAAGCACAATACATTACTGCATTGCCGGTGAGCTCTTACCTCGCCTTTTCACCCTTACTCCATACAAGATGAAGCGGTTTGTTTTCTGTGGCACTATCTGTCAATTATACATTACATACAATTGCCCAAGGTTTCCCTTGGTTGGATGCTCTTTGCTGTCCGGACTTTCCTCCCCTTGCACAAGACAAAAGGCGATAGAACGATTTGCTTTTTCAATTACAAAGTTATATTTTTTAAAGATACTTCTATTGCACCGTCACCGTATTTCATTTTGGAGCCTTCTTTTACGCTTATATATCCTGTGTTTTCAAGCATTTCGATAAGACCAGATTTTAAAGCTCCTGTGCCTTTTCCGTGAATGAAAATTAACTTACTGATTTTTTTTCTTTGTGCAGCTTCTATGCATTTCTTTGCATATAGAAGTTGTTTGTGTAGTTTTAGTTGTGGCTCGTATTTTTGAGGGTTCTTTACTATTTTTTCTAAATGCAAGTCGATTTCGATTATACCCTCTGAGTTCTTTTGGTAAGAGTCAAGTATAGAATTTCCTTCACTAATTGTTTTTGATTCGGAAATTTTCTTTTTTATGGCTTTTTTATCCGGTTGGTAATGAATTGAATTATCATCACCAACAATAATAATTTCGCTTATATCTACTACATATTCAAACCCATCACTCGTTTTAATTTTAATTTTATTATTGTTTAAAACATCAATTACAAATCCTTCAACTTTATCGTTAATGAATTTTATCTTATCTCCTTTCTTAATCTCCATA
Organism: Flavobacteriales bacterium; assembly: GCA_020853105.1. Taxonomy (GTDB): domain Bacteria; phylum Bacteroidota; class Bacteroidia; order Flavobacteriales_E; family Vicingaceae; genus Vicingus. The sequence continues at coordinate 33,500 of JADYZM010000025.1, read as the reverse complement.
TCAACCAAAAATAACTAAATTCTTAAACAGTTTAATTGTTACCCGGTTCAATAATTTTTATAAGTTTTAATAGCCCGTTCTTTTTTATTGCAATTGTTTTATCACTTTCTGATTCAAATTGTTGAGTTGTCGGATTAAAAAAATGAATAAATCGATTATTTTCACCTACTTTTTCGAAGCCTACTTTTATAAAACTTTTTCCGTCTGACCAATCTTTGTCGATATACGTCATTATATCATTTACAGAATAAATGTTTGTAAAATGTTTTAGCAACTTGCTCAACGCTCCTGTAACGGTACATCCTTTTTTACTACAAAATCGAATCAATTCGCCTGAATATTCTCCTTTATTTTCATTTTTCTTGTGCATAATGGGTCCAAAACAAGCAATTGCAACTAGTTCATTTTCAAAGAATAATCCAAAATTGTATTTTGATTTAACCGGTACATTAAAATGATTTTTACATAAAAATTCAAAAGCATCTAACCGATTGATTTTTTTGCATTTAGTTTTTCGTGCAGCAATTCTGCAATTTGAACCGAGTAATGAATTTAAACGTGAAACGACAATTTCTCTTTTTTCATTCCAGTCATTCTCAAAAAGAGTAATTTGAGGAAAGTTACAAGTGAAAGAAAATTCTGGTAAACTGATGTTGTAATTTAATTTTTTTAATTCTATAAAATGAATAGAAAAGCAACCTTTAATTTCTGCAACAAACCCAATTCCTGTGAAATGAATCTGTATTGGATTTTGAGTTAATTGTTTGAGTTCGTTAATGAAGGAATTGTTCAACTTTCCAAATTTTTGAACAGTTCACGATAGTCGAGCCAAAAAATATGCATTTGAGTAATTTTTTTCTCCAAGAAATTTTGGGTTTTTTGCCAATCTTCTTTATTGTAAATACTCACATGAGGAAGACAAATATAGATACGACTAATTGTATTCTTGTAAACGTTTACATGCTCTTCTTCCCAAATTAATTTCTCTTCCAGTGATTTTTCCAACAGAACTTTTAGCTCGATAAATTGTTCATAAAACAACCCTCTTATACTTTCCGGGTGCTGTAATTCAATAGAAAATGTTGCATAATTTTCAGTAAAATCGAGTCGAAAATATAAATCTTTGATTTTTGTTTTATAATTACTCCAGTTTACGGTTCCGTATTTTGATGAATATTTTCTCATCATAACACTAAAGCTATTCCAAAACTCGTGTTTAACTAATCTTGTTTCTTCTTTAGAGTACATAAAAAAGGGAAATTCTTGGTAGAAATGAAGCTTTACGCTTGTTTAGAAAGCATATTGAACGTTTTTTTAACATCAGAAATTTCTTGAATTAAACTTCTGTTTTCTTCCACTCCGTTTCCTACTACAATTATATCAGCACCTGCATTGTAAACTTCATTTGCATGATGAGCCGATTTTATTCCTCCACCAATTATTAGTGGAATTTGAATGGTCGATTTAACTTTAGAAATCATATCGGTAGAAATACCTTTTTGAGCACCGCTACCTCCATCAAGATAAATCATTTTCATTCCTAAGTATTCGCCAGCAATTGCAGTGGCAGCAGCTATTTCAGATTTATTATACGGAATTGGCATTGTTTCACTCATGTAAATTGCAGTTGTAGTAGTTCCACAATCCACCAACAAATAGCCTGTTGACAGAACCTCCAAACTTGTTTTCTGTATCACAGGAGCCGCCAATACTTGATTTCCTATTAAAAATGCCGGATTTCTTCCGGACAACAACGACAAGAACAAAATGCCATCTGCATGTTGTGAAATGTGTTGGTGATTTCCCGGAAATAGTACAACAGGTATATTAGAATTTTCTTTAATGAATCTTACTGTTGTTGAAATATCTCCTTTTGTAATTATACTACCGCCAACTAAAAAAAAATCGACCTCAGATTCATTACATTTAGTAATGGTTTTGTGCAGTTCCATGAAATTCTGCTTATCAGGATCTATCAAAACAGAAAACATTTTCTTATTTTCGTTTTGCTTCTTTAGTATTGATTTATAGATGTTACCTATGTTCATCGTCTTGCAATATTAACAATTAGATAGTATATACAAGAATAAAATCTTCAATTTTTTCCACTCTCAATTCATGGATTTCTTCAGTATTATTGAATTTTATCGTTCCTTTATAAATCGAATCTGTGATTGACTCAACTAACAATTGTTCTTTAAATATCAACTCTTTTTTTCCATAAAGTTTATATAAAGCTTCTTTTAAACACCAAAAAATAGTTAATTTTTCGATTGAATTAGCCATATTTAATTCTTTGTTATTTAAGAACTTAAATTTAATTTTATTTACTTTTTCTGAAATTTGTTCAATATCAACTCCACAACTTTTTTGAGTATTTAATAATAAAACAACGTATTTTCCGGAGTGAGAAATAGAAATTTCAGTACCATTTTTTAAGTATGGTTTTCCATATTCAGTATAAAATATTTCTAATTCTGGATAAAATTCTTTCAACAAAAGTCTAACAGAAAGCCATTGTTTAATTCTAATTTCATTTGAAGTTTTACTTTTTACTTCAAGTTCTAATGAATTATTATTCAACAACATAATTAACTCTTCAGTTGATTCGTTGATACACCAAATTCCTAATCTGATATTCTCATTAATATTTTTCTTTTGAACAATTGGCATTTATTGATTGTTGATATAGATAACTTAGTTAAATTTGACCTCCTAAAATTAAAATTAATTATTAAAACTAACTTCAAATGATTAACACAGCTGTGGAAAAATTACCTTACAAAGTTAAAGACATTACCCTAGCAGAATGGGGAAGAAAAGAAATTAAATTAGCAGAAGCCGAAATGCCCGGTTTAATGAGTTTACGTGAAGAGTACGGAAAATCTAAACCTCTCGCAGGGGCTAGAATTGCCGGTTGTTTACACATGACCATTCAAACTGCAGTTTTAATTGAAACATTAATCGAACTGGGAGCAGAGGTTACATGGTCATCTTGTAACATTTTCTCTACACAAGACCATGCTGCTGCTGCTATTGCTGCTGCCGGAATTCCTGTTTATGCTTGGAAAGGTATGAACGAAAAAGAATTTGACTGGTGTATTGAACAAACTATTTTTGCCTTTGAAGGCGGAAAAGCGTTGAACATGATTTTAGATGATGGTGGTGATTTAACCAACATGGTTTTTGACAGATTCCCTGAATTAACAAAAGATATTAAAGGTCTATCGGAAGAAACTACAACAGGTGTTCACAGACTTTATGAAAGATTAAAAAACGGCACATTGGTGATGCCTGCAATCAATGTAAACGACTCTGTTACCAAATCAAAATTCGATAACAAATACGGTTGTAAAGAATCATTGGTTGACTCTATCAGAAGAGCCACAGACATTATGATGGCCGGTAAAGTGGCAGTTGTTTGCGGTTATGGTGATGTTGGTAAAGGTTCTGCTGCTTCGTTAAGAGGTGCAGGAGCAAGAGTTGTAGTTACAGAAATTGACCCAATTTGTGCGCTACAAGCTGCAATGGATGGATTTAAAGTTACCACTCTAGAAAAAGCTCTTGCTGATGCCGATATCGTTGTTACTACTACAGGAAATAAAGATATTGTTGTTGGCAGACATTTTGAAGCTATGAAAGATAAAACCATAGTTTGTAACATTGGTCATTTTGATAATGAAATTGATATGGCTTGGTTAAACAAAAACTACGGTCACACAAAAGACACTATCAAACCTCAAGTTGATTTATACAATGTTAATGGTAAAGAAATTATCATTTTGGCTGAAGGACGTTTAGTTAATTTAGGCTGTGCAACAGGTCATCCTTCATTTGTGATGAGTAACTCGTTTACGAACCAAACTCTTGCTCAAATCGAATTATGGACTAATTCAGCAGCATATAAAAACGAAGTTTACATGCTTCCTAAACACCTAGATGAAAAAGTAGCAAAACTCCATCTAGCTAAAATTGGTGTAGAACTTACAACATTAACATCTGAACAAGCAAAATACATTGGTGTTGCGGTTGAAGGTCCATACAAAGCTGAACACTACAGATATTAGTAATAATTAAAAAAACAATTTTTAAGACCTTGTAAATTCAAGGTCTTTTTTTTAATTAAACAGCTTATATTCTTATATTTACAAAACAAATTCTTTTGTGAAAACATGAATATACACGAGAAAATTGAGCAACTTTCTAATGAAGGGTACTCGTTTGATTTTGGAAAATACATAAATGATGGATATAAGTACTTTAAAAGTCAAGCCTGGATATTTATCGGATTTTTTATTATTTCTGTTTTTATGACAATTGCCGGATCATTTATCCCGTTTGTAGGGAGTATTGCCAGCCAAATACTGAGTCTTACTTTTTATGTCGGATATTTTGTTGCTGCTCAAAAAGTAAAAAACAATACAGAAATATCACTAAACGATTTTTTCACAGGATTTAAATCCATTACGAGAATAGCACTGATTCAATTGATTTTAACGGGTATTGCATTATTAATTTTAATGCCGCTTTTAATTTTTTTAATTTCAATTTTGTTCTCCGGATTTTCTGAAATATTTCTAAATAAACTTGATACAAATCAGCTATCAGTAAACGATTTGCTTCAGTTGTTTGAAGCAGACGGAATAATTTTAATGGTTGTTATTACCTCCATTTTATATATGATTTTCCAAATTTTATATACCTTTTCAGCAGCAAATGCTCATTTTTTCAATTTAGGACCATGGGATGCCATGGAAGCCAGTAGAAAAATTATCCAAAAAAAGTTTTTTCACTTTTTGGGACTTACATGCATAATAGCCTTTATAAATTTAATTGGTTTGGCTTGTTTGATTATAGGATTAGCAGTTACAATCCCACTTAGCTACACAATTTTTTATGCTGCATACGACGATATTGTGAAACTCGGAAGTACATCTGTCGAAAATGAAGATAATCTTAAAAAATACTAAATTTCTTCTTCTACTATAATTGGAATTTGAAGCAATGCTTTCATATCATTACCGATGATTTCCATATCATCATCATCTTCATCGATAATCCAAGAAACTGATACATCTGCTTTTGTAGTAATATAATAGTCTTCAAGTTTTTTTAGAATGGCAAAAATACATTCTGTGGAGTGCGTATTCAAATAATCTAAGTTTATTCTAAAAAAAACTCGTATCGGAGATGTTAACAAAAATTCATCTAACCAAATTTGTATGGGTTTATAAAATTTGATAGGATGTTCCGGTATTGAACGGCCACTAATAGACAACACTCCATCGCCGCTGAAAGAAACGGTTGGTGTATTGGTTTTTCCATCTATGAAAAGTGATTTCATTTCAACTTTATTTCATAACAAAAATAAAGTTAATGAAATGAACTTGTTAATAAAAAGATGCATTTTAGACGAATGGCTGTTTTAACTCTTTAATCTGTTGTAAAACATCTTTCTAAATTTTTCAATTTTTGGTTTTACCACCGCTTGACAATATGGATTTTCACCGTTTAATTCAAAATATTGAGTGTGGTAGTCTTCTGCCGGTGAAAAATTTCGAATTGGGCTAATTTCTGTTACAATAGGGTTAGAAAAAACATTGTTGGAATTTAAGTGATTCACTAATTCTTCTGCTATTTGTTTTTGTTCGTTGGTATGATAAAAAACTGCAGACCTATACTGGTTTCCGACATCAACTCCTTGCCTATCTTTTGTTGTTGGATCATGAGTTTGCCAAAAAACCTCAAGAATTTCACTAAAATTAATAATTTTTGGATCAAATGTAATTTGACAAACCTCTGCATGACCTGTATTTCCTTCGCATACTTCTTTGTATGTAGGATTTATTACACTACCCCCCGCATAACCAGAAACCACTTTTTCCACTCCTTTCAAACTGGAAAAAATTGCTTCAACACACCAAAAGCAACCTGCTGCAAGAGTAGTTGTTTCCATCGATTTCAATTGATAGTATTTTTTATAAGATTTTCTAATGCTTGATAGGTAGCACTGCTCACATTAACCAAAGGTAACCTTAAAGTGTCTTTGCAAATGCCTAAAATTTTAAGCGTTGCTTTTATTCCCGGTGGATTTCCATCAACAAACATATAATGAACCATATCAAAATATTTGTAATGCATCTGTTGAGCAGTTCTAAAATCACCTGCTAAAGCTGATTTTACCATTTTGCTATAATCGCTAGGAAAAGCATTTGCTATTACCGAGATAATTCCATCTCCACCACTAGCTATTATTGGCAAGTTTAGAATATCGTCTCCGGAAAGCACTAAAAATCCTTCAGGTCTGTTTTTAATAATTTTCATAGAGTTGAAAATCACACCGGAAGCCTCTTTAACTCCAATAATATTTTTAAAATCTTTTGCAAGTCGCAATACAGTTTCTGCTTCCATGTGTGAACCTGTTCTTGCAGGCACATTATATAGTATAAGTGGCAACGGACTAACCTCTGCAATGGCTTTATAATGCTGATAAATTCCCTCTTGACTTGGCTTGTTGTAAAACGGGCTAACAGATAATATTGCATCAACCCCTGTAAAATCATAGGTTTTAAAGCAATCAACTATATCTTGCGTGTTGTTCCCTCCTATTCCAAAAACTATTGGTAGTCTTTTATTGTTGAATTTAATTACAGACGCTAATACATCAAGCTTTTCTTGTCTGGATAGTGTCGCAGACTCACCTGTTGTGCCGTTTACTACTAGATAATTGACTCCGCCTGAGATTAAATGTTCAACAAGTTTTTCTAGCCCAATATAATCTACACTTCTATCATCTTTGAAAGGTGTTACAATTGCTACTCCAGTTCCTTTGAATGTATTCATTTGTTATTTTTTACAAATATTGTTATATTTTGTATATAAATGTTAATATTTAATTAACATTTTACAAAAATGTTGTTAAAATTATTGATTATAAATTATTTTATGAAAATCTATACCATTTTGGGTAATTATTTTCAGGTAATATAATCCGTGGGCTAAATTACCAAATTGGAATTCTTTTTGTCTGTTGAACTCATTATTATCTTTATAAATCACTTTACCGTTACAATCTAATATTAAAATCTCAAGTATTGAATTGCCGTTTATTGGTTCAACGACTAACTTGTCATTAAACGGGTTTGGATAAATATTAATATTTTGATTAACAAAATTTTCTAAAGTGCTTGAGAAAATAATATGTACAGTATCTGAATAATTGGAACATGAAAAGCTATCCGTTACTGAAACTGAATAGAATCCATCTTGAGAAACGACTAAAATTGAATCATTAGCCCCAGCAACTGGCAGATTATCCATGTACCATTGAATAGAATTGGTTGATGAAATCCATAATGTATCAAGTCCTGCGTTTTGATTAATTATCGGTTTGGGTGGCAAAGTATGATAAAAGGTGTTAAGTGTATCGCTATTTGATTTACACCCCATAGTGTTGGTAACTTCAACAAATATAAAAGAGTTTGTGTCTATAACAATTGAAGGTGTTGTATCAGAATTTGACCAGAAATATGTTGAATAAGAATTTGGTGTAGTTATAATCACTGAATCACCTTCACAAATATGAATGTCGGAGCCTAACAAAACATTATAATTAGTTGAATTTAGTGCAGCAAAAGCATCAATTTTTCCATATCCAAAGCCTGTATTAGGTACACTGCCAGTAAAAGAATCTTGCTTAGCAGTTAAAATTAGAGAATTTTTAATTTCACCCATAGTTGCTTTTGGGCATTTTTCAAGGATTAAAGCCACTGTACCAGCAACTACGGGAGAAGCCATTGAAGTACCTCCATTTTTTCTATGATGTGCACCAAAAGCTATTTTAGCTCTGTTTGCAGGTGTTGAATTCATGTTGGCAGTAATTATGTCGGCAGAAACAGGTCCGATTGACTCGTCACCCGTTGCTGCAATATCCGGTTTCATTTGCCCTCTTCGATTGGGTCCCCAACTGCTTGAATTTGCTTTTGTCCCCGGTATTCTTCCGGTATATCGGATAATAGAATCAACATCTAAATAGCTGGCTCTGTTGTTAAAATTGCCAACAGTAATTAAAGTTGGAACATTTTGAAATCCACTAACCATGGTTTTGGAGGAGTCTGGTTTTTGATAATGAATTATTTCAGGAAGAATACTGGACGATGGCAATGGGTTGTCAACCATATCAGACACACCCAGCCAAGAAGCTGACCAAACATCTAACTTTCCGTTTCCTGTTGTCAATAAACTAAAATAGTAAGAATTGGAGTCTGGCTCCTGCATCATCACCTGAATCAAGTATTTATCACCTTGTAATTCAATATATGTATCAACAACAGCCAATTTATTGGTGTCATTAAAAATAGTATCCGTATAGAGTCCTAGTCTGTTTTGGACATTTGCAAAAAGGGTTCTTCCCCTTTGCTCATAAGTTCCCGTGGGCAGGTTTGCTCCAAAAGCAAAATCAACAGAATTAAAATCAACTGTGTCTGCCCAAGCTTCAAAATAAACAGCACCAACACCAAAAGCAGATGATGGATTGTATAAAAACCATGTAAATGTGGTGTCAGATGTAATTTGATGTTCGGCGTGCCAATTCAAATGACCTGCATTACCGGCTGCACAAACAAAAGCTCTTCCGGATTTATAATTTACTAAGCTATCAATTAAAATAGAGGCTGCTTCAGTTCCATCATGAGAACCCCAATAATCTCCCATACTTACATTTATTACACATGGCATTCCATAATTGTCTGCTTGATTGTAGATAAACTCAACAGCATCAACAACAGTTGCGTACCAATTTGTAGTATCACCTTTACTGGCTACCATAATAATGTTGGATTCGGGTGCAGCACCTTTATAGTTATCCACAGCCAGACCATTTCCGGCAGCGACTCCGGAAACATGAGTGCCATGCCCAACAATATGCTGGTCTATATGAGTACAGCTTCCATTATTAATGGCTGCAGAATCCCAAACTTGCCCATAGCCATAAATACTTGACCCATTATCAGCTAAGTTTTGATCCCAAATTGCTAAAATCCTTGTGTTTCCAAGAGAATCTTGAAAATCAGGGTGAAAAATATCTATTCCTGTATCTATAAACCCAATCAACACACCTTTGCCTGTATAGGCTGTTGGTAATGGAGATGCTCCTTGATGTGCAGGTAATATGTTGTTGTGGATTGTCATTGTATCGTTTAAAACAGTAGGTTTCATAAACGAATATTCAATGTATTTCACAAAATCATTTGAGGAAAATCGTTCTACTTGATGACAGGGTAAAACAACTTGAACAGCATCTTTAGCACTTAGCTTACTTTTTCCTCCGTATTTTTCTACTTCTTGTTTAATTTTTTGCACATCTCCTCTAACAAACAAACTTATTTTGTCAGATGGTTTTGATAGATTTAACGTATGTTTTAATTGTAAATTGATTTTTGCTTGTTGTGCAAAAACAGATAAGTTTAAAAGAAATGTTAAAAACAACAAATTGGACTTTATCTTTTTCATAGGAAACGCAAAAAGTGAGTTGTTAGAATGTTTTTTTCTCAATACCCAAAACAAATATACAGAAACCGCTTTATTTTAATTTACATCAATTTAAAATACTTAATCTCATCTCTACACCATTTTGTAGTTCAATATGGTTGTTTAAGCTAATAATCATGAGTTATAGAACATAATACAAGTATATTTACATTCGTTCAAAATTAATTCATTCGAAACAAAACCATTTCTAACTAACCGTCGTATCAATTAACAAATTTTAAATTCTTAATTGTCGTAATGAGTAGATTATACTTTGCAATCATTTTCTTTTTTTTGTGCATATATGGTTCTACTCTATCTTTTGCAAATGAGCAAGCCGATAGTATATTAAATACTTTTTCAAAATACGGAAACGAAGAAAAGATAATTAAAACCTTGGATTATCTTTCCAAAAATCCAGAAGTTGAAAGAAACTTTGATGTGTCGCTCCCTCTTTCAAGTAGTATTAAAAAAATTGCAATTGAGAGTAGGTTAACCTCATATCTTCCAATCATTAATAAATCAATCGGAAGAATATTATACTTTAAATCTGAGTACAATCAGGCTAATGAAATTTTTTTAGATGTTTTACATAAACTACCTATGAACGATAATAATAAAGTTCATCGGTTTGATATTTATAATTTTCTAGGATTGATTCAACGTTCTCTTGGAAATTACGACCAAGCAACATTATACTTTTTCCAATCGCTGGAAATTGCCACTCAACTTAAAGATTTAGACAAAGAAGCGGTATGTTACACAAATATTGGAGGTATATATTATTATCAAGATAATTATAAAAAGTCGCTTGAGAATTTTGAAAAAGCGAAGCAACTACGAATACTTTTAAAAGATTCTGCCGGAGTTGCCGGGTTAGAAAATAATTTAGGAGCAATTTTATTGGAAGAATCTAGATTTAATGAGGCATTACAAAACTTTAAACAATCGTATTCATTTTACAAAAAAAACAACATTGAACGAAACCAAGTAATAATTCTCAACAATATAGCTCGTTGCCATGTTGGTTTGAGCCAATATTCAGAAGCCTTGAATTACCTTTATCTTTCCTTGTTGGTGGGTCAAAAAATTGGCTACAACTCAGGTATAATCAACGCAAATTATTTGATTGGTGATGTTTATCAAGCTCAAAAAAAATATCTCGATGCCCTACTGTACTATAAAAAAAGTATGGATATTGCCAGAGAAAATCAGCTAAAGCCTTTGATTCGTGATTTATACAAGAAAATGGCTGAAACCGAGAGTTTATTAAAAAACTTTGACAATGCCTACAAATACCATATATTATATGCTCAATATCAAGATTCCATTGTGAATGAGAATACAAACAAGCAAATTGCTGAAATTCAAGAAAAATACGAAAGCGAAAAGAAAGAAAAAGAAATTGAATCGTTGAGTAAAGAGAAATTGCTACAAGAAATTGAAATAAACAAAAAGAAAGTTGAACTTGATACTCAAAAAAATATCAGAAACTATAGTTTCATTGGAATCGGAATTTTAACTCTATCATTCTTTCTTCTGTACCGAATTTATTCCAACAAGAAGAAAAATGCACTTATCCTCGAAGAAAAAAATAAAGAAATTGAATCTAAAAACAAGGATATAACAGACAGTATTCAGTATGCAAGCTTAATCCAGAATGCTATTTTGCCTTCGCTTGATGATTTTAAAAAAGTTTTTCCTGAATCTTTTATTCTTTACAAACCAAAAGATATTGTAGCTGGAGACTTCTACTGGATGATTCAAAAAGAAAACTCTATGCTTTTTGCTGCTGCCGATTGTACCGGACATGGAGTTCCTGGTGCTATGGTCAGTGTTGTATGTTCAAACGCATTAAACCGTGTGGTAAACGAATTTGGCATAGAAAAACCATCTGAAATATTAAATAAAACCAGAGAATTAGTTATTGAGCATTTTACAAAAAGTGGCTCTGATGTAAGAGATGGTATGGATATTTCGATTTGTAAACTCTTCCTAAATTCAGGAGATAATAAACGCATTGAATGGGCAGGAGCAAATAATCCGCTATGGATTTATAGTTCAAAAAACAAAATTCAAGATGGTGTATGTGCCATGAGTTCTACAGTTAGCAACAGTAATTTTAGTTTATGTGAAATTCCCGGAGACAAGCAACCCATTGGTAAGTTTATTCAAACAAAACCTTTTTCTCATCATGAATTAACCCTTGAAAAAGGCGATACAATCTTTCTTTTTACAGATGGATTTGCAGACCAATTTGGAGGTGAAAAAGGGAAAAAATTAAAAACATCTAATTTTAAACAAATTCTTCTCTCCATTCAATCCGACAATATGGACAAACAAAAAGAATTATTAAACAATGCTTTTGAAAGTTGGAAAGGCAATCTAGAGCAAGTTGATGATGTTTGTGTAATGGGTATCAGAATATAGCTCTATTCAGCTGATTTATTCTAGTATAAAAAAAGTAATTTCGCCTTTATTAGAAAACATTCACTATGAAAAAGATTATTTTATTAATAGCAATCGGCATCTTGATAGCGTGTAATTCCAAAAATAAATCAACAACCATTGATTTTAACCAAAATTTTGAAGAATACAAAAACACATTTATTCATGAATTGTGGAAAACATATCCGGGTTGGGCACTTAGCGTTGGAAAACACGACTACGACAGCATATTATCCATTCCAAATGAAGAAACTATTCAAAAAGAGATTTCATTCTGTAAAAATCAATTGGACTCCTTAAAAAAATATCCGATTGATAGCCTTACTTCCAGTAATAAAACCGATTATTTGTTAATTGAAAATCATTTGAATAGTACCATTTGGTATTCTACTGTTTTTAAATCGTATGAATGGGATCCATCTAACTTTAATGTTTGCGGTTCATTTGCCGAAATATTAAATTCAAAATTCGATTCATTAGACAACAGATTGGTTGTTTTTAATAAAAGAATGATAAATGTACCAACCTATTATGAGGCGGCAAAAAAACTGATAAAAAACCCAACAATTGAACATACGCAATTAGCTATTGCACAAAATTTAGGAGGTCTTTCAGTTTTTGAAACGGATTTAAAAGATGCTTTGTCGAAATCAAAACTCGAGGGTTCTGTTAAAAACACAATTTTAGAAAATGCCTCGAAATCTGTTTCTGCAATTAAGAATTATGCAGATTGGTTAAAAAATTTAAAAAACGAAAACCCCAGAGAATTTAGAATAGGGAAAGAGCTACACACTAAAAAATTTGAATTCGATATTCAATCCGGATATACTGCTGAAGAAGTCTATAATAAAGCTATTGAACGCAAATCAGAATTACACCATAAAATGGCGGAAATTACCTTTCAATTGTGGAATAATTATTTTAAACAGCCCATTCCACAGGATACACTTGTTGCCATCAGAACCATGATTGACAAGCTTTCTGGTAAGCACACCACACCCGATTCATTCCAAACTGCAATAGAACAACAAATTCCAATTTTAGTTGATTTTATCAATCAAAAAAATCTTATTTATCTTGACCCATCAAAACCATTGGTGGTAAGAAAAGAACCCGCTTATATGGCCGGTGTTGCCGGAGCTTCAATTTCATCTCCCGGACCCTATGACAAAGAAGGGAACACCTATTACAATGTAGGAAGTATGGAGGATTGGTCTGCTGAACTAGCAGAAAGTTACTTGAGAGAATACAACCATTATATTTTACAAATTTTAAATATTCACGAAGCAATACCTGGACATTACACACAATTGATATACAGCAATCAATCACCCAGTTTAATAAAATCAATATTAGGAAATGGAGCTATGATTGAGGGTTGGGCTGTTTATACGGAACTAATGATGTTGGAAAATGGCTATGGAAACAACGAACCTGAAATGTGGCTGATGTATTACAAATGGAATTTAAGAACCGTTTGCAATACCATTTTAGATTATAGTGTACATTCATTAAACATGAGCAAAGACGAAGCAATGAATTTATTGATTAATCAAGCTTTTCAGCAAACTGCTGAGGCAGAAGGAAAATGGAAGCGAGCTACACTAACACAAGTTCAACTTTGCAGTTATTTCACAGGATTTAAAGAAATCGTTGATTTTCGAGAAGAATACAAGCAAAAGAAAGGAAAAGAATTTGATTTAAAACAATTTCATGAAAAGTTTCTCTCCTTTGGTTCTGCACCCGTAAAACATATTAAAAAGATGATGCTTTCTGAGTAACCTTACTTCTCTCCTATTGTTTGAGTAATGTTTTGATAGTGATGGAATCTCTCCATGATTTCATCTGCGTAATCACAGGCAATAAATCCTTTACAATATCCACTTTTAACAACCTCATCGTTATAATATTTAGGTTTAGATTTGTTACGCAGATAAAAACTTACATCAGACCACTTTTGAGGATTTTTACCATATTTATCAGCTAGATTTTTAGCATCGATTACATGACCCGGACCGGCATTATAACTGGCTAAAATAAAATATATTCGTTCTTGTTTGTCTTCCACTTCTTTTTCCCATATTTCATTTAACCTATTGATATACTTAATCCCCGCAATAATATTTTGTTCGGGTCCTGAGTTGGTGTCAACGCCAAATTTTGCTCCTGTTTCAGGCATAAACTGCATCAATCCAAATGAGTTTCCATAACCACGTGCAGCATTATTAAAGTGCGATTCTTGATAGACAAGGGAAGTTAAAAGTTCCCAATCCCAACCAAAATCAACTTCATGTTTTTTAAATATTTTATCATAAGGCGAAATAGCTCCGGATTCCAGAGTAAAATAATCATGATTATATCTTTTTTTTACTAATTGCTGATTGCGAAAATATTTATTGTAAATGGCTTTAAATTTTCGTGTCTTTTTAAACTCATGTAACCAACTGTTAATCGAAGAAACCAATGTGTCTGAATTTTGTCTTACAGCCCAAGCAATATCTTGATAGTTACTCAATTCTGTTTTAACATCTAAAATCGGGTAATACCACGAATTTACTTCTGCAATATTTTTATCGGCAACTGTATATTCTATTTGACCTTCGGCAACCATTTCAATTAATTCTTCGGAAGTGTATTCACCTGAAACAAGCTCAATTCCAATATCAATTTTATTTTTTTTGTTAAGTTTTTTTAGTTCCCCATAAAAAGAAGAATTTTCACGTACAACAACTTTCTTACTTGCCAACTGTTCAACTGAATTTACTAACTGTTTGGAAATCTCTGTTTTTTTCATCTTTTTCCAATCTTGTGGTTTTCTTTGTACCAACACTTGTTTAGTAAATATTACAGGAAGTGTATAGTTTATTATTTCTTTTCTCTCAGGAGTAACTGTGAGGTTTGCTGCAATTATATCCGCTCTCCCCTCGTTTAAATCAAAGAAAATACTATCCATATTTTTAATTGGAATCACCTCCAGTGCCACTCCAATTTGATTTGCGTAATTATTTAAAAGTTCATATTCAAACCCTTGCGGAATACCTTTATAAATAAAATAGCTGGTAGAACTGTAGTGAATCATTACCCTTAGTTTTCCTTCGGTTTTTATTTCATTAAAATCTCTTTCAATTGTATTATCTTCCTCGGAATTAGAACAACCAAGCAAGAATATTGATAGAAAAAAAGAGAAATATGAAATGAATTTTAACATTGAGGGATTGGGTTATAAAAAGTATTTTTGTAAAAAGTTCAATTTGTCATTATACGCCTAAAATTGGTTTACGTTTGATGTTTTATAGTAAAAAAATTATTGTTTTGCTTGTTATTCTACTTGTTAATGGGTTAGAAGCTGCAAACTTAACCAAAGCATTTGAGGCATTATCTATTCATGACTATTTTAAAGCCAAAAAGATTTTCGAAAAAGGCTTGAAAAAACAAACTACAGAATCTGCCTACGGCTTGAGTTTGATTTATTCATTAAATAATAATCCTTTTTACAACCTTGATTCTGCTCTGTTTTATATCAATCAAAGCCAGAATGCTTATAAAAATTTGACTCTCAAACTCCAAGAAAAAATAACTGCTGCATCAGTTAAAAAGTGGAACAATTATAAAATTGATTCTGTAATGCTCTATGTGCACCACCAATTTATTGATGAAAAATGCTTCCAAAAAGCATTAGAAGCCAACACTATCGAATCTTATAATTATTTTATTGAACAAAATAAATTTGCTAAACAACAGCAAAAAGCTGTAGAACTTAGAAATGCTCTTGCATTCACACTTGCAAAACAAGAAAATACATCAAAGTCATACCTCAATTTTTTAACAAACTATCCAGAAGCAGACGAATATTCAGCGTGTAAAACAATCTATGAAAAAAAATTGTTTGAAGAATATACAGAAATAAACACCGTTGAAAATAACCTAAAATTTATTGCTGATTATCCCTCAAATCCATTTATTAATAAAGCACACAAAAATATATACGACATTGTAACTCATCAAAAAAACATTCCTACTTACGAAAATTTTATCCATACCCACCCTAACAATCCATTTGTTACACAAGCTTGGAGAATGTTGTATCACCTTTCTACTTTAGTTCAAACTTCCGAAAATATTGAAAAGTTTATCTTAAAATACCCAAACTATCCCTTTAAAAATGAACTTCAAGAAGATTTTAAATTGGCTAACACAACATATTATACATTTCAAAAAGACGGATTGTGGGGTTTTATTAATGATAGTTTACAAATTGTTATACCAACTGTTTATGAAGGTGTAATGGATTTTTCAGAAGGCGTTGCAGCAGTTTCTCAAAATAACAAATACGGGTACATTAATAAATCCGGTGAAATTGTAATTCCAATAGAATTTGATGAGGCTGAAAATTTCAACAACGGTATGGCTGTGGTGAGTGAAAATCAAAAATACGGCATCATAAATCGAACTGGTGAAGAACTTGTACCTACTATTTACGATGAAATTGGCGATACAAAAAGCAATTTAATTTCTGTTGAATTGAACGAAAAATATGGTTTTATTGACAGACTGGGAAATCTAAAAGTGGGTTTTGAATTTGAAAGTGCTGGTGATTTTGTAGAAAATATTACTTATGTAGAAAAAGAAGGAAAATACGGTATAATAGACACCAACCTGATGTACGTGGTGAAACCAACCTTTGATTGGATAGATCTTAGCAACCAAAATTTTATTCGTATCATGGAAAATGGAAAATACGGAGTTATTGATAAAACAGGTAAATATATTCTCGAACCTATCTATAATTTCATCACCGGATTGGAAAACAACCGAGCAATGATTGTAAAAGACAGTCTTTATGGATATTTGAACCAAGATTCTAAACTTACAATACCATTTTCACAAGTGTTTTCAGTAGGTATGAATAATTTAGCCATGTTTAACACTAAGGGATTTGCTCGCTTTCAAAGTAAAGGTAAAATTGGCTTAATTGATTCTTTAGGTAAAGAATTTTTACCTGCTATTTTTGAAGATATTGCAACTGTATCAAAGAAATTAATTGCTGTAAAACGTAAAGGAAAGTGGGGGTATTGTGATTATCAGGCAAAGCTGGTTATTCCATATAATTTTGATGAAAGTAATGAATTTATTAACGGACAAGCAATAGTATCTTCAAACAATTTATTTGGAATCATTGATGATAAAGGTGTTTTTATTGTTCCTGCCGGATATTCGGAACTTTCTTTATTTACAAATAATATTTACTTAGCAAAAAAAGATGGTTTATTTGGTTTAATCAACAGTAAAAATGAAATCTTAATACCGTTTAACTATAAAAAAATTGAAGCTTTAGAAAATTCAAATCTTATACGACTAACCACAGACAACAACGTATTCTACAAGAAAATGTAAAATAAAAAAAAGGATAAACACCGTGTGTTTACCCTTTTGAATGATTTTTATTTAATCTTATAATTTATCAATAGCTTTTATTACATTCTCTTCTACTCTCCTCAACACATCACTCACATCGGATTTAATAAATTTTTCTCCGGTAATATTTTCAAATAATTCAATGTAACGGTTTGAAACTTGCTCAATAAATTCATCGGTCATTTCCGGCACTTTTTGTCCGTCTTTTCCTTGAAAGCCATTAGCAATTAACCACTCACGAACAAATTCTTTGGAGAGTTGTTTTTGTTTTTCACCTTTTGCTTGACGATCTTCGTAGCCTGCTTTATAAAAATAGCGAGAAGAATCCGGTGTATGAATTTCATCAATCAAGTATATTGTATCTCCAACTTTTCCAAATTCATATTTTGTGTCAACCAAAATAAGTCCCATTTTTTCTGCTATTTCCGTTCCTCGTTGAAATATTTTACGAGTATAATCTTCAAGTTTGGTATAATCTTCAACTGAAACTATTCCTTGTTTGAGTATTTCATCTCTGGAAATATCCTCATCATGCCCAACACTTGCCTTAGTTGTAGGTGTTATTATGGGCTGTGGAAATTTATCGTTTTCTTTCATTCCGTCAGGCATTTGAACACCACATAAGGTGCGTTTTCCGGCACTATATTCTCTCCAAGCATGACCAGAAAGATAACCTCTGATTACCATTTCAACTTTAAAAGGTTCGCATTTTCTACCGATGGTTACGCTTGGGTCAGGAACATCAATCACCCAATTTGGAACAATATCTTCGGTTGCTTTTAAAAATTTTGCAGCTATTTGATTCAGCACTTGACCTTTAAAAGGAATAGCTTTTGGCAAAACAACATCAAAGGCTGAAATACGGTCGGACACGACCATCACCAACAGTTTATCATTGATGTTGTACACATCTCTAACTTTTCCTTTGTACAAATCCTGTTGACCAGGAAAATTGAATTTTGTTTCTTTAATAGCGTTTGCTTGCATAATTGATTTTTTTTAGCAAAATTAAACATGCCATTTCCTTTAATTCAATTTTATTTGAATTAAAGAATTATAACTTTTCAACAAAAAATTATTGGAATGGTTTAATAGCTGTTTATTAAATCCCCTGTATAATCCAGAAATATTTTATTTTTATTTGACAGGTCAGTGTATAAAACACGGTAGTACAAAGTATCCAACTTATTGTAACCAGCCAAAACACCATCAGCAAAAATTCCGGTTCCGGAAGGAGTAACAACAGAAAAATGTTCAGAAGAAATTTCTACCGGAATTGAATGGTTAGTCTCTCCTTTCAATGCTGTTGCATCAAAGGTGGTTGAAAGTGTATAGTTTGGCGAAATTCCTGATAATTTTGAAATTGTACTCGGGCGAAAATACGTTGTTATAAGGTTGAAACTCGAATCGTATTTTGTAATATTCATATTTCCTGAATATACGTATGTTTTTTGAGTTGGTGTTGTGTTTGTGTTTGAATTAACCGCAGGAGATGGAACTAGTTTTTTTTCTTTGTAGCACGAGAAAAGAATCAAAGTAAAAAGAAAAAGGAGAATATTTTTTTTCATTGAAATTTGCATTTTGAAAGTCAAAGATAAAGAAAAATATTTTACCAACTACCTCCAGCTCCACCGCCACCAAAGCTACCTCCTCCAAAACCACCAAAACTACTTCCTCCACCGCCAAAACTTCCACCTCTGCTTGTAAAACTACCCCATGATCCACCGTGACTTTTCCCCATTGAATTTATCAATGTAAAAGCTGTCCAAAATGGAATATTATGCCCAACGGAATAGCTTTTAGCTTTTTTTGCAGCGGATAGAAATGTGATTAAAAGTACTACCACTATCAAAGCAAATGGTATTAGAAAAGATGCCCAATCTGTTTTTGCATATTCATCAGCTGAAAATTCACCGGAAGTGAAACCCATTATCAAATTAACTCCTTGATGAATACCATAATAGTATTCCTTTTGCTTGAAATAGGGTATCATATCTTTGTCCACAATTCGCTTTGCTATTGCATCTGGCAAAACGCCTTCTAAACCATATCCAGGAGCAATAAAAGCATCGCCTCTACCATCTATTTCTTTAGGCTTAACCATCATTACAATTCCATTGTTTTTTCCTTTTTGTCCTACACCCCATTTTTCTCCCAGTGTGTATGTAAACTCAGATTTATCGTAACCGCATAAATCTGTAACGGTTACTACCAGAATTTGTGTTGAAGTGGTATCATTAAAAGCAGTAAGTTTTTGTCTTAAATATTCCTCTTCCTCATCACTGAGTATGTTTGCATAATCCTGAACTAAATCTTTTTTTGGAGCTTGATTTAGTAAACACTCCTGAGATTTAACTGAGAAATGAAGTAGAATTGCCAGAAATAGAAATAAACTATTTTTCATTATTTTTTTATTTAATCAGTCGCCCAATGATATTTCGTTATTCAGCTCGTTTGTATCTGATTTATCCGAAGGAAAATACTTTTTAAGTTGATTACCGGCTGATAGAACTCCACCGGAAAGCCCTCCAAAGAAATCTCCTTTTTTAAAATGTTCAACCATCAAGTCTTTGGTTTTATCCCAAAAATCAACAGGCACTTTTTGATTGATTCCGGCATCGCCCAATATTGCTAGTTGTCTGTTATCTACTGCTAAGTATATCAAAACGCTGTTGCGGAGTTTGGTTTTTTGCATTTCTAACAAATCAAATAAATAGGCGGCACGGTCTAGAACATCGCCTTCGCATTTTTTTTCAATATGCACACGTATTTCTCCTGAAGTATTTTTTTCAGCCTCTTTGATTGCTGACTCTAGTTGTTTTTTTTCAACAAGGTTTAATAGGTCTTTAGACATGATGTTTCTTATTGTTTAATTGTAGTAAAAAGCCTCCGTTTGGAGGCTTTTTATTTTAAAATTGTACTGTTGGAACTTTTTCTGAGCCTTGAGCAGCTTCAAAGTAATCTTTTTTATCAAAACCAAACATTCCTGCCCATATATTTCTAGGGAATTTTCTGATGAATGTGTTATAATCTTTTGCGGCTTCGTTAAACTTCTGGCGTTCAACAGTAATTCTGTTTTCGGTTCCTTCCAATTGAGCTTGCAACTCTAAAAAGTTTTGGTTTGCTTTCAAGTCGGGATACTTTTCAACCACAACCATTAATTTTGAAAGGGCTGAGCTTAAGCCATCTTGAGCTGCTGTAAATTTTTTGATTGCTTCAGCATCTAACTTTGAAGCATCAATTGATGTGCTTGTAGCTTTTGCTCGAGCATTAACAACACCTTCTAAGGTTTCTTTTTCGTGAGCTGCATAACCTTTAACTGTGTTTACAAGGTTTGGAATTAAATCTGCTCTTCGTTGATATACGTTTTCAACTTGAGACCATTGTCCGCTAACTGCTTCGTCTTTTGTAACCATTGAGTTGTACGAACCTACTACTGAAAATACTAAAAAAAGGATTAGTAAACCTACCACTCCTAATATTATCCATGATTTATTCATATTTCTGTTTTATCTATTTAAGTTTATGATGAAATTACTTTTTTTTGGTTAAAATATTAAATTAATTCAATACTTCTTTTAATAAATTTCGATAACTCTTCTCCTTTTAGCATGTTTTGAGACAATAAAGCTAAATCGGCAGCTTGTTTGGCTATTTCTTTTTGTTTATTACTGTCTTTTTCATTCAATAATTTTGAAATAAGCGGGTGATTTGCATTAACTACCATGTTGTACGATTCAGGAAATGCACCAAACATTCCACCGTTATTGAGTTTACTCATTTCTTTCATTCTCCTCATAAATTCAGGCTGAATGATGGTTATGGGGTGCTCTGTTTCGTTTAAGCTTTCAAATTGAATGGTAAATTTCTCCTTTGATATTACTTCTTCAATAATTGGTTTAAGTTCTTCTTTTTGTTTATCTGTTAGTTTACACGGAATCTCTTCATTTTTATCAATCAGTTTTTCAATAGTATCTGCATCTACTCGTGAGAAAGTTGATTTTTCAACCTGTTGTTCCAATCTGCCTATTAGGTGCGATGATAGTGGGGAATCCATAACAATAACATCATATCCTTTTTCTTTAGCCGATTGAATGTATGAATATTGGTTATCTACATCGTTTGTGTATAGAAATACCAACTTGTCGTTTTTATCGGTTTGGGCAATTCTAATTTTCTCAGTCAGTTCATCAAGAGTGTAATACTTATTGTCAGTTGTTTTATACAAAGCAAACTTTTGAGCCCTTTCAAAAAACTTTTCGTCTGAAAGCATGCCGTATTCAATAAATATTTTAATGTCGTTCCATTTTTTCTCAAAATCTTCTCTGTCTTTTTTGAAAAGTTCTTCTAACTTGTCAGATACTTTTTTGGTGATATGACTTGAAATTTTTTTCACATTTCCATCGCTTTGTAAGTATGAACGTGAAACATTTAGCGGAATATCAGGAGAGTCGATAACCCCGTGTAGTAATGTTAAAAAGTCAGGAACTATTCCTTCAACCGAGTCTGTAATAAATACTTGTCGTGAATACAATTGAATTTTATCTTTTTGAACCTCCATGTTAGGCTTAATTTTAGGAAAATATAAAATTCCGGTCAAATTAAACGGATAATCCACATTTAGATGAATATGAAACAAGGATTCTTCAAAATTAAATGGGTATAGTTCACTATAAAAATTCTTATAATCTTCATCTGTTAAAGCAGATGGCGATTTTGTCCATGCAGGATTTGGATTATTTATGATGTTGTCAACTTGAACTGCTACTTTTTCAATATTTCCGTCTTTATCTTTTTTTCCTTCTGTGTTTTCAACTTGTTCGGTTTTCGTACCAAACTTTATGGCAACAGGCATAAACTTGCAGTATTTTTCCAATAAAGTTTTGATTCTAATATCCTCTAAAAATTCAGTAGAATCCTCTGCTATATGTAAAATAATCTCTGTTCCTCTTTCGGTTTTTTCAGTAGTTTTCAATGTGTATTCTGGACTGCCATCGCACTCCCAATGAGCTGCAGGTTCATCTTTATAGTTTTTAGAAACAATTTCAACTCGTTCAGCAACCATAAAAGACGAATAGAACCCTAATCCGAATTTACCGATGATATTGCCCGTGTCTGTTTTGTCTTTAAATTGATTAACAAATTCTTCTGCCCCTGAAAATGCAATTTGATTGATGTATTTTTTTATTTCCTCTTCACTCATTCCAATTCCACGGTCTTTAACAGTAATTGTTTTAGCAGATTTGTCAACTATTACTTCTATTGTGTCATCTCCTATTTCTCCTTTGAATTCACCTAATGATGATAGTGTGTGAAGTTTTTTTGTTGCATCTGTGGCATTGGCAATTAGTTCTCTTAAAAAAATTTCATGGTCAGAGTATAGAAATTTTTTGATTATGGGGAAAATATTTTCTGTTGATACCTTAATTTTTCCTTTTGACATATCTCTTGCTTTTTTATGTTGTGAATAAATTATTTTAGAATGATGAATGCTTTTCAAAGTATATGCCAATGAAATTTTCATGACATTTTGGCTCATTCAAATACTGTTATGTGAATTGTTGTCGGTAAATTGAGCACAAAATTCCTGTGGCAACAGACACATTAAGAGATTCTGCACTTCCATAACTTGGAATAGTTATTTTTTGTGTAATGAATTGATGTAAATTTTTGGTGATGCCAAAAGATTCACTACCCATAAGCATAAATGATTTTTTTTGAAAAATTGGAGTTTTCAAAACATTCTTTCCATCTAAATCAGCTGCAAATACAGGAATTTGTTTATTCTTTTTAAAGAATTCTTCCAGTTCGTCATAAAAAACACTAACCCTAAAAATAGAGCCCATAGTTGCTTGAACAACCTTGGGATTATACACATCGACGCAATTGTGAGAGCAAATAATTTGTGAAATACCAAACCAATCGGCTGTTCTTATGATGGTTCCCAAATTTCCCGGGTCTTTAATTTGGTCAAGCACTAAAGTAAGATTGTTTTTTTCTTGATAAACCAAGTTCTTTTTTTGTTTAACTACTGCCAAGAAAGGGCTTGGGGTTGATAGTGCGGAGATTGACTTCATTTCTGCTTCAGAAATTGAAACAACACTATTTATTTGTTGAAGATTTTCTGTGCTATAAATTTGTTCAATTTCAAAATCGGACATTCGAAGTTCTTCGATTAACTTTTTTCCTTCAACTAAAAAAGTTCCGTATTGAGTACGGAACTTTTTTAGTTGCAAAGATTTAACGTATTTTCTTTGTTGATTGCTTAACACGAGTGAAAATCTAAAGCATTAAATTTTATTTACTCAACACTTTAAATTCTGTTCTTCGATTATTTTGGTGGCAATCACAATCATCATTTCTAGTTTCTCCGCAATCTTTGTATTTTGTACAATCGTCAGCTAAACGAGTTTCTCCATAACCGGCTGCAACCAACCTATCTTTTTTAATACCTTTAGAAATTAAGTACTTAACTACCTCATTGGCTCTTTGTTTAGAAAGGTTTTGATTCAACGCATCTGAGCCCCTAGAATCTGTATGGCTAGATATTTCAACTTTGATTTCTTTGTTTTCGGTTAATATAACAACTAAATTGTCTAATTCTTTTCTTGATTCGGGTCTTAGGGTATATTTATTCCAATCGTAATATATATTATTCAAAACAAAACTACGTCCAGGCTCCAAAGGTTTCACATCTTTTGGTTTTCCGGCATTGTCAGTAAAAAGAGTATCAATAGTTTTAGGCTCTCCGCTCATAGTTTTCTTTAACAGTTCTTGTAGAGCAATATTGTTTTTATCTACTAAGTTCGAATCGCTGTAAATTCTAAAGTCTTTATACAGTTCAACATATTCTTTAATTTCTTCTAAATTAATAGAATCTCTAACAGTTTCACCTGTGGCAAGTTCTACCTCAATTTCATATCTACCGGGAGAGAGAGCCATAACATATTTACCTGTTTCTTCGTTTGATTTAAACGAACCTTCTAAGTTTGCATCATCACCTTTGAATAGGTGCATATACGAACCTACAGGAGCATCATTGTAATAAACATTTCCTAGTAAAAGTGCTAATACCGGTTTTTGAACTTTTCCGGCAATAATTCTGAAAATATCTTGTTCTCCAATGCTTTTTTCTCCACCACCGGAATAATAACCTGTTTTTCCATCGGCAGACAGCACAAAATAGCGGTCATCATTAATAGTATTAATTGGATAGCCCATATTTAGAGGATCACTAAAAGAACTATATTCATCTAATTTGCTATAAAAGATATCATATCCGCCTATGCTGGTGTGACCTTCAGAACTGAAATAAAAAGTTTGGTTATCCGGGTGAATGAATGGAGCATCGTCATTATAAACGGTATTGATTTTAGAACCTAAATTTTGCACATTTCCCCAACTTCCGTCCGACTGTAGTTCAGCCTTATACAAATCTCTACCTCCCAAACCTCCTGATCTATTGCTTGCAAAATACAATACTTTTCCATTTGCAGATAAGCTTGCACTACCCTCCCAACTATCATTTTTATTTACATCACCTTTCAGTAAATCAGGTTTTGACCAGCTTTTGCCGGTTAACCTGCTTACATATATATCACCGTTGTTGTTTTTTTCGCTTTTATATATAAATAAAGTTTGACCATCAACAGAAAGGGCAATTGCAGCATCATGTCCTTCTGTATTGATATTATCACCAATGCTAACAGGTTCAGTCCACTCCCCATTGTTATTATAAGAAACAAAAACATCTTCGCTATAGGTTTCTGAGTTCATAGAAACCGGAAGTTTTTCCGCACCTTTGCTTTTAACTCCTCGATACGTGAAAATCATAACTGATTCATCTGCTGAAATAACAGGTACATATTCTGAATATTGAGAGTTAACTGGAGCTTGAATGTTTTCTACAATATTTTCTTTTATTGTATCTTTTAAAATTTCTATTGCATTTTTACAATTTTGAATCATTTTTTGAGCAGTTGCTTGTTCCTCGGCTTCTTCAGGTGTGCTTCTTGTCAAGAACATATTAAACAAATCAACCGCTTTTTCAAATTGATAATTAACTGCATAAGCTCTTGCTAAATAAAAGTTAACTAAATTGTACTCAGGGTTAACTGTTTTGACTTGTTCAATAATTTCTATTGATTTTGCTTTTTCGTTTGGAGAATAGCTGTAGCAAATTCCCATCATCAATTTATAATATAAATCAGAGGGTTTATACTCGAATAATTGTTTGTATTTGTCTAATGCATCTATGTACTTTCCATCTTCAAAATCCAAGTCAGCTCTATCTAGTAATTCTTTGGCTTTTTTATTGTTGAGTGTATCTGATTGGGAAAATAATTGAACAGAAGATATCAATAAAAGAATAGTTAATAACGTGGTAATTTTTTTCATCTTGGTTTAGTTAATAATAGTTATTTTGCAAATTATTAATTGCAAACGTAATCAATTCTTTAAAAATATAAAATTGTATTTTTCAAGTCATAAATTCATTGAAAATAAGGGCATTACAACCTTAGTTGTAGTCAGTATTGCTTTGCTTTTCAGTTGCAACCCTACAAAAAAACTCAAGGAAAATGAAGAATTACTTCTATCCAATAAGCTCGAACTTGATAATAAAAAAATTGACAAAGAAGAATTAAACGCTATAATTAAACAAAAACCGAACAAAAAAATTTTGGGTATTGTACGATTTCATTTGGGTTGGTTCAATATGTTTAGTAAAGATGGTGTTAGTAAAATTGGTGAACCTCCTGTAGTTTATGATTCGCTACAGACCCAAAGAACAGTTTCTCAAATGAAACTGTTTTTAGAAAATAGAGGGTATTTTCAAAACGAGGTGGTTGCTGAAAAAAAAATCAACAAAAGAAAAGTAACACAACTTTATAAAATCAAAACAGGACTACCCTATTTAATAAATGATATTCACTATCAGTTTAATGATGAATCTATAAAAGATTATGTTTTACTGACTAAAGAAAAGTCATTACTTGTTAATGGAAAAAACTTTGATATTGACGTATTAGATAAAGAACGAGAGCGAATTAAAAACGAATTAAAAAACTATGGGTATTATTATTTTAACAACAATTACATAACCTATAAAGTCGATACTACACAGGGAAATCAAAAAGTTAATTTAACATTAGTTGTTCACAACAGCGACATTAGAACGGATTATTCAGACACAATCGGTTCTCATAAAAAATATTATATACACTCAACCAATTTACTTTTAGGTACAAAATCAAAAATTGAAAAGGCTGAAAATTTAGACACTTTAGTTTATGATTCGGTTTCGATTATTTATTCAGATAAGTTAAAATTCAGGCCAAAAATTTTAACACACACTATAAATTTCAAACCTAAAGAAATATACTCTTTACAAGATCAAAACGACACTTACAAACAATTAAACGAGCTTAGGGTTTTCAAAAACATCAGTTTCATTTATGAGGAAACAGATTCCAACCGGTTGGTTGCCAATTTATACATAAACCCATCTGTAATGAAATCTTTTACTTTGGAGGGTATTGGCACCAATACCGGTGGTGATTTGGGAGTTGAGGGAAATATTATTTACCAAAACAAAAACATATTTAGAGGTGCTGAATTTTTAAACATCAAACTAAAAGGAGGTATGGAAATTCAACGAGTGGTTGGAGTTTCACAAGATAAAAACGATGAATTCTTTGGAACTCCATTCAATACCCTTGAATTTGGTCCGGAAGTGAGCTTGGAAATTCCGCGTTTCTTACTGCCAATAAACATGGAAAACTTTTCTAAACGAGCAAACCCTCAAACAAATATAACCACAGCATTTAACTTTCAACAACGACCTGAATACTCACGAAATTTGATACAAGGCACATTTGGTTATTCTTGGAGCGAAAGTAAAACTAAAAAACACTTCATCACTCCATTTAACATTTACTTTGTTAAGTTGAATCTGACAGAAGACTTTAAAAACAAGATTATTGCTGAAAACAATCCGTTTTTATTAAATTCATATACCGACCATTTTATCAGTGCCATACAATACAGTTTTATTTTTAACAACCAAGATTTTCAGCACAAAAAAAACTACCAATATTTTAGGTTTAATGCCGAAACATCGGGGAACATGCTATCCACTTATAATCGAATGACAAACGCACCAAAAGATGCAGTTACAAACAGTTATAATTTTGTTGGAATACGTTATGCAGAATATGTTCGAGCAGAATTTGACTCTCGATTTTATCAAGTACAAGACCACGCATCACTTGTTGAACGATTAGCTGTTGGTGTTGGTGTTCCCTATGGAAACTTAAATGTGTTGCCTTTTGAAAAAGGATACTTTGGTGGTGGTTCAAACGGTGTTCGTGCATGGCCTGCACGACGATTAGGACCCGGCTCATTGGCAGATTCATTACTTAGCCCAGTAAACCAAATAGGTGAGCTGAAAATTGAAGCAAACCTGGAGTATAGGTTTGACATTACGAAGTTGTTTGAAGGTGCATTTTTTATTGATGCGGGAAACGTTTGGATATTAAAGAAAGACATTTACAGACCAAATGCAGAATTTGAACTAAACAAATTATACAAAGACCTTGCGATAGGCGTTGGAATGGGCTTGCGATTAGACTTTAGCTTTTTTATTTTCCGTTTAGACGGTGCTGTACCATTAAAAGACCCATCAAAAATCAACCCCTACGCCTATCAAATAGAAATTAAACGAACCACGCTGAACTTAGGTATCGGCTATCCTTTCTAAAATGGAGTTGTTAATTTCACTTTTTAACTAATCAAAAAGTATATCTATCATTTTTTCCTAAATTTGTCGGTCTAAAATCAGCATTATGATAAAAACAACAGAATACGGAGTTATTACTGGTAAACAAGTTCAAGAAATTTTTAAGTTGGCAAAAGAAAAAAACTTTGCCCTACCTGCTGTAAATGTAACAGGATCAAACACTGTGAATACTGTTTTGGAAACTGCAAAAGAAATGAATGCTCCCGTTATTATTCAATTTTCAAACGGTGGAGCCCACTTTAACGCCGGAAAAGGATTGAGCAATGAAAATGAACAAGCTGCAATTGCAGGGGGTATTGCAGGAGCCAAACACATTCACGAATTGGCTAAATTGTATAAAGTAGCCGTAATACTTCATACCGACCATTGTGCAAAAAAACTGTTACCTTGGATTGATGGTTTATTAGATGCCGGTGAAAAATTTTACGCCCAACATGGATATCCGCTTTATAGTTCCCACATGATTGATTTGTCTGAAGAGCCGATTCATGAAAATATTGAAATATGCAAACGCTACTTGG
Source organism: Flavobacteriales bacterium (assembly GCA_020853105.1). Classification (GTDB taxonomy): domain Bacteria; phylum Bacteroidota; class Bacteroidia; order Flavobacteriales_E; family Vicingaceae; genus Vicingus. The sequence continues at coordinate 4,790 of JADYZM010000025.1, read as the reverse complement.
AAAGAATGAGTAAAATTGGTATGACTCTAGAAATAGAGTTAGGAATTACAGGCGGTGAAGAAGATGGAGTTGATAATTCAGATGTTGAGAATAATAAACTATACACTCAGCCCGAAGAAGTGGCTTATGCTTATGAGGAGCTATTAAAAGTGAGCAACCAATTTACCATAGCAGCAGCATTTGGAAATGTACATGGTGTTTATAAGCCCGGAAATGTTCACTTGACCCCAAAAATTTTAAGAAATTCTCAAGAATATATTCAAAAGAAATACAATACCGATAAAAATCCTGTTGACTTTGTTTTTCACGGTGGTTCAGGCTCTTCGGTTGAAGAAATTCGCGAAGCTATTTCTTATGGTGTTATAAAAATGAATATTGACACCGACTTACAATTTGCTTTCACAGAAGGAGTAAGAGATTATATGGGAGCAAAATCAGCTTATCTAAAAACACAAATCGGTAACCCTGAAGGCGACGATAAACCAAACAAAAAATTTTATGACCCAAGGGTTTGGTTGCGTGAAGGTGAAAAAACTTTCAAAAATCGACTAAAGCAAGCGTTTGTAGATTTAAACAATGTAAACACACTCTAAAAGCTAATCAACAGTCGATTTATTATAAAAATTAGAAGAAAATGGTTTGGTTTCAACGAAAATTAAAAGGTGTAATTACTCCTACTACAGAAAAAAAAGAAACACCGGAAGGGCTTTGGTACAAATGTTCAGAATGTAAAAACGTGGTTTCTACCGAAGAACATGCCAATTCATTTTATATATGCCCGGGGTGTGGACATCACGATAAAATAGGCTCAAAAGAATACTTCAACATTTTGTTCGATAACAACAAATTCAAAGAACTTGACGCTAAAATGACCTCAAGCAATCCGTTAAACTTTGAAGACACTAAAAAATATTCTGATAGAATAGTAGCCACACAAAAGAAAACCAATTTAAAAGATGCCGTCCGCACTGCAGTTGGAAAAATTGACAAACAAGATTTAGTTATAGCTTGTATGGATTTTGATTTTATTGGAGGTTCAATGGGTTCAGTAGTTGGTGAAAAAATTTCAAGAGCCATTGACTACTCTATCAAAAATAAAATACCATTTTTAATGATTTCTAAATCCGGTGGAGCAAGAATGATGGAGGCTGCATTTTCACTAATGCAGATGGCAAAAACTTCAGTAAAATTATCCTTATTGGCAAAGGCAAAAGTTCCATACATTTCCCTATTAACTGACCCAACAACAGGTGGTGTTACAGCTTCTTTTGCAATGCTTGGTGATTTAAATATCGCTGAACCCGGTGCTTTAATTGGATTCGCAGGACCTCGTGTTGTTAGAGAAACCATTGGTAGAGATTTACCGGAAGATTTTCAAACATCTGAATTTGTTCTTGAACATGGTTTTTTAGACTTGATTGTTAAACGCAACGAGTTGAAATCTACAATTTCTAAGCTCATCAACATGTTTAACAATTAAGATAGCCACAAAAAGTAAGCGGTTTGATTGCGGTCTTTGCCTTTGATAAACTTCATAGTCAGTACATTTAATTACAATATAAATATACTGATAATCAAACACATAACAAACAAAATAACACATAAGTTATTAACATTCAATGTGTTAAATATAATCAGGGGTTTTTAGACAGTTTGACGTTTTCGGGCTTTGCGTTCGTGCGGGTTTTCGGAGCACAAAACTGTCAACCTACCACAAAAGCCCAATTGGAAAACTGAACTTGAATGTAAGTACGTCACCCCGCATGACGCCAAACGGCTGTTATATGCTGTGCTACTTTCTGTTGTCATGTCAAACTAGTCGGAAATTCGTCTGCAACAATTTGTTCAATTGTCTTTGGTTGTTCTGTAGAATTTAGTTTAGACAAGATTGCAATTGTCTCTCGGTATTCCATTGCTTCTGGTATCCTAATAAATTCTGTTTCAAGTCCGATTTCCTTAACCTTTTGTTCAATCTCTTCCAATGTAACTTTAAAAAATTCCTTCCTATAATTAAGCATATTTACTTTCCTGTTAGCAAAAGCTTTGTGTAGTTCGTTCTCCAAGTTTGGTGCGTCTTCTGAAAAAATCATTGCGTGAATGTCAAACTGAAAAGGAACTGAAGCGTCTCCTAGTTCTTTTATTCGGTCTTCAGGTTCAAGTCTTCGTGTCATTCCAATTTTATAAACTTGTTCACCAAAAGAACCAATGTTTGAGATAATATAAACATGTCCTCTTTTAGTCTGCTGAGCCATTGATAATGCACGTTCTTTTCTATCGTGTGCCTCTTGTAATTCTTGTTCTAATTTTTGAATTTGAGCTAAAAGTTTGTCGTGTTTGTCACCTGTAGCTTGTTCCATCTCTTTACGTGCTTTGTCCAATGCTTTTTGATAATTAGCTTCTTCTTTTTCAGCTTCTTTTTGGGCTTGTTCAAATTCACGTCTTGCTTTTTCTTCTTCACGTAATGCTTCTTGAGCAGCTCGTAATTCTTCTTTTTCCTTCTGTTTCTTTAATTGATATTCATACTCTAATGTTAGCTCTTTCAATTTCAAGTCCAAATACTCAGGTTGTATTGTTACCGTTTGACTTTCGCCAATTTTGTTAATCGTCTCAAATGATTTTTTTATACGTTCCTTCATTTGATTAACATTGTTCCATTTTACTTTGGCAATTAGTGATTCGCATTCTCCGTTAAATGCTCGTAGAGTCAGCTTGATATATCTTTTTGTGCTTGCTCGTCCTTTTGCTTCACTACCGTCAATAGTCCAATTTGTCCTACAAATAGCTGCTCTCTCTGAACTTATCATTTGTTTTTGAAGCTCAATAATTCTGTTTTGCTCTTGTCGATATTCGTCAGATTTTTCAAACTCATATATTGGTTCGTAAACACCGTACTCAATTAGGTCTAGTTTATTTTCAAATAAACTGATTTCTTTTCTTAGTCTTGTGTATGTGTCGAGTGCACCTTGATAGTCTGAATTTAGCTTTACTAAATTGTCTTGAATGCTTTTAATTTCCGATTCTTTGTCGGTAATAAGTTTATCAAGTTGTTCTCGTTGTTTCTTTGACTCAGCTTCTATGTCCGTGATAGATTTATACCGTTCAAGTTGAGATTTCAATTGAGCAATTTCCTCGAATTCTTTTTTCTTTAAAAAGTCAAATAGTCCCATTGTCGTTATTGTTTATTTTTTTGTGACGTGTCTTTTAGCATAGCATATAACGGTTTGGCGCTTGGCGCCGTTTTTCTGTGTTACGCCTGCGGCAGAAAAATGGAGCTAAACGCCTGTTACAAGCTGGTTTTGATTAATACTTCGTTTGCTTCAAAAAGTTCTTTAATGTTATTGTCGTAATATCTAAACCCTTGGCTTTAATTTGAAGTCCGTTGTCAGATGTTAGCATAATTGGGTTTTCTCCAAAGAATTTTAACGCTACCGACAAAATAAAATTATCTGGAGATTTCTTACTAAAATCGTCTGGAAGCAAGCTCAAATCTGCTGTTTCCATTCTGATATTTCGCTTGTCTATGCTTTCGTTTATTTGTCTTAAAGCTTTTTGAACATTTCTTTTTTGTTCTTCTGTCAATGAAGTTTTCAAATAGTCTAATTCGTCTATTACTTTCGCAGATAAAACGATAGAATATTGCTTGTCAATTCTAGAAATAATATCGGGATAATCTACAAAAACATTTGTGTCAATGATGTAGAAGTTTTCCTTGTCTTTTTTGATTTCCTTTTTTGGTTTTTCAAATTTTGAAAGGTCAATCCTACCAACAACGTTTAAACCAACCCCTTTTTGATTACTGTCCTGACTTAAAATGTTTTTTTCGATATAGTTTGTTGTCCACAATTCATTCCATTCATTTTCATTGTCCGCTTTTGCATTTTTTGACGGGTGTAAAAGCACATGGTCAAATTTGAATTCTGAGTAGTATTTTTTAAAATAGCTTTGAGTTTTACCTCTACCAAGCAAAATGATTTTTTTTGCTTTCTGTAACGCGTCGAGATTGCTTGATTTTGAGTCGTAGATTACTTTTTCTAATTCGGTTTCCTTTAATTCTGAAAGCAGTTTAGTACTTACATTGATAAAGCAAATGCCTTTTGTCAAAAGTAAATCCATGAATAGTACTTTCGGATTTTTGTACTCTGCTTTAATTACGTCTTTTGACAAACCCAATGAAGTTGTTACGTAATTCCCGCAACAACTCTCTTGAAAAAACTCATAATGGGAATTTTTACAAAACGCAACTCCATTTCCACCTTCATCTCCATTTGGCTTTCTTGGATATGGATCCTGTCCAATGATTAGGTAATCAATTTCGGTTTGTTCCTTTATGAGATTTCGATATTGAGATTCAAAAGGCAGTTCTTCGTTATTTGAGTCATACCCCATAATACTTCTCTAATTCTTCGACAGGATAAATATAGATAGTTGAAAATCCACCAAAATCAGGAGTTGAAGAATGAATATTAAACCCCAACTTATTTAAATCTTGTCCTTCGCTTCCATTAGCGTTATTGTTATTTGGTTCTATGCCGTGTTTCTTCTTGAATGTCCATACAGACATAAAATCAACGTCGTTAATTCTGTAATGTCCGTTGCCAATGTACTCTTTACTGTTTTTGTCAAATTGTCCCATGTTATTTTGGTTTTTTGTTAAACTTGCTTGTAACGGTTCTCAGCTATACGCAGGCAGGGATTTTTACCACTGAACTTCCTACGAAGAACTGAACTTCAAATATACCACTTTTCTGTCCTACAAAGCACGAAACCCCTGCTTGCGTATAGGTGATGTT
>JADYZM010000024.1 GCA_020853105.1 Flavobacteriales bacterium | reverse complement strand
CTGTGTACGGTTTTTAGGAGTTATTTTAGGCATACACAAAGATATTGTATATTTCAGTTTTTATTTGTATTTTTATTTCAAAAAAATAAACAGCTTGTGTAAATTACTACGAGTTTTTTCACAGGCTGACGTTGTGCCTCATTGTAAAAAGCCGACCGCACATTCAATCACATTTGGTTTTTGCCGAGACACAAACCCCAAACAAAAACCAAAAGAGCTTGAATTTTGCCAACGCTCAATATAAACGACCGGCTGACTTGAGACGCTGAGAAATACGTTCTTTGAAATCCTGTGGAGAAATTACTTTGACTTGTTCTCCGAATGACAGAACCAAACGTTCTAATTCAAAATTTGGAATGACTTTGATTTTGACTTCAAGACCAGTTGGGTCGTTCTTGTGCTTCTGACTTGGATGAATAGGCTTTGTAATGACATAAGGAGAAACTTCAGGAGAAAATTTCAAGACGATTTCTTGTAAGTAACCACTTTCAGGGCGGGTAACACCAACTAAATCGAAAAAGTACTCTTCCCAATCCGTTTCTGACGACTGGTATCTTATTGCTGTTTCTGACAACGACTCAATTCTATCTATAGCAAGATTCCAATTAGGTACTTGATTATCAGAATTCAGCCCAAATACAAACCACCGATTATTGTACTGCTTCAAGTAGTATGGATGAAAAGTAATCTCGTAAGGTTCAGAACTTTTAAAGTCCTTGTATTTGATAATTAAAACCCGTTCATTAATTATGGCATTGAACAGTGGAGTTAGAAAATGAAGCCCTTTAAGGTCAATATTACTCTCAAATCTGATAACCTCATTTTTACGTTCAATTAAACCAAATTTGGATTCGAGCATTGGAATCATTTCATTGACCCACTCAAACTGAGGTGTACCGGAGAAACGAGAGAAAATTTGAAGGGCTGACTTTATTTGTTCGGCTTCCGAATCATTTAAAGGTTGGTTGTTAATAGAGAAAGATAAATCTTCATATCTGTAGTAAACTTTCCGACCATAACGTATTCTAACGAGAGGAACAGACCAACCTGCTTCACTTTCCATGAAATTAATGTCATCAAACAATTGCCGTCTTTGTATTCCATCGCTTTTGGGGTCAAAATCTGTTAATGCATTGTTGCATTCTTCGAGAAGGTCTTCCCAAAAATACATCCTTCCCGAATTGCGGAAACAACGATCTAAAGCTTGATAGCGAATAAGAGCATTTTTAGTGATGGACATATCTTTTTAACTTTTAGTGCAGATTTAACACACAACACAAAGATACTTTTATTCCCAAAATGAACAATGAAAAGAATAAAGTTTCAAAATTCATTTTCAAGAATATTTTTATCTGTATCTTTATCGTGCAGATAGAATGCACTAAAGCATTATAGCTTTGCATCAGTTCTTTGAAACACTTGCCACAAGATATTGATTCGTGGGTGCTGGAAGTAGTTGGGAAACCAATGAAACAATGATCGGCATCTTCTCCCGACCTCTGGTTGGGATGAATGTCACTGAGACATTTTTACCAGCTACTATTGATTTCAACGTCAATAATATAATGTTGTTATTAATGTAATTATTAGTGAAGAATAGGTATTGAATTTAGCTATAGCTGAAACATTCATACAAAAAGAGTATCAGGCAAGTGTTTTCAAAGTTCTTCAAAACTTTAGACATGAAAATTGAACAAGCACATATCGACCAAATACGGAAGCAATTTGCAGAACTGCAAAGCAAGGATGACTTAGTTAAACTTTTAAGTGACGCTAAGAATATGCTTTATAGCGAGGAATGTAAGCCGATTCAATTGAAGTCATTGACTTATTACGCAAACCCAGTTCTTTGCAAGAAGCGTTATCAGACTTTTATCATCAAGAAAAAATCTGGGGCAGACAGAATAATCCATGCGCCCGCAGAAGGGTTAACATCCATTCTGCGTGCGTTAAATTTTGTATTACAATGCATGTATGTACCGCATAAAGCAGTTACAGGTTTTGTTTTAGAAAAGTCTATCGTTGACAATGCCAAAAAGCATGTAGGTCATCATTATGTACTCAACATAGACTTGAAAGACTTCTTTCATTCATTCGATCGGAACAGAGTGAAGATGGGTTTCATGTTTGAACCTTTTAACCTAAACGGTGACAAAGAACCCTTGGCGTTTTTATTGGCAAGTCTTTGCACCCATCCTTTTGAAATTGATGGAGAAGTAAAAACCGTGCTTCCACAAGGCAGCCCGACCTCCCCTACTATAACCAATATTCTTTGCAAGAAGTTGGACCGAAGACTTACCGGGCTTGCTAACCGATTTGGTGTAACCTATACAAGATATGCTGACGATATTACATTTTCTTCACCTCATAACATCTATAATGATGAAGCGTTTAATAAGGAGCTAAAGCGAATTATTGAAGAAGATCAGAAATTGGTAGTTAATCCCAAGAAAACTCGCTTACAAAAAACAGGATACCGACAAGAGGTAACAGGATTAATAGTGAACGACAAGGTAAATGTACGCAGGAGATATGTTAAGCAAATCCGTATGTGGCTATACTATTGGGAAAAGTACGGCTATGCAAAAGCGGAACAAATTTTTAAAAGAGATTACGTTGCAGACAAAGGTCATGTGAAGAACATAAATGTGCATTTGGTGAATGTGTTGGATGGGAAATTGGAGTTTTTGAAAATGGTGAAAGGGACAAAGGATGAAACCTATAAAAAACTTAAAGAAAGATATGAGAACTTGGCTGAGGAAATAAATCCCATTTCACAATTATTAAATGTTTGGGAAAAGGAAGGAATCGAAAAAGCGATGGAGGTATATTATGATAAAGAAGAAAATTCTAATATTTTAATTGAGGATTTATTCTAAATACTTATAGTATGGCAAAAGATAAATACGATTTTATTTTAGAGCTGATAGAAAACAAGAAACTAAACCCATCTCAAAAAGAAAGGGTTTTAAAGCTTTCTGCAGAAGAGATGAAGAAGGAAGGATTTGCCTTTGATGAAAGATTGGTGAGGATTGAAGAAATATTGTTGAAAAAAGATAATGAAGAAAACCAAAAAAAATATAAGGCAATTCATAATCCTACAAAGATCACTAAATATCTGAAAAAATTTAAAGAGAACTCAGCATTAAAATTTACAACTCACAATTGGGATGAAAAAAAATATACTACAATTCAAGATTTTATTAATGAATTGAACGAAGATAAAAGCTATGTGGACTTATTTAATTCTAACCGTGGCCTATACAATTTAATCCAATACTTCATTTATAAACCGAACCAAAAATTGAATGAACAAGGAATCCCTAAGTACGGATGGCCTAATTTTCCTGAAATAAAAATTGGCTGGCAATTCCCAGATAATTTATTAATAGATTGGTGTAAAAAGAATTTTGATAGTCAGGAGAACATAAAATACCCATTTGAATATCCCTTACCAAAAGATTTTAGACCCAAAAAACCTATAAATGGTAAGATGATTACCACATTTGAAAATATTGTGGATGTATTTAAAACTGAGATTCAATTTAGAGATAATTACTTATTTAATGAATTGAAAAAACGTAGTGAGAGGATGAATGATTTTACTTTCAATGGTATTGCAGAGTTTGAAAACTTAGATTTTTACACCTACACATCAGGAGCGCTTTCCGCAATTGATACGATGTTAAGCGAAATTAAGAAAAATGAAACAGCAAAAGAGATACATTTTAATTATAAAATTGAAGGGGAACAACTAATAATAGATATTACACAGATCAATTCATTTGCTCACAGAAAATTGAATAAGGACAATTTATTACAATTTCTTGGAGGCGGGTTAAATTCTATGGCTGCTGATCTAATAAGTTTGTGTGACTTTTCCGTGATCAGCAAATTCAAAGATATCAACAATAACGAATTAAATGTTGAATTGAATATTTTACATAATGAAACAGAGGCTGTTTGGGAAGGTAAGGAATTCAAACTTATAACTCAACCTATTCTTAAAGAAACAACAGAAGTCATAAATGGCTTTACTTACAGATTAAAATTTACAATATGAAAATATTATTTTTAGAAGACCGTCCAAGTCGACAAATGCAATTTTTCCCAAACAAAGAAAAGGATGTCGAAAAACTAAAATCGATGTCAGAATTATTTTTACCAGAAGCATATAAATGCAAAGAAATCATAGACCAAATCAATAATAAGTCTTATCCATTCGAATTGAGTTTGAAGTTGATAATCGCTCATAAATCGGCATTAACAACTCAGGGGTTGGCTTATTTAAATGAAATATGCAAGGAAAAAGGAATTAAGCTAATTTGTTTTAGTGGAGGTACAAGTCAAGTAATTTTCAATAAGGATGATTTTGAATTTTTAAATATAAATTCTTCTGATTTTTATTCTGAACGATTAATTCCTTTTTTAGAAAAAGTCGTACAAAATGATGAAAATAATTTATTGGAAATTGTCAATTCACAATGGGAATTATCTTATATGTTATTGGCAAGACAAATTATAGCAAGCATTGAGATAGAAAAAGATGAAAATAGTAAATATCGTTTAAAAAGGAAGCTGGAACAGATAAAAATGATGATAAATATATATGATGAAGATTTGTTAAGTAAAGAAATTTCTAAAAAACTTCTAACGATATGAAGACATTATTAATATACAATGAAAACGTTGCTACTTCATTAGCAACAGAGTTTGAAGGAGAGACTTATCTATTTCAAATCGGTAAGGCAGAATTACTTAACCCCAATTTCACGATTGATGCTAAAATCCACTCTATTTTAATAAGTGAAATTGAGAAGGAAAAATATGATGCTATTTTTATACCTTTCTCTTTATCAGAAGATAATTACATCGAGTTTATAGGATTGCGTTTTGCCTTTCATATCCGTCTCACGAAAGAATTCGGAAATATTCAAACTCCAATTATTTTTTATGGTTCTGAAAATGCGACAGAAGTTAATAAACTATCTGAGCTTGGTTCTATTTTGTTTTCAAAAAATGTTTATACAACAGATAAAATTTCGGTAGAGCAATTTAATAAACAATCAAAATGGATTCAAGAAAATTACAAGGAAATGAACGAAGAAAATTTTCTTAAAAGCTTTGTATCAATGAATTTAATAAAACCTTCGGGTAATTATGCTACGCATCATTCAATTACTAATGAATGGAGTATCTATCGTTGGGCAAAAACTTTAAAATTGGAAAATGGCTCCATTAAAAAAATACAAAATATCATTGAAAGCAATCTGTATTTCAAATATTTAAAAGCTAAATACCCAATTGGTGAATCGTTTGATAGTAACGATAAATGCGCTTTGCAGGATGGTACAGTATTGTATATTGATGATGAATTAGAAAAGGGCTGGAATGTAATATTAAAGAAAATACGTAACCCAAAAACAGTTGAATTTTTAGGCTCTGATTTCAAGAATCTAACTGCCGATAAAATTATTGAGACAACCATTGAATATATAAAAGCCAACAATCCCGATGTTGTTCTACTTGATTTTCGCTTGCATGATAATGACTTTGAAACAACCAATCCCCAAAATGTAACTGGCTATAAAATTCTGGAATGGATTAAAAAAGAATACAATCAAGGTATTCAGGTAATCATTTTATCAGCAACAAACAAAATTTGGAATCTACTTGATTTGCAACAAATAGGAGCAGATGGCTTTATTCTTAAGGAATCACCAGAATTAAGTGTTGAAGCTGATTTTAGTATAAATGCTCTAAATAAGCTATATTCAGAAATAGAAAATGCACTACCCAAAGCAAAGTTTCTTAAAAGCGTGGTTTCTAAAATGAAAGAAATAAAAACGATGCTTGGAATAAACTTAGAAGGGAAAAATTTAACGGATTTTCAAAAATCAACTCACGTTAATTTTGATATAGCATTTAAGTTGTTGAATGATTCTTTTATAACCATAGATAGAGAAAAAAGCAACAAAAAATACATTAATCATGCTTATTTACCGTTATTCCTAATAATTGAAAATTGGTTGAATCAAGACTCTGTTTTTATTGAAAAGGACGGTAATCTGTATGTTATCAACGGAGAGAACCGATATTTGGTTCGTAAACCAACAGGAGAAGATAAGGAATATGAGTACGCAATTAAAAGGAATGACAATAACAAGTTGTACGAAATAGGGCAAGAAACAAAAAAACAAGTAAAACCTTTTGAGGACATTATGTTTAAAATGTCGACAGTTTTATTGTTCAAATTTGGTGTAAAAAGCCTAAAAGGACATGTTTGGCATAAAATAAATGGCGTTAGGAATCATAAAATTGGACATGTTCATGGCAATGATTTTGTAGAACAGAAAGAAATTAATCAAATTTTGGACTTTATGTTGTTTATTTTCAAAACATCAAATTT
>JADYZM010000023.1 GCA_020853105.1 Flavobacteriales bacterium | reverse complement strand
TGATAATGAACTTGTTTTCCTAATAAATCATAAATTTCAATTATTACATTTGATGCAGTTTCTAGAAACGATATGTTTACAATATCATTACTAGGATTAGGATATATTTTAACATTAAAATCTGTTGTTGATTCATTTATTCCTGTAGGTGTTTGACATCCTATTGAGGTCAACAACGAACTTCGCGGACCAAATAAAGCAGCATCCATTCTCCCTGCCTGACCAAAAGTAAACATCTGCTTACAAGCATCATCAGTATAATCCATATAATTCATAAACATTATTCCTGGATAATTTACCGAACACGCATCTGTAAGCGGAAAACTAGGACATCCATACTGTTCGCTACCTTGGTTTGGTGTATCAAAAACAAAATCATCACCCGTACATGCTGGTTCGTCACCCCAAATGTGTCTCAAATTTAACCAATGACCAACTTCATGAGTTGCACAACGTCCAAGTTGATAAGGAGCTACGACACTTCCTAAAGTGCCAAAAGAAGTGTTTCTTATCACGACTCCATCTGTATTTGCCGCTCCTCCAGGGAATTGAGCATAACCAACAGTTCCACTTAATCCACCTCCAAATTCAAGCACCCATAAATTTAAATATTTTTCTCTATTCCATATCGTTGAAGGTTTTATTATTGATTGAATATCTGACAAATCCCAACTTGCCTGTGAACCTAACCACCGTTTAATACCATTTGTTGGATTTCCAAATTCATCTTGTTGAGCCAAGCAAAACTGAATTAATGGGTCATCTGAAACTCCTCTAAATGCTGCTGGAACATTAAATATATCTGTATTGTATCTTCTAAAATCTTTATTTAACGCATCAATCTGTGATTGAATTTGCGCAATAGAAATATTTCTACCTATACCAATTGCTTCTCCAAAATGCACAACATGAACAACCACAGGAATAGTGATAACAGACCTTGGAGTATATATCAATTCTACCTGTAATGAAGCACATAAAGAGTTACTAGTACAATTGTATTGGTCTATTAATACATCAAAAGTTTCAGTAACTATTGGATTAAACAGAATTTCAGATTGTGAACCGCCACAAGCATCATCGTTATGTGCAACAGCAAAACCAGAAGTATTGTATATTGATAGTTGTGTGTCAAAATTATTAACTCCACAAGTACTGATTCTATAAACATTACCTGCTACCATTCCATAAACTCGAACATATTCTCCTCCAAATGTGCAATTTTGCGATGGAGAAACGACTTGATTTAACATAGTTGGTGCAGTAATAGAAGTAAAATAAGTATTATTGTTTCCACAAAGTGACATAATCGAATGCCCGTTATCATATTTTTTGGGTGCTTTATACAAACTTGAATTTTGAATATCTAAGTTTTTCAACCTGCTATTTGGATTATTTCTCAACCATTGTTGAGTTTGTTCTTCAATCGAATCCATTCTAAGTTTCAATGTTGGGTCTTTCAACAACATCTCCTCTAGATTTTGCATTGTTCCGCATTTTTCATTTTGACCAGAAATAATCCCTGAGAATATCAGGCAAATTATTGGGAATAATATTTTTTTCATTTTCGTTTTATTATGTGATTTTTCAAATATAACAAAAGTTTTACAATTCGGACATATACGCCTAATGATTACTTTAATTGCATCGGACATTTATGTCATGTTGTCAAATGATAAATTTTTACAAAATTTAGGAAGAGAAATTGAAAGACTTTATATTGAAAAATATAAAAATCAAAGCGATTTTGCAGCAGCATGTGAAGTAGACACTAGAACAATAAGGCGAATTATAAAAGCAGAGCAAAATCCTACTATATTAATCTTAAGAAAGATTGCCCTAGCATTGGATATAGAGTTGAAAGATTTAATTGATATTGAGTAACTTCTTTACACACCCCTGACCCCTCTCAAGAGGGGAAGTCAACACTCAATGCCGACTTCGGTCTTCTGTCTTCCATCTTCCAACTCTTCTACCCTCCCACCATTTTCTTAATCTCGTTCAGTTTCATCAAAGCGTCAACAGGTGTTAAGGTATTGATATCGATGTTGATTAATTCTTCTTTTATATTTTCTAAAACGGGGTCATCGAGTTGAAAGAAGCTCAACTGAAAATCATCTACGTTAACGGGTATTTTTTTGTTGTTTGTTTTCACTTTTTCAGAAGTTTGTCCTGCGTGCGAAGCTTCTAATTTTGCTAAAACTTCATTGGCTCTATCCAGCATTTTTTTAGGCATTCCAGCCATTTTAGCAACGTGTATTCCAAAACTGTGGTTGCTACCACCCTCCACCAACTTTCTTAAGAAAATAATCTTGTTATTGATTTCCTTAACCGACACGTTGTAATTCTTGATTCGTTTAAACGAGTTGGTCATTTCGTTCAATTCGTGGTAATGCGTGGCAAAAAGCGTTTTACCTTTTGCTGTTGGGTGCTCGTGAATATATTCGGCAATACTCCACGCTATAGAAATACCATCATAAGTGCTTGTTCCTCTACCTATCTCATCCAACAAAATTAAACTGCGGTCAGATAAGTTATTTAAAATACTGGCGGTTTCGTTCATCTCCACCATAAAAGTTGATTCGCCTTGCGAAATGTTATCGGAAGCCCCTACTCTAGTAAAGATTTTGTCTACCAAACCAATGGAAGCGTGTTTTGCTGGAACAAAACTTCCTATTTGAGCCATCAAGGTTATCAAAGCTGTTTGTCGCAACAAAGCCGATTTACCACTCATGTTCGGACCAGTAATCATTACTATTTGTTGCGATTTATCGTCTAAGTAAATATCGTTGGCAACATACTCCTCGCCAATAGGCAATTGCTTTTCAATAACTGGATGCCTTCCGTCTTTGATATCGATAATTTTCGAATCATTAATTTCTGGTTTAGTATAATTGTTTTCTAACGCATTGGTTGCGAACGACAATAAACAATCTAATTGTGCAATCAATACCGCATTTAATTGAATGGGAGTAATATAATCAGCCAAACTCAATACTAAATCATTAAACAACCGGGTTTCTAATGCTAAAATCTTTTCATCAGCACCTAAAATTTTATCTTCATAAATTTTCAATTCTTGAGTAATGTAACGCTCTGCCTGAGTCAACGTTTGCTTACGAATCCACCCTTCAGGAATTTTATCCTTATGGGTATTTCTAACCTCTATATAATATCCAAAAACATTATTGAACGAAATTTTTAAACTCGATATCCCTGTGTTTTCAATTTCTCTTTCCTGAATTTCCAGCAATGCATCTTTTCCTGAGTTTAAAATTTTACGTAAATCATCCAACTCATCATTTACACCATCAGCAATTACATTTCCTTTTTGAATTAAAACTGGTGGATTTTCCTGAATTTGTTTTGCAATTTTAGCTGCAATTACCAAACAAGGATTTAATCGGTCACCAATCAATTTTAGCGACTCATTTTTACTAGCCAAACAAAGTTCCTTAATAGGATTGATAGCTTCCAAAGCATACCGCAACTGAACTACTTCTCTCGGACTAATTCGAGCAGTAGCTACTTTTGAAATCAATCGTTCTAAATCACCAATTTCATTAATGTGATTGGTTAATTTTTCTTTTAAATCGGCATAATTTACCAACTCCGAAACCACTGCTAATCTATCTTGAATGGGTTTTAATTCTTTTAACGGAAGTGTTACCCAACGTTTCAACATTCGTGCTCCCATTGGCGAAATGGTTTTATCTAATACATCAATTAATGTCCTAGCATTTTCGTTGGGCGAATAAATCAATTCCAAGTTGCGAATGGTAAAACGGTCAAGCCAAACAAACTTATCTTCTTCAATTCTAGAAATTCTGGTAATATGCAATACTTTGTCGTGTTGGGTTTCTGTGAGATAATGTAAAACAGCACCGGCAGCACATATTGCATCAGACAAATCTTCTATTCCAAATCCTTTAAGTGAATTTGTTTGAAAGTGTTTTTGAAGAATATCTCTTCCAAAATCTAAAGTAAAAGCCCAATCTTCTAAACAAAAAGTAT
>JADYZM010000022.1 GCA_020853105.1 Flavobacteriales bacterium | reverse complement strand
GATAATACTTCACTGCATCCGTTTGATGTTGCTGTAAGTGTTACTTTATAACTTCCGGGTGTTGTATATTTATGTTTTGGATTTACTCTATTGCTGGTTTTTCCGTTACCCATATCCCATTTATATGAAATTGCTCCTTTGCTTATAGTAGTTGAGTTTACAAAACTTACACTATCGCCCAAGCATGCATTGAATACTTTGAAACCAATTTTCGGAATTTCTGAAACAAGCACAGGAATAGTTTTCGTAGTAATATATCCGTAAGGATAAGACAGATTAGTCAATTTTACATAATACGTGCCAAATGTTGGAAATACAAATGCTACATCAGTTGTATTAGCTGTATCGGCAGGATTTCCGGTTCCAAAGTCCCATCTACTTGTAAAATTTCCTGATGATATAGTTGTTTTGTTACTAAATACCACATTGTCACCATCACAGACAGGTTGATTAAATTCAAAATCTGAAATTGCTCTTGGAGCCACAAAAATAGTTCTGTTAAGCAAAGAATCACAATTTCCTGCAGATAAATCTACTATGGAAATAGTCATAGTAATAGCTGTATCCGTTAACGATATATCAGGTATGAACAATATTTTTGCATTACCCATAATTGAAGCACCTGTGTATCTAAAGTAACTTGCAGATAAATTCCTTCCACCTTTAGTCCTGAAGGTTAATCCCGAAGCAAGCCAAGTGTTTCCATAATCTGAATTTATATATCCTTTAGGAGCTATTATTTCATAGGTTAAAGTATCTTTTTCAGCCACTATATCTGGATTTGATGTGGTTCCCACAGTATAAGGCTGTGGGGATGAAAATGGTTTTCCCTTTATGAAACTGCTGCCACTTGGAGAAGGACGTATGGTAAGTGTTGTTTTAAAAGTATCATTTACAGGATTTAAATCGCTTAAAATGTGAATTGCTTCCAATTTTAAGTTTGCACCTGAAATATTAGATATAAACATTTTAGGAATTGTTATAGTTGTATCTTTTCCTACCAATAAATTATTTAATTGTAATGGAGTTGATATCCTATTTTGTCCTGCCAAATCAATAGCTAAAATCATTTGAATTGCAGGTATAGGTCCGTTATTCTTAACTTTAACAGTAACATCAGCTTCGTGATTAGAACAAAGCGGATTTGGATTAAGTACAACACTTTCTATAGAAATATCTGCCACTAAATCCTGAAATTTACTAATTGTTCCGTCATAAGTACCACCGCCAAATGTGGTTTGATGAGCTCCGGAAGTTGAAATATACGAAGTAGATGTTGTACGTCCGACAATGTAAAAATTACTTTTTTTGTCCATATCAATATGCCAGGGGATGTCTTCCAAATTTCCACCTATATAACTCCCTAATTTCAAAGTTCCGTTTGTACTGTATTTTTGAATACATGCATCAAAAGTACCTCCAATATAAGATGTTTGTAAGCCATCACTTGTTGTTAATCCAGAAGTAGAAGATGTTTGCATTACAGTCATTATATCTCCCGCGGAAGTAACCAACATTGAACGGGGTATATCGTCTTTTGTATCTCCTGTATATGTCCCCCAAATTCTGGTTCCAGTTGACGAAAATTTCAATAAAAAACCATCATAAGCTCCGCCCATATAAGATGTTTTATAAGCGCCTGAGGAAGCAATTCCTGATGTAGATGTAGTATATCCAGAAACAATTACGTTACCGCTTGGATCTACAGCAATAGTATTACCCACATCAGTTCCTGTTCCTCCATAATAGGTTGACCAAAGTACTGCCGACCCTGTTGAATTTAATTTACAAATAAAAGCATCTGTTCCACCTGCCAATGATGTTTGATGAGCACCGGAGGTTGCTATTAGCGTAGTTGATGTAACAGCACCAGTAATATAAACATTATTGCTTGAATCCAAAGCTAAAGAATAACTTTGGTCGTGCAGTGGTCCGCCAAAATAAGTTCCCCATATAAGCGAGCCATTTGTATTAAATTTGGCCACATAAGGTTCATCATAAGCTGATGTTGAACCGTTTGTACGCTGGTAAGCACCTGGGGTAGTTATCCAAGTATTATTTGCTGTATTGTTTGTGCCTGTAATATAAACATTACCACTTGCATCTACAACCATTGCATTTCTGGCTGTTCGGTCATTACCCGATCCCCCAAAATAAGTTCCCCAAATACGGGTTCCTGAAGAAGAAAATTTTGCTAAATAAGGGTCATGGTATGAAGTATTAATTGTAGTTTGAAAGGCTCCGGTAGTTGCTATTCCTGATGTAGATTTTGTGTCGCCTGAAACAAAAATGTCACCATTTTTATCTGTCTTTATACTCCATCCACAATCTTCATCTGTTCCTCCATAATAAGTTGCCCAAATTCGACTACCAGATGAAGAAAATTTTGCAATATAGGCATCACCTCCCCATAAATATTGAATTTTTCCACCAGCCATGGTTGTTTGGTGAGCCCCTGAGGTGGCTATATTTGTTGTTGATGTTGTTTCTCCGGTTACTACAATATTTCCGGAAGGGTCAATAGAAACTCCGTCTGTTTCGTCAAGTACATTGCCTCCATAATAAGTTGACCAGTTTAAAATTGGTAATGGATCAATAATAAGTGTTTGACTTGAGTTAAAAATTCCTTCAAACCCAAAAATCCCATTCCCAAAATTCTTATAATTAATTTTAACAGTTTTGTTTGTTTCTTTTTCAAATGATGATGGGATATTCTCTTCTAAATTTCCATGTGCAGTAGCAATAGTCATTACCTCTTTATTTAAATATACATTTTCACTTCCATTGTATCTCCATTTTATCAATGAAATATCTGCACCCGGATGAACGATATAATTAAATTCTACCGATTTACTCGATCCGTTGTCTGATAAAAATTCCAAATCAATACCTGGATAAAGGTTTTTGTAAGTAATCTTTCTATAGTGATTTACATGGGTAATGCCTTCTTCTGGAGTTCCGGTAGTGTAAAAATTAAGGTAATCATTTCCTATTTGCTCTGCTTCAATTATTGGTAAGGGATTAGCTCCAATAAACTCAACATCAATTCTATGATATCGGTAATTAATTTTGGATGGTACTAAGTTATTAAAAGCATTTGGCGTTTGCTTATTACCTATAACTGATTTCTCTTTTTTTATTATATCTACAATATATGCATCATAACTGAAACTGTTTGTTTTTAGTTGGATATTTAATCCGGGTTGATTTAAAAGGTACTTTACACTTTTATTTGGTAAATTGTTTTGATCAATTATTTGACCTTTGTTTTCAATAAATCCAAGAACAGAACTCGATTTTTTTTTCTGATTCTGACTCATTAATGAAGATGCCGTAAAACATATTAAAATACAGGTAAGTGATTTATTTATAAACAGTTTCATTACATTAATATTAATTATTATTTTTTATTTAATTAGGAAGTGATATAATTTATTTAATAATATTTTTATTTATTTACAGTAATCTTTTGTGTGTATGTATTACCATCGTTAATTATTTTCACCAAATAAATTCCATTACTTACATCTAGTTTTATAGCAAATTGTGTAAGTAATTTACTTGTTTCAATAGTTTTAATCACATTTCCAAGAATATCATAAACTATAATAGAAATATCATCACTTGGTTTTTCAATTTTTATATTAAAACTACCATTGTTAGGGTTTGGGAAAATACTTATGCCGTCATGGTTTTCTAAACTATTTACTGAACCTGTAATTGAAATAAGTTGGCATGTTTGGTCAAAGCAATCAGCAGAATTTTTAACTGTTAAACAAGCTAAATATTGTCCTGAAGGATAATTCAAATAGTGATATTGGGCGCTTGATGTTTCATGAGAACCACCGTCTCCAAAATCCCAATGATAGTATGTTCCGCCTGCCTGATTTGCTTTAAAGTAAACCAATCTGCCACTTTTATTGTAAGTAAACGACGCGTCAGGATTTGTATTTACAGAAATAGGTTTTGTAATAGAATCTGAGCACCCTCCTGGTACTATTGCTGTTAATGTTACATTATATGTTTTTGATTGAATATCTGTGTAAATATGTCTTGGAGACTGAATGCCTGATGTTGATCCGTCGCCAAATTTCCAGTGAAATATCAAATTCCCTGAAGAAACTGTTGATTTGTTTGTAAATACTGCAAATTGTCCTTGACATATATCTGTAGTGCTAAAGTCAGCTTTTGATTGTAGTTTGACATTTATTTCTTTTGAAATTACATCTGTACATCCGTTGTTTGAATTTAAAGTTAATGTAATTGTTTTTTTGCCAATTATATTAAATATTTTGTTTGGATTTTCTGCTGTTGAACTACCATAACCGTCAAAATCCCAATTAAAAGCAGTTAATACCGGATTTGCAGGTTTGGTACCTGTAAATTTAAATTCAGTATTACTTTGGTTGCATACAGCGCCAAATGTAAAATCTGCTAATGGAGATTCATTAAGATTAATTGTTTGAGTAGAAGAATCTGCACATCCAAATTCTGAAATAGTTTTTAGTTTTACCGTTTTAGTTCCTGAGGTTGCAAATGAATGAATTGCATTGGTAAGTGTAGATTTTCCTCCATCGCTGAAAGTCCAGTTGTAGCCCATATTACCAGTTGAAATTGTCGATTTGTTTTTAAATTCTAATTCTGTTTTGTCGCATAGTGTTGCAGGAGATGTAAACATAGCTTTTGGTCTGGCAAATTCCCAAGCATTTTTTGATAATACTTCACTGCATCCGTTTGATGTTGCTGTAAGTGTTACTTTATAACTTCCGGGTGTTGTATATTTATGTTTTGGATTTACTCTATTGCTGGTTTTTCCGTTACCCATATCCCATTTATATG
>JADYZM010000021.1 GCA_020853105.1 Flavobacteriales bacterium | reverse complement strand
CGTTATCGGCAATCGTATCCGAAAATTCCGCTAAAAATGAGAAATGAATTATTAACAGATAAACTCATATTAAAAGTTGTTAAAAAAGCTGACGCAAAAAATATTCATAATTTGCGGACAAATACTCAAGTAAGTAAGTTTATAAAAAGAGATTTAAACAAATCGCTATTGGACATCGAAAACTTTATTGAGGAAAGGATTAAAACAGACTATTTTTTCACGATAAATCTCAAAGAAAAAAATGAGTTTGCAGGGACAATTGCAATTTGGAATATTGACCACGAAAAAAAATATGCTGAATTAGGTTATGAATTATTGCCAAGTTTTCAAAATAAAGGAATTATGACAAATGCAATTAAAGAAGTCTTGAATTTTGCATTTAACGAAATGAAATTTGAAACAATTGAGGCATTTACTGACAAAGAAAACCTAAATTCTAGAAAATTATTAGAAAAAATTGGGTTTAAACTCGTGAAAAATAAAATAGACGAAAAAAATCTGAATAATGTAATTTATCAAATAAAAAACGACTGCCGATAACATAGTATTTGCAAAAGGCGGGGTTGAAGGAATAATAGAACTGTCAGTTACATTTAGCCACAAAAATTTTTTCCGTTTACCAAAAAATTTGTAAGTTTGGTAAACGGAAAAAATTTTTGTTCAGTTCGGTTTAAGTTAAACTTTTCGTACAATTTAGCCCGCCCTTCGCAAATACTTTTCCCGTTGGTGGCAAGTGTGAAAGACAGCACGCATAAAAAATGACGAATGCAAACAGAAAGATTTAATAGACTCAGGAAAGCTGCTCTTTCAAAAATATTTGAAAAGAAAAAGATAACCGATGTATGGAGAAAGATTGTAAAAAATCAACTTCGTAATCTTGATCTTAAAGACTTGTATGACCATTACGATTTCAATTACAATATTGATGAACGAGCAATTGCAATAAAAAATGAAATTTTAAGCGGAACATATAAAGTTTCTCAACCCTTAATTTACAGGATAGAAAAGAAGTTTGGGGTTTGCAGACACTTGGTAATTCCCCAACCAATTGACGCTTTAGTTTTGCAGGTATTAGTCGAAACTATTGCTGATAATATTCTTTCAAATCAACCTTCTGAAAACGCATTCTATTCTCGTGACAAACACAATGTTTCTTTACCTCATACAGCTGATGATTATGGCTTCACTTGGAGACAACAGTGGAAACAATTACAAAAGAAAATATATAATTTTCATGAAGACAAAGAATTAATTGTAGTAACTGACTTATCGAACTATTATGATAGTATTGATATTGAAGAGCTAAGAAAGGTTTTTACAAGCTATAGTAAAATTGATGAAGTTTTAATCGATTTGCTATTTAGAATAATTGAAGAAATTTCTTGGAAACCAGACTATTTACCTTACTCAAAAAGGGGATTGCCAACAACTAATGTAGAAGGAATAAGATTGCTTGCACATTCATTTCTCTATGAAGTTGATGAAGTTATTATGCAAAAAACCAATAATAGTTTTACTCGATGGATGGACGATATTGTAATTGGTGTTGATTCAAGAAAAGAAGCTATTGAGACAATTAGTTCCGTTTCTGATATGTTAAAAACACGGGGACTTGCCCTAAATCTCGCCAAAACTAATATCTATGACGAAGATGCGGGGTATCATCATTTTCAAATTGACTCCAATAGGTATATTGACAGCATTGAAACAATAAAGAAAGAAGATGTAAACTATAAAAAAGTCTGCTCTGAACTTCATAAAAAATTCAAATTACACTTTAAGGATACCAGTTCAAAATATTGGGATAAAATTGCTAAAAGATACATTACAACATACAGTAAGCTCAAATCAACGGCATTATTAACATTATTATCAGAAAAGTATGTTAACTATCCAGGACTTAGAAGTCATTTACTAATGTATCTGTCAAATGTTGGATATAAAAAGAAATCATCAGAAGTTGTTTTAGAGATACTAGATGAAATGGACATATTTGATGATATTTCACTATACCAAATTTGCTTGCTTGTAACCCAATGGGAGATACCAGTTAATGACCAGTCAAAAGACTTTCTATCTAAATTTGAATCGAAAATAACTGCATTTTCATTTAAGAGAAAATTACCTTCTGACTTTTACTGCGTGCTTTGGTTTAAAGCAAAATATAATCACCCTGAAGACTTGTTGAAATTTATCGAGAAGTATAAAAATTTATGGCAAACGGACTCATTTTTAAGAAGGCAAGTAACAGCAATACTATCAAGGTTAGTTGTTACTAACAGCAAGGCAGTTGAAAAGCTTTTGTTTAATCAAATATCATCAGGGATTACAAATACAGTAACACTTGCAAACCAAATTTTTCTATTTTCAAAAGTTGAAAGACTTGATGGCAAACTATCTCTTTATCTATTCCCTAAAAATTATCAAAGACCCTACCCGCTTGGAAAATTCATTGTTTTATGCTCTGTATTGAACTCAGAGTCAATAAGGACAAATCAAGCTATAAAAGTCAAAGTTAAAGAACATATCAACGACCCATATTTTCTAAAATGGCTCGATTCACAATACAATATAAACTGACGATATGAAAGGAACACCAGCCACCAACAGCACCTACATGCAAGTGGGGGTTCAGTGCTTCTATGAAAGTATAGTGCTAAATCCAAGTTCAGTACTTTTAATGAAGTTCAGTGTTAAAAATCCCCACCTGCGTGTAGCTGCAAAACGTTAGTACGGATTAAGAAGAAAACCTCCCCAAATATTTCCAATCGTGTGTTGGG
>JADYZM010000020.1 GCA_020853105.1 Flavobacteriales bacterium | reverse complement strand
GTAACTAATCCCATTAACATAATTAAGCCCAATAGTGCAAATAAGCTAAGGTGGCTTAAAGATAGATTGAGTGCTAAAAATGCTCCGATTGCCGCTACAGGAATAGCAAATAAGGCAACAAATGGATAAATATAACTATCGTATAAAGCAACCATAATCAGATAGATTAACACAAAGGAAATCAGCAAAACAGAACCTAACGCACCAAAACTATCGTTTTGTCGTTTGATATCACTTCCCCAAGTCATTTGTATGCCGTCTGGTAAAGGATTTTTGTTGATATAAGCCACCACATCATCAGCTACTGTTCCAGACGGACGACCTAAGGCATCGGCAGTAAGCGTAACAGCTGGCTGTCGGTCTTTGCGTTCTAAAAGTGAGGGTGAATTATCTTTTTCTATACTTGCAATTTGTGATACTTCAATGGGAACGCCCATCGGATTGATGATATTCAATTGCTTGATGTCGTCTTCGTTTTGGCGACTAAATTTATCTAACCATATTCTAACTGGGTATTCTATTCCGTTGTCGGTTAAAGTAGCATCGTCATTTCCAGTAAAAGCAGTTCGTAAATTCATTCCTACATAAGCCGTATTTAATCCTAAGCGTTGCATTTTATCGTTATCAGGAATAACTTTTAGTTCCGGACTTCCGGTTTCTACTGAAAGACGAACATTATCGGCTCCTGGTATTTTTTCGATAATATTTTTTAAATTATTTCCGGTTTGCATTACTTGGTTCAAATCACTTCCACTTAATGTAATTTCAATCGGTGCAGTACGAGGAATTAATCCCAATGCCATTATAGAATAATTTACTCCCGAAAAATCACTTTGTAAATCATCACGTAGTTTTCGCATAAAAACTTCCGTTGAAAGGTTGTTGGTTTCTTTCTTTGATTTTAATTGAATTGTAAATTCTGTTTTATTTGCTGAACCTACTCCCAAACTTCCAATTCCAGTACTTGGTCCACCAATGTTACTAAATACGCTTTCAACTTGGGGTTGCTGTAAAATATAGTTTTCTATTTTTTCGGAAACCAAATTGTTTTGTTCAATGGAAACATTTTTATCAAATTCCAATGCCAGACGAAATTTTCCTTGGTCGCCTGTTGCAATTAATTCTTTTCCGATAATTCCTTGTTTCATCATAACGGCAGTTCCTACAAAAAGTAAAAGAACAAAGCCTGTAAAAATGAGTTTATGTTTTAAAACCCAGTTCAATGTATTGCCATACCAATTTATAAAACGTTCTAATTGTCTCTCAAACCACAATAAAAAGCGGTTGAAAAAGTTGCTTGGTTTCAAATTTTCTTTTTCTCCAATTCGTGAAGCTAACCAAGGCGTTAAAGTAAAACCAACTAATAAACTTGTTAAAACAGTTACGATAATAACTACCGAAAATTGTTTGAGCATATCGGCAACAAACACTTGTAAAAATAGTATTGGTACAAAAACAACCACATCTACCAAAGTAATCGAAACAGCAGAATAGCCAATTTCCATTCGTCCGTCCAAAGCTGCTTTTCGCTTGTCTTTACCCATATCCAAATGACGTTGGATATTTTCTAAAACTACCGTAGCATCATCTACCAAAACTCCGATAACTAAAGACATTGCCAAGAGTGTCATTAAGTTGAGTGTGTAACCCAATAGCCACATTGTTCCAAAAGCGGTGATTAAGGAAGTTGGAATGGCAACGGCAACAATCAGTGAATTTCGATAACTTCTAAGGAATAATAACATTACCAGAGATACTAGGATAACTGCTAAAATTAAATCAAACACCACCGAATTAACGGCTGCAATGGTGTTGTCTGTACTATCGTCTGTTGCTACAAATTTCACATCAGAATTAGCGTTGTGTTCTTCAATGAATTTAAACTTTTCTTTAATCAATTTAGAAACATCTACTGCATTGGCATCGCCTTGTTTTTTGATCATTAAACCAATTCCTGTTTTCCCGTTAAAACGGCTGTAAGAAGTAATTTCTTTGATACCGTCTGTTACTTCGGCAACATCTTTTACATAGACAGGACTTCCCGGCAAGGGCATTGCAATTTGAACATTCTGTATATCTGTGATAGTATTGTACTTTCCAACCAATCGAACAGAATTGTTGTTTGTTTCAGTTTGTATTTTACCTGCTGGTAAATCAATACCCGAACGGTTGATGGATTCTACAATTTGATATAAGGAAATTTTATACAATTTTAATTTCTCTTTATCTACTTTTACTTGTATTTCTCTTTCTTCTCCACCCAAAATAGTAATCTCTGCTACGCCTTTTATTTGTTGAATTTGTGGCAGATAATCGTCTTTCATTTTCTGATAAAACTCAGTTGGTTTTAAATTGCTCGTTGCACTTACAGACATTATCGGCAAATCATTAGGCGATACTTTGCTCATTACAGGGCTCAAAATATCTTTTGGTAAATCCTTACGAATGTTATCAATATAGCGTTGAGCATCTTGCATCGTTTTGTCTAAGTCAGTTCCATATTTCAGATTAGCGATGATAACCGAGGCATTGGGCAATGATTTTGTAACCAAATAATCTACACCTTCCAAATTGGATAGTGCATCTTCAATTTTTCGGGAAACGGAAGTTTCTACTTCATTCGGTTCGGCACCGGGATAAACTGTTTTAATCACCACAACCGGTTGGTTGAAATCGGGCATTAATTCATAGCTCAAATTTTTAAAGCCGATAATTCCTAAAAGTGCAAATACGCTGAAAAGAACAATTATCAGCGAAGGTCGTTTTATTGATATTTCTGTAATATTCATAGTCCGCTGATTTTATTTTACATTGATATTTGCTCCATCAAAAAGATTGATAAAGCCATTTGTTACGATGATGTCGCCAACATTTAAACCACCTGAAACAATAGTTTTATTTCCGATATTTTTTGAATTTGTAATGGTTTTTAAAATAGCTTTACCGTTTTTTATTACATAAACTTGTGTTTGATTTTCACTGTTTATAATTGCAGAAGATGGAATAATAATACCTTGCTTTGTTTTGTTTTTGGTTAATGAAACCTTTCCGAACATTCCAGATTTTATAGTTGTTTGTTTGGTGTTTCCTACTTGGAATTGTATAGGGAAACTATTTCCCATATTTGCTTTGCTTCCAATCATTGTTAGTTTTCCGTACAAGGGAATTTCAGGAAAAATAGCTGCTGAAATACTATAATTTTGATTGGACTGAAATAGTTTTAAATCACTTTCGGGTACGTTTACTGTAAATTTAAGTGTGCTTATATCTGTGATTTGTAACAATGGAACTCCCGGTGCTGCAAAAGCTCCAATTTCACTTAATTTTGCAGTTACGACACCGCTAAATGGAGCATTGATGGTTGTTTTATTGATTTGCTCCTGCAAAGTTGCTTTTTGAACTTTTGCAGATTTTAAACCCAATTTTGCTTTTTCCAATTGAATGCCTTGAACGGCATCGGCTTCCGCTAAAATGGTGTAACGAATTACATCATCTTGCAAACCTTCTATTTGCACCTCAATGGTTTGTAATTGTAGTTTCAACAAAGAATTATCCAATTGAATGAGCGTTTGTCCTTGTTGAACAGAGCTACCAACATCTACTAAAACGGCATTGATTTTACCTTGTGTTTCAGCACTTATTTTCACTTCTCGATTAGGTTCAAAAGTCCCTGTAAAAACGCCTTCTTCATTGATGTTTTTCAATTGAATAGTATCCACATCAACTAATATTGGTTTTTCTTTATCAAATTGATAAACCTTACTTTCAGTTGTTTTTTTATTACTTGTCAATTTGAATATTACCAAACCAACAATTGCAATACCTGCTATTATCCAGATTATTTTTTTCATCTTACTTATTTTTAATCGTTCCTGTTAATTTTTTGAATTCCAAATCAGCTTTTAAAAAGTCAATAATTGCATTTAAATAATTTTGTTGTGCTTCACGCAAAGCATTGTCAGCCAATAAAACATCGGCCAAACTTGCC
This sequence comes from Flavobacteriales bacterium, assembly GCA_020853105.1. Classification (GTDB taxonomy): domain Bacteria; phylum Bacteroidota; class Bacteroidia; order Flavobacteriales_E; family Vicingaceae; genus Vicingus. The sequence continues at coordinate 1,087 of JADYZM010000020.1, read as the reverse complement.
GTACCTTGTTTTTGTTGCAGTATGGTTTGTTCGTAAATTGATTTTGCTAAGCCAATTTGATTTTCTGTATTAATAATGGTGTTTTGGGCAATCGTCCGTTTACGAATGACATTTTCAATTTCCATTTCATTTTTATCAGAAATTAATTGTGTTTGCAATTCATTATTATTGATTTCCAATTTTTTCTGATTGATTTTTCGCAATGTAACCGTGCCGTTAAAAAGTGGGTAACTCAATTGCAACCCAGCAAAACCGATAGGATAAAACTTCAAGAAATCATTTGGTGTTTTATCATAGCCAAAACCTGTAGTACCATAAGAAGCGATTAAATTTAAAGATGGCAAATAGCGTGAACGGTTAAGGATTTTAAGTTCATTGGTCAAAAGTTTGTTTTGTATATTGATAAGCTGTAAATCCAAGGAATTGCGAGAAGAATTATTTGTTAATGTTGGTTGAAAAATCTCAGTAACAACCGTTATATTCAGCTCTAAGGAAATGCCCATATTCATTTTCAGGGCATTTAAAACTTGTAAATATTTGCTGTAAACATTTTCTCTTTGCGTGACTAATTGTTCCGTTTGTAATTTTACTTTGTTTACATCAGAGCCTTTTGCCAATAGTTGACTTTTTAGCAATTCCATATTTTGCAACAATCTGTTTGAGTTAATCAGATTGCTATCCATAAAATCAAGTTGATGTTTTACAATTTGTGCATTGTAATAAAGTGTGGTTATGTCAAATAAAACTTGCTCTTCTGTTTTTTGATACTGTAATTGAGTTAATTCATTTGCAATTTTTGTATTCTCAATTGCTCCATAAATTTGTGGATTATACAAAGGCATCGCCAATTGAACATTTGCATTGATGTTGTGCGGAACACCAAATTGTAAATCTCGGAACTGTCCTTCGGGTGCTTGTGGATTAAGAGCATTCATCGGCATTAGTTGTGTCGGCAATTCCATAAAATACTTGTAATCTGCATTGACTGTGATTTTGGGAATGAGATTGGCTTTTGCTTCCATTTTCTTTTGTTCACTAATGCTGATATTATTACGGTTAATTTGCAAGTTTTTGTTGTGTACTTGTG
>JADYZM010000019.1 GCA_020853105.1 Flavobacteriales bacterium | reverse complement strand
TATTGTTTTGTAAATTAAAATAAACTTGCCATTTATAAGTTGCACCGATATCAACAGAATTGGTAATCACATTACCCGGGTCGTGCTTTGGAATAGGCAATTCTTCTTTCATACACGAAGTCAGAAATAGAACCGAGCACAATATTAAATAGTAGTTTTTCATATGTTGCTGATGAGGTTAATATCTAGTTTAAAAAAGAAACTTCTTCCTGTTCCTACAGAAATTGAATTTCCTGACGAGGAGTGTGCCCCACCTGAAACTGAGCCGTTAACATTTGTTACATTAAATATATTTTTACAACCGATGGTAAGGTTTAATTTTTTCTTCAACAGATGCTTAGAAATGGATAAATCTGCCGTGTGATAGTCGTCAATTTTGGAAAGTTTCATTTCTCCTTTATTATCCAGCATGTACATGGGAAGTTCGCCTGTATATTTGTAAAATAAGCCAAATGTCAACTGGTATCTTTTCAATTCATAAAATAAATTTGTTTTGGCTTCCGGCGAATAGGTAAATTCTCCTTTTTTTGTTTGTTTGTCCAATTCATTGTATCTACCAACATAAGCACCTCCAACAGTAACTTTCAAATGTTCCCATGCAACTTCAGTTTGAAGTTGAACACCAAGAGTTTGGTAATTGTCAATGTTTTGATAGCTGTATTGCATTCCTTGAATTTGTGATAGCGAAATCATATTATCAATGTAATTGTAGAAATAGCTGTTTTCTGTTTTCCAAATTACTTTACCCAGTGTGTATTGATTTGAAAATGAAAAATTAAAATTATTGGAATATTCAGCCTTTAAGTTTTCATTTCCAATTACATTGTGGTTGATATCCACAAAGTCGAAATACAATTCTTTTAGTGATGGAGCTCTAAAACCTCTTGCATAAGAAAATCGGATTGCACTTGTTTTTAGTAACTGATAACGAATATTGATAGATGGTACAATCGGGCTGGTGTATGCTGTATTGTATGAGTAGCGTATTCCGGGTCGAATTAGAAATTTTGAAAAAGGTTTGTATTCAGCAGAGGCAAACAGTGCATAATCTCCAATTTGTTGGATATTGTTTTTTATTCGAATTCCTCTACTTGTTTCGTGGTTGATGTCATATCCGATTTCATAGTTGATTTTTACAGAATCTTTAGTTGTACTAATGCTTCCACGAGTCATAAAAACACCAAACATTGTTGTGTCTTGGTCGCTAGGGTTTTCTGTTAATGTTTCTCTAAGTGTGGTAAGGTCTTTATAGTAGGTATTTTTTATTCTGTTGTAGTAGTTGTATGCAAATATTGCATTCAGGTAATACGATTTACTCAAATTACCCGATAAATTTATGGTGTTGTTGATTCGGTCGGTAACATAATAGTCATCAAATGCTGTTTCAAAATAAGGTTTTCTGGGTTTTCCTCTGTTGGTGATGATTTCATGAAACAAATCACCTGTGTAGCCTACTTTTATATTTTTGATAAAATAGGAATAATGCAACGAACCAAATCGTTGTTCTTTGGCTTTCCAGTCCATGAAACGGGTTGAATCTGCAAAATTTGTTTTTTCAATTTGAAAAGGTTCATCAGTGGCTCGCCAGCCGTCAAAAAAGTTTCGACCGCCTGAAATGGAAAAATTATGTTTTTCTTTTTGTAAACCGATTCTACCTGTAAAATTGTAATGACCAATACTTTCGTAATAGTTGTTGATAGAGGCGTTAACCGTTTCTTTTTGAGTTTTTTTTGTGATTATGTTTATAGTTCCAGCTAAAGCATCTGTACCGTAGTTAACAGAAAGAGGACCTTCAATAACCTCTATCCGCTCCACATTATTCATGTTGATTTGAGATATGTCAATATTTCCATTGAGTCTTCCGGTAACGGGAACCCCATCGACAAGAATTTTCACATTTTGTCCTGAAATGCCTTGTAAATTCATACTGCTACCCAAAATATTATCTTGAGAAATTCTGACATTCATTTCATTGGTAAGAACATCTCTAAGATTTTGAGCCCCCATACTCTCAATTTTTTTACTATCAATGATTTTAACCTTATGCACAGCTTTTTCCGGGCTGTTTGGAGCGTATTGTGCAGTAATGATTACTTCGTTTAAAGCAACATTTTCAGGTGTTAAATAGTATTTCCTGTCTTTTTTTAAGAGTGATAAATCTAACGAGTCAACTATTTTTTTAAATCCAATAAATGAAATAGACAATTGTATTTTATTGGTTTTGTTGAATTCATCAAGTGAAATTATTCCTTCTGTATTTGAAAGAATCAGTTTGCTGTTTTTGCTGCCTTGCTCTGTAATAACTACGTGTGCACTGGGAATAGGCAAATTATCTTCAGCAGAAAGAATATATAATTTTTGAGCAGAAAGTCTTGTAGAAGCTACAAAAACAGCAATAAAAAGTGATATGGAAAAGATGTATTTCACTCCACTTCTTTTTTATATAAAAGGTCATACACAACTAGCATGTTTGAAGCAGCTGATAACATTTCAGATAAGTCAACGATTTCATAATGAGTTAAAACCATTTTTGAATTCTCTGAGAAAGTGCTCAAGTGAAAGCATTTTGAATTTTTGTCGGTAATATTTTTCGCACGTTTAATCAGGTTTCTTACTTGAAGATGAAAATCAAAAAAGTCATCTTTTTTCAATTCAACATGAGTGGTTTCAAACCGCAGAACAATTCGATTGCATTTTAAACATTGAGCAATATAGCCTCTATGATTTTCTGTTAATGTTTTTACGTTGCACATACGATTTTTATAGTAAAGCTTGAATAATAAGAGCAATTATCGGAGGTAAAAATCCGGCAGCAATAAACCACTTGCCACGTCCTGTAATTCCGTATTTTCCACGAACAACAAACATTCCTGTTATTGTGATTGCAATTAGAAAAAATGCAAAGATATCTGAAGCCCATTTCCAGCCTTTTAAGCTGTTTCTGTGTAATACATTTACTTGATAAAAAACAGGTCGTTTTTGAATGTCTTCGTAAACTGCTCTTTGTTCACCTAAATATACATGCAACGAAGAGTTGTCGTAGTAAATTTTTACCTGGTCAGGAGTAGGGAAGTCAAATACTTTGTATTTGTCTTGCCCTACTAGTTTACTGAGAGATGTAATTTCCTTGTCGCTTATCTCATTTCTTTCGTATTTTTTATCAATTTTTATTTCCTTTTTATTGAGAATAAAGTCTGCATTCCAGTCGTCAACATGGTTTAATGCAATACCGGAAACACAATATATCAATATCAAGGCAGAGAAAAAATACCCTAAATCTCTGTGCCATTCAGCATTTAATTTTCTTATTTTTTTTGAAGAGATTTTCATGATAATTATTTGCCTTCTTTCACTTTATTTGCATATTCATTTGTTATATCAACAACCCATTTTTCAATGTTTTTGTCAGGTAGAATTGCATCTGGTCTGTAAATAACTTTTTCTGTATGGTTTTTCACTTTTTGAATTCCTCCTCCAATGATTTTGATTTGGAAGTTTTCGTCGTGAGCAACCAATACTGGGATAACAACGGCGGTTTCTTTGGTTTCTAATACTTTATTGATTGCTTTTGTAGTTTCTTCAGGGTTGTATCTGGCTATGTGTCCGCACCATCCATACGAGTGAGCTCCAATACCTTTTTTCTCTTTTACAAATTCCGCTACTTTATCAAACAATTGTCCCCATTCTTTATCGTAGCTTTCGTCTCCATACCCAATCAATACCAAACCTTCTTTTTCAGGATTTTTTGAAATTTCTTCAACTCTTCTCAGAATGTTGTTTTCAAGTATGTTAGTAAAATCTAAAAGAGGAGTGATGTGAGTTTTTGCTTTTGGTGTGTATCGCTCTATTTTCTCTATTTTAAGCATTTCCATAGCTTGAGGATCTTCTTTTTGTCCTATAATCGTTGGAATATCTTCAAATGAGTGAGGGCTAACTGTTAAAAAAATTGGAACCAACACAATGTCTGTAAATCCTTCTTTGTCAAATTCTTTTAAACGAGTAGCAATTGATGGTTCATTGTATTCCATAAAGGCAGTTTTAATGCCTTTTATATCTCCTTTTTTAAGGATTTCGTCAGTTACATTTTTTTCTAAATCCAAAAGTGCATTTCTCCATGTTTCTGAATGAGAACCATGATTTACTAATAAAAGACCAATTTTTTGTTCGGCTTTAGTTTCTTCTGGTTTTTTAGATTCTTGACTACATGATTGAATTGAAAATACTGTTGATACAGCTGCGAACAGCAGAATCATTTTTTGTATTGTTTTCAAGATGTTTTTTTTCATTTTTTTTAGTTTAAGTTTTTTGTTATTAATTTGTTAGGTGTTTTGTTTTGAATTATTGTATTATTAATTTTTGTGTACGTATTGAATTTCCTGAGTTAATTGTAACCAAGTAGATACCACTAGGAATTTCAGAAATATTTATTTTTTCTTGAACCAAACCGGAAAGGTTACTCGTATTTTTTGAAAATACTTTTTTACCTGTTAAGTCAATTAAATTCAAAGTAGTGTTCAGCTCATTTGCTTGAAAAGTAACTACCACAAAATCAGATGTTGGGTTTGGATAAACATCTAACAAAATATTAGTTTTTACTTCATTAATTCCTACAGTATGTAAAAGTTCTTTTGAAAAAATATAGTTTCCAGTAGAGCCACCTCCAAATCCTGTAAAAATTAACTTCCAAATGCTTGAATCATTATCTTGTACAAAATATACTGTAGAGTCCGCTATTTCCCATTGATAGGTTACCATGTTAAATGATTTCCAATCGTATCCAATTTTATTTATTTCAGGTGATAATGTTTGTGATTGCCAATCAGCATAAGTTGTAGGGTCATTCACCGGATATACTTTAACGGATTGAGCTTTTTTATTGTGCAATACAGTTGTTACTAGATATGCACTAGGAATAAACTCTATATTTTGTGTAAAGGTGATGTCCCAATCATTTGAAACTGGTTCTCTGTCAACAATTTGATTGGTTTGTAAATTGTAATACACAAAGTTTTTTGTGTTATAAGCAGACTTTGTGATGGAATTAGTTATCTCTGAACTGTTGTCTAAGTTAGCATGTTTAAATGTATATGCACCACCTGCTAAACTTTCAATATACATTTTTTTATAGCCACTGCTTCCCAATTTAACGATAAAAACTCTGTCTCCCACAACCGAATGAGTAATCATACTGTATGTCCCCCAACCCATGTCAAAGTCATCTGAGGTATCGGCTGGTTGGTTGAAAGCTCCTGTACTCCAATCGATGTTGCTGTTGTATAGTTTTGTCCATGTTGAAAGTCCCGTAGTATCAATGGTTGCAAAATCATTAACTGTGGCTGTTGGGTGTAGCCATAGTTCAATTGATGTTGAACTGTTAATGTGGATTGAACCTCCTTGGTTTGACGTTTCAAAAGCTAACTCCCATGAATTTTTTGGAGAACTTCCTTGTTCATCGTTTTCTAAACTATACCATATTTGATTTGCGTAACTTGCACCTGTTGAAACAGTGTCAATTACGACTTGTGCTTTTGTTGTACCTGTAATTGCGGCACAAAGAAATAGTAAATTTATTTTTTTCATAATTTTTAATTTTTTGATTAATTCTTATTTAGACTAAATCTAAATAATATGGCAAAAGTAATTTTGACTTGAGGTTACTACAATACCTTTTTTATGGTATTATTCTATCAAAAACACCTCTAAATACATGATATTTGTCAGTTTTAGAATGAAATTTATCAGAATTTAATTGTGGTTCCAACTAAAAAATTGATACCTGCTTGTGGGTAATAAAAGTTTTCTGTTATTAAATCTTGATAGATATAGCTGTATGTATAGCCATTGCTACTATACATAGAGTTTAAAATGTTATTAATCAATAAGTTGAACGATATTTCTTTTATTTTTTTCAAAGTAAAGCTATAACTTGCTCTTGCATCAAGGGTTTGATAAGAATCAATGGAACGTTTGTTGTTGCTGGTGTTGTCTAAGAATTGTTTTCCAACGTATTTAGTCATAAGCTCAACACTAAATGTTTTAAAGGGTTTGTATTCTAAACCTATAAATGCTATTGTGTTTGGTGAGTATGCAATATCTGTATTTTTATAATTGATTTTTACTTCTTCAAATCCGTTGGTGTAGTCGTAAAGTGTTTCTGTTATTGCATCAATTTTATTTTGCGAAAAAGTAGCATTGGCATTTATTACAATTTTTTTACTAATCAAAACATTTCCAGAAAGTTCAATTCCTGTTCTATAACTTTTATCCACATTTGTTCGAATTGAGGCTCCAACATCGTTTATTTCTCCCGTTAAAATCAATTGATTTTTATAATCCATATAATAGAAATTGGTAGCCAATTGAATTTTTTTCCATTTTTTCTCTGCTCCAATTTCATAGTCTAACATACTTTCGTGTTTTGGTTTTTTATCTTTAGGAGCATCAATAAAATCGTTTCTTACAGGTTCTCGGTTGCCAACGCTTACAGAAGCATAAAATCTGGTTTTTGTATTTGGGTTAAAATTTATTCCCCCTTTTGGATTAAAAAATACAAATTCAGAAAATTCATCGACCCATTTTTTATCGCTATCCAATCCATTCATGGAATAACTTACTGTTCTTGTTTGTAAATCAACAAATAGAGATAATTTATCGGTTGCTTTATAATCTACTTTTACATAGCTATTAAAGTCTTTTTTTATGGCATCATTATCGTAATATCTGTATCCTTTCCCGGTGTTGTTTGCATAACGCATCCAAATCAACTCGCCAAAATGTCTTCCCAGATATTGATTGTAGCCTCCTCCAAGAATAATATTAATTTTTGTTTCGTTGATTGTTATATTATAAGTTGCTCCATAAAAATGATTGTCGAGCCATCTTCTTCTGATTAAATCAGTTCGAGTAATTGTGTCGTTTCCAATAATTACAGGCAGTAATCCGTATTTTGAAAATTTATCTTCTTTTTTAAACTGTTCATAAAAACCTCTACCATAGGTATAATGCAATCCTATGTTTGCTGAAAAAGAATTTGAAAACTGGTGTGTAGTGTGCAATTGAACATGATCTTGCCCGTAATTATCAACTTCATTTGGGTATTGATAGTAATTGTATGTCCTGCCTGAATTTAATAGATTATAGGTTTGAACAGAGTCAAAACCGTTGTTCATGGCATGTTTTTCCATGTCTTCTTTGTTTCCTGTTATTCTACTCTCAGGAGTTCCCCACCATGATTGATAAGTTACTTCTTTTCCTGCAAAATAAATCAGTTTTACTGATGTTTTATCACCGTAATAACCTCCCGATAAGTAGTAACTTCTAAGATCAGAAGTTGCTCTATCAATATAGCCATCACTACCTATATATGAGGCTCTTGCATCAAATGCCCAATGCTTATTGATTAAACCGGTTCCAAGTTTAGCTGTATATTTTTGTGTATTGAAACTTCCATAAGAAGAAGAAATTTCTGTGTATGGTTTTTCTGAAAGAGTCTTTGTTTGAAAGTTTATAGTTCCCCCAAAAGCTCCAGATCCATTGGTGGAAGTGCCAACACCTCGTTGAATTTGAATATTCTCTGTACTTGAAGCAAAGTCCGGCATATTTACCCAAAAAGTACCTTGAGATTCTGCGTTATTGATAGGTATTCCATTAACAGTTACATTGATTCGAGTAGCATCGCTGCCTCGTAAACGAAATCCTGTATATCCTATGCCTGCACCTGCATCACTGGTTGATAACATTGAAACATTGTTCTGTAAAATAAAAGGGATATCTTGTCCAAGATTCAACTTTTCGATCTCTTTGCTGGAGATGTTGGTGTATGATACAGGGGTATTATTCCCAACTCGGGTTGCAGAAACAACCAATTCATCTAAAGTTTGTCTGTTTTCTTTTAATTGAATTAGAATTTCTCTGTTTTGTTTGAGTTCACTTACAAAAAATTGTTTGGATTGATAGCCAATACAACTAATTTCCAACAAATAATTTCCTTCACTAAGGCTGTTAAGTTTAAAGTTGCCATTATTGTCTGTTGCAGTTCCTTTATTGGAATTTACAATTCGGATTGTTGTTCCTGGAATAGGATTTTTTAAGCTATCAGAAATGGTTCCAATAATAGAAAATTGAGCGAAGCAATTTTGAATTGCGAAAATGGCAATTGCCAAAAAAATAATTTTTTTCATTCTTTTTTTTTTGACAAACGTCAGGGGCTAAACATTTGTGACTGTTTAACTTAACTTATTCTGTAATTCCATACTACCTACGCCGGCATTATCCGGATCAGGTTTATTTTTCTGTCTTCTCAGAAAAAATGGGTATAATCTCAGCCTGTAAAGTAAGGCACCCCAATGAGACTGGGCAAAGTTAATTATTTGATAGACTTTGCAAAAGTATTTTACAAATTTTTTATCGGATATTGATTTATTCCAACACTTCAGCTAATTTCTTGTGAAGTTCATCACCTCTCAAGTTTTTTGCAACTATTGTTCCTTCTTTATCCAACAAAATAGAATGAGGAATACTGTTTACCCCATACATTTTTGCAACCTCGTTTCCCCAGCCTTTAAGGTCGCTAACTTGTTTCCATGTTAGTTTATCTTGGTGAATGGCATCAATCCATTTGGCTTTATTTTCATCGAGCGAAACTCCAAAAATCTCAAATCCTTTTTTGTTGAATTTCTTGTAAGCAGCTACTACATTTGGATTTTCAGCTCTACAAGGCCCACACCACGATGCCCAAAAATCAATCAATACATATTTTCCTTTAAATTCACTTAATGAAATTGGATTGCCGCTGGTGTCATTTTGACTAAATTCGGGAGCTTTTACTCCTACTTCAGTACTTTTTAATAACGCAAGTCTTTCATTTATAAGTTTTGTATAAACCGATGAAGCAGCATCTTTTTCAAATAACTTAGAAAGAGCTTCCAGTTTTTCAATATCATAGATTGGAGCTAGAAAACGAAGTCCGATAAATGGAGCAACAACTGAGCTTTTATTCATGTTGATAAAATCCTCTACAAACTTTTGTTTGATTTCTTCGGTAGCATAATATTCGGAGTCAATTTTTTCAATCTCTTCTTCTTGTCCGGCAGCATCAGCAGCATAAAATCGCTCAGTGAGTTCTGCCAGTTTTTCGTCGTGTGTTTTAATACCTTTTTTGAAATCATCAAACAGATTATGGGTAGCCGAGCCTGAGATTTTTAGAGATGGAATGTCTTGAAAAGAACCTCCAATATGAATAGAATCATTTTGAACAAAAAGAACGATTCGTTCTTTTCCGTCATTAAAATTGATGTATCGGACTTCAGGAAGCTCAACTTTTCCTTTGAAAGAAAATTTGCCACCAACAATTGAACAAGAATCTAATTTTATCAATTCACCATCAATAAAATCGTTTAAATAAGCTGTTTTATAATTCAAATCTGAAATTTCTGCCGTAATTCCAAATTCAGGCTCTTTTATTTGTTCTTTCTCATCGTTTTGACAAGCTACAATTGATAATGATAAAGCAGAATAAAGTAATCCAAATTTAAAAGTGAGTTGCATAGTTTTTTTTATACGAATGTAAAAAAATATAACAGTGATATTTCCGTATCATTTTATTATTTGTTAACAATAAATTAAGAAGTTGGTTTTAAATAAATTGATAATTTTGTAACTGATTATGAAATCAATGATTAAAAATATTGCTGCAATTACAATGATTTTGCTGATAACAGCAAGTTCTTCGTATATTGATTTCAACAAAATGGTTTGCCTAATTACAGGTAAAGTTGTTTATAGCACAGAAGAAATTGAAGATTGCCTTCCTAAAAATGACAACACCTCATTCACTCAAAAATGTTGTGATTTTTATACTATTATCTTAGATTTTAATTATCAATCGGTTGTTAATCATGATAAAACAATTTTAGATTGGACTTCTTTTTCAATAATTTCAACAGTTTTTGAAATTTATGTGCCGACAATTTCAGAAATATTTGTTTTCACATTTTCTGACTCATCTCCTCCGTTCATTAGTAGCGGAATCCAAAAGTTAATTCAAATTCAAATTTTCAGATTGTAGCAATTGATATTTCTCAAGGCATTTCCTTGTATAATATTAATTTAAAGCTATAATTATGAAAAATAAAATTGTATTGTTAATCCTATTCTTTGGAATTTTTCGATTTGGAATTTCTCAACAAATTTCAGGTAAAATTCTAGAAGAAACACCAGATGGGTTAATTTCACTGCCTGGAGCAAACATATATTGGCTCCACGAAACCGGTGGAACTACCTCTGATGAAAATGGAGATTTTAAATTAAAACCTCCAAAAGCATATCCTACAACTTTAATAGTTAGTTATGTGGGGTATAAAACCGATTCAATAAAATTAGAAACACCAAAAAACAACTTAAAAATTAAACTTTCTCGAGATGTTGAATTGGATGTTTTTGAAATTTCTGAACGTGAAAAATCAAGTTCTGTAAGTTTGGTTGCTCCAATTCATGTGGAAACGCTATCCGAAAAAGAACTTACAAAAGCCGCTTGTTGCAATATTTCTGAAAGTTTTGAAACCAATGCGTCAGTAGATGTTAATCTATCAGATGCAGTTTCGGGAACAAAAAAAATTCAAATGCTTGGGCTTGACGGTGCTTATACCCAGATTCAATTGGAAAATATCCCGTTTGTTAGAGGCATTGCTTCGCCCTTTGGTTTAACTTTTATTCCGGGTACATGGGCAAAAGAAATTCAAATAAAAAAAGGAGCGGGAAGTGTTGTTAACGGTTACGAATCTATTACCGGACAAATAAATGTGGAGCTTCAGAAACCCGATGAAACGGATAGACTCTTTGTAAACGGATATTTTGATGACGGCAGCAGAGCAGAGTTGAACATTCATGCAGGGCAGAAAATGAATGATAAGTGGAGTACCATGCAATTTGCCCATCTGAGCAATCAATCCTATATGTTTGACAAAAACAACGATAGTTTTTTAGATTTGCCGTTAAAACAACAGTATAACTTTTTTAACCGGTGGAAATACAAAGGAGAAAAACACATAGCTCAATATGGATTCCGAGGGGTTTATGATAAAATCGAAGCAGGTCAAATAAAAAGTACTGAAATTATCAATCCGTATCAAATTCAGGTGTTATCACAACAGGCGGAAATATTTACTAAAAATGGTTTTTTGTTTCCTAAAGAACCCTACAAAAGCATCGGAATCATTACGAATGCACGTTTTCATCAGCACGATTCGAAGTATGGATTAAAAAAGTTTGATGCCATTCAAAAAAGTATTTATGTCAATACCATTTATCAATCCATAATTGGAAATACCGATAATGTTATTCGCTTTGGAGGTAGTCTTGTATATGATGAGTTTAAAAACAATTATAATGATTCGTTGAATAGAAGAGAAGAGGTTGTGCCAGGAATTTTTACAGAATATTCTTACACCGACTCCATTCACTCTTTGGTGTTGGGTTTGCGAATCGACCAACATAACCTATACGGAAAGTTTGCCACACCAAGATTTCATTATAAATATAAACTTGCTGAGCATACTGCAGCTAGGTTATCTTTTGGACGTGGACAGCGAACAGCCAATCCGTTAATTGAAAATGCGGCAGTTATGTCGAGTTCAAGAATTGTGGAAGTTGACCAAAATCTAAAGCCTGAAGTTGCATGGAACTATGGAACAAGCGTAACACATCACATGGAACTGTTTCATAAAGAAACAAATATTGATGTGGATTATTTTTTCACCAATTTTGAAAATCAAGTTGTTGTTGATATAGAAAATACTCGTAAAATATCGTTTTACAATTTAAAAGGAAAATCATTTTCTCATAGTTTTCAGGCAGAAATTGCTATGCAACTTAGTACACAGTTTGAAATAAAAGCTGCCTATAAATGGTATGACATTCAAATTTCTTATCAGGATGGATTGAAACAAAAGCCAATGATTCCAAGTCATCGAGTACTCGTGAATATGGCTTATTACACCAATTTTGATAAATGGAAATTTGATTTTACTACTCAATGGTTCAGTACCAGCAGAATTCCATCAACATTAGTTAATTTGCCTGAGAATCGAGTAAATGAACGGACAATTGCATTTGCTACAATCAATACTCAAGTTACCCGAGCATTCAAACGATTTGATATCTATTTTGGTGTTGAAAATGCTACAGATTTCAAACAATCATCACCAATAATATCAGCTCATCAACCATTTAGTAGTGAATTTGATGCATCAATGATATGGGGCTCGGTTTTTGGAAGAATGTTTTATACCGGATTCAGATTTAAAATAAAATAATAATAAAAACTAAAAATTAAATAATCATGAAAAAATCAATGAAATCAGTAATAATGATAATATTTCTAGCTATTCCATCGTTGTTTTACGCTCAAAAAACAATAGAAACCATTACCATTAAAACTTCGGCACAATGCGATATGTGCAAGAAAACCCTTGAAAAGGCTATGGCTTATGAAAAAGGTGTTAAATCATCATCTCTAGAAGTAAGCTCAGCAGTACTTTCTGTTGAGTTTAATCCTAAGAAGACAACACCTGATAAAATTAGAAAAGCTGTAAGTGATGTTGGTTATGATGCCGACGAAGTTAAAGCAGACCCAAAAGCATACGACAATTTACCCGATTGTTGTAAAAAAGGAGGACACCAATAAAAAGAAGAAGCCCGAGAATTTTCTCGGGCTTCTTCTTTTGTATTTGTTTTATGTTCTAGTTATTTGCAGGAGTTGGTCTTCTTGGTTGAATGGGTTGAGCAGATTGAGGATTTTGATCAGCAGTTTTCAATGCATAATACTTATTGTATTGGTCTTCTGTCAATATTTTTTTTAGTTCAATTTCAACTTCTGTTTTTAAAGTTTTTTTCTCTTGAGGAGTTTTTGCATTAGCAATTAAGCCATTATATTTTTCAGATAGTTTCCTAACTTGATCCGCTTGGTCAGCTTTTAATTCCAATTGTTTAATGTAACGTTCAGTTTTTTCTGCAGGCGTTTCTTTTTTGTCTGAAATTTTTGCTACAGTAGCTTCTTGGGCATAGCTAATAGACACCATTGCAAAGAAAACAAAAGCACTTAAAATTATTTTAATTGATTTCATAGGTTATGTTTTTAGTATTTGAATGCTAAAAGTAGGAATTTTTTTTAAATTGAATTTTTAATAAAAAAATTATTGTCTAAATACCAATTTATAGATACAATCTAAACAGAATTTAATTAATCAAAACAATTTTATGATTTACTAAAGATTGTAAAGCAACAATAATACTTAACTTTGGTTTCAAATTATATGGAAATGCATACTTATACTACCGGAAAACTGCTAGAACAAGTTGATATACCTGAAGATTTGCGTAAAAAAATTTCTGAAGATGAATTGCCCCAATTTTGCAGTGAACTTCGGGATTTTATTATTGATGTTGTGTCTCAAAAGGGAGGGCATTTTAGTGCTAGTTTAGGTGTGGTTGAGCTAACTGTAGCGTTGCATTATGTGTTTAATACCCCACACGATAAATTGGTATGGGACGTAGGGCATCAAGCATACGGGCATAAAATTTTAACCGGACGAAGAAAAGTTTTTCATACCAACCGCTCTTATAAAGGAATTAGTGGTTTTCCGAAACCTACCGAAAGCGAATACGACGCTTTTGCCGTTGGACATTCATCAACTTCTATTTCAGCAGCCTTAGGAATGGCTGTGGCATCACGTGTGCAAAAGGAAGAAAGACAGCATATTGCCATAATTGGAGATGGTTCAATGACTGCAGGATTAGCATTTGAAGGATTAAACCAAGGAGGCGTGGAAAATACCAATTTATTGGTTATTTTGAATGATAATTGCATGGCGATTGACCCAAATGTTGGTGCTTTAAAAGAATATTTAACCGATATAACCACATCGCACACATACAACAAAGTCAAAGATGAAGTGTGGAATTTACTTGGAAAAATTAGTAAGTTCGGACCAAACGCACAACAAATAGCACAAAAGATTGAGAATGGAATAAAAGCTACTCTGCTTAAACAAAGTAATTTATTTGAATCATTGAATTTTAGATACTTTGGTCCAATTGACGGACACGATGTTATACATCTAACAAAAGTACTAAATGACCTAAAAGATATTCCCGGACCTAAAATCTTGCATTGTATTACTGAAAAAGGAAAAGGATACAAACCAGCCGAAGAAGGTGATACCGCAAAGTGGCACGCCCCCGGATTGTTTAATAAAGAAACAGGCGAAATAATCAAAATTACTCCCAATAGTCCTGAACCACCTAAGTTTCAAGATGTTTTTGGACATACTATTGTTGAATTGGCTGAAAAAAATGATAAAATAGTTGGAATTACTCCTGCAATGCCATCAGGATGTTCATTAAATATAATGATGAAAGCCATGCCGGATAGAGCGTTTGATGTTGGAATCGCTGAACAACATGCGGTTACATTTTCTGCCGGAATGGCATCTCAAGGGTTGATACCGTTTTGTAACATCTATTCATCGTTTATGCAGCGAGCCTATGACCAAGTTATTCATGATGTGGCATTACAAAACCTGCAAGTAGTTTTTTGCTTAGACAGGGGAGGATTAGTTGGTGCTGATGGAGCAACTCATCACGGAGCATATGATTTGGCGTATTTTAGATGCATTCCAAACATGATAGTTTCCGCACCACTTGATGAAGAGGAGCTTAGAAATCTTATGTTTACTGCTCAAGCAGAAAATTACGGTCCATTTTCTATTCGTTTTCCTCGTGGAAATGGTTCTATTGTTGACTGGAAAACTCCATTTAAAAAATTAAAAATAGGAGAGGGAAGAAGACTAAAATCCGGAAGTGATATTGCTATTCTTTCAATCGGAGCCATTGGAACAGAAGTTACTAAAGCAATTGAAACACTTGAAAATAGCGGTATTAGTATAGCTCATTACGACATGCGTTTTGTGAAACCTATTGATGAATTGTTGCTTCACGAGGTTTTCACTAAGTTTAATAAAGTGATAACTGTCGAAGACGGTTGTATTCAAGGAGGAATGGGTAGTGCTGTGATTGAGTTTATGGTTGATAATAATTATCAGGCAAATGTAAAACGTTTAGGAATTCCAGATAAATTTATTGAACACGGAACACAAGATGAATTGTATGAAGAATGTTTCTACAACTCAAAAGCAGTCATTCAAACAGCAACACAACTGATGCAGAAATCTGCTTCAAATAAAGCTACGGCATAGCATTTTGTCTAAAATAGAACTTCATATACAACCAAAGAACTTGTGGTTAACCCAAGATTTACCTTGTGTTATATCCGGTCCATGCAGTGTTGAAAGCCCTGAACAAATAAGAGATACTGCAAAACAACTTTCTCAAAATTCAAAAGTTTCAATCTTGCGAGGTGGAATATGGAAACCTCGAACTCGTCCAAATTCATTTGAAGGGGTTGGTGAAATTGGATTAAAATGGTTAAAACAAGCCGGCATAGAAGCTGGATTACCTGTAGCAACTGAAGTTGCAACATCAAGACATGTTGAATTGTGCTTAAAACATAATATTGATGTATTATGGATAGGTGCTAGAACAACTGTAAATCCATTTTCTGTACAAGAAATTGCTGAGGTTTTAAAGGGAACAGATATTCCGGTTTTAATTAAAAATCCTATAAATCCTGATATTAACTTGTGGATTGGTGCGATAGAGAGAATTAACTCTGTTGGAATTACAAAAATTGGAGCCATACATCGTGGCTTTTCGTCATTTGATAAAACAGCATACAGAAACGCACCCATGTGGGAAATTCCGATTGAACTTAAAATGTTATGCCCTGAACTTCCAATACTCTGTGACCCAAGTCATATTTCCGGGAATAGAGAATTGATTAAAAGTATTTCACAAAAGGCACTAGATTTGGAATTAGACGGGTTAATGATTGAAACTCATTTTAATCCTGAAATAGCTATGAGCGATGCTAAACAACAGTTAACCCCCCATCAACTTTCGATTGTTTTGAGTCAATTAACCTTCAGAGACAAGCAATCATTAAATGAAAATGTAGTAAACAGATTAGAACAATTGAGGCAAGTTATTGATGAATTAGATGAAGATTTACTGAATAAGTTTGCCTCAAGAATGTCTGTTATTGAAAAAATAGGAAAATATAAAAAAGAGAACAACATAACCATTTTGCAATTAGACAGATGGGAACAAACGTTGAAAAATAGACTCTTTATTGCAGAAAAAGCAGGCTTGAATGCCGATTTTACTAAAAAACTATTGGAACTTGTTCATCAGGAAAGTATTCGTATTCAGGTTGAAGTGATGAACGAAACAAACCCTAAAACAGCCATTAAAATTTCAGATAAAAATTTTGAGTAAGTAATTTGTATTCCTCAGTATATTCGTGCCTTTGGTTGGTTTCTATAGTTAACAAATTAAGCTGAGGTTTACAATTTTTGAACGAGAACTCCATCATCAATCGTTTGGGTGGAGTTGAATAATTTGGTTTTACCTCACAAACTCTATTTATATTCAGCCGATACGTTTTAGCAGAGTCAATAAATTTTTTTGCCGACACAACAGGTAAAATAACGCTAAATATTCCTTCAGGAGAAAGTAAATCAGAAACGGAGTTTAACAAATCATCAAAAGACAATGTATCTGTATGACGAGCAGTGTTTTTAGCCGTATTGTTTGATTTTAAACTGTTTGAGAAGAAGGGAGGATTTGATACAATCAGGGTATAGTTTTTTGGGTTTTTAAACTGCTGAAGAGGGGTGTGTAGAGGGCGAATAAAATTACTTTTGTTATTTTTTTCGATATTTAGTTTTGTTTGCATAAATGCACCTTCATCAATATCTATGGCATCTATGAAGCATTTTTGATTTCTCTGAGCTATCATTAAAGAAATCAACCCACTTCCGGAGCCAATATCCAAAACATTTCCATCAGGAACATTTGTCCAGGATCCGAGTAAAACGCCATCTGTTCCAACTTTCATTGCACATAAATTTTGTTCAATGGAAAATTGTTTGAAATGAAATACAGACATTATGCTAAAGATAAAGCTCTATTAATCCCTCAGGAGCAACTATTTGTATAATTTTTTCGGCTCGATGAACCGATTTTATTACTTGGTCATTTATCGGAATCAAAATTTCTTTTTCTTCGGCATTTTTAACTTCTAAAATTGCCTGATGTGGAAATTCCAATACGTTAAAAATTTTTCCAATATTACCTTTAACATTATCAATCACGCTGAAACCAATAACTTCATGGAAATAAAATTTGTTTCCGGAAAGTTTAGGAAGCATGTGAAGGGGAAGGTATAGTTCTTTGCCAACTAATTCCTCTGCTTGGGAGGTTGTGTTTATATCTTCAATTTTGATTTTTAGAGTACCGTTGTTGAGTACTTGAGCTTGAGAAATAAAAAAAGGAACCAGTGAATTATCGTTTTTGTTTAAACGAATCATTACTGATTCCAATTTATTGTATCTGGAGAGATTGTCAACATCAAGTTTAGCAATCAATTCTCCTTGTTTGCCTTGAACCTTAGAAGTGTAACCTAAATAATAACACTCATCAATGTTCATGAACTATTCTTCAGTTTTTTCTTCTGCAGGAGCTTCAGCTACTGGAGTTTCATCTGCAGGAGCTTCTTCTTGTGGAGCTTCAACAGGCGGAGGTGTGTTTTTAGCTAAAATTGAAGCTGCTTTTTTTGTGTTTGCTTCTTGTTCAGCAGAAAATCTTGCTTTTGCTTTAGAGGCAGCATCTTTACTTAAGCTGTCTTTTTTACTTTGAATTTTTCCTTCTTTTTTATTTAGCCAAGCAGCAAATTTTTTGTCGGCTTGATCTTGAGTTAATGCTCCTTTTGCAACACCTTTATCTAAGTGATTTTTGTAAATAACACCTTTATAAGAAAGTAGAGCTCGGCAAGTATCAGTTGGTTGAGCGCCTGATTTTACCCAATGTAAACTTCTTTCAAAGTTGATGTCAATTGTTGCTGGGTTGCTGTTTGGATTGTACGTGCCTAATTTTTCAATAAACTTCCCATCTCGTGGGGCACGACTATCAGCTACAACAACGTGGAAAAAGGCAAATGCTTTTTTTCCGTGTCTTTGTAATCTAATTTTTGTAGGCATTTTTTAAAATTTATTTGTTATTAATTTTTTTAAGGCTGCAAATGTAATCTTTTGTTTTGTATTACAAAAGTATTCAGCAAGTTAAATTTTCGGGTATTTATTTAAAAAAAATGAGGTTTAAATAAATCCAAGTTCAAATTTTGCTTCTTCACTCATCATATCTTTTGTCCACGGTGGTTCCCATACCATTTTTACTTGAGATGATTTAACACTCCACAAAGCTCCTACTTTTTGCTTTACCTCTTCGGGTAAGCTTTCTGCAACCGGGCATGAGGGTGAGGTTAGAGTCATTAAAATTTCGGCATTGAATTCCGAATCAATATTAATTTCATAGATAAGTCCAAGTTCATATATATCAACCGGAATTTCAGGGTCATAAACTGTTTTAAGAACCTCTATGATTTGAGTTTCTACATCTTCTTTTGACAGGTGTTTTTGGTGTAAGTTTTCTTGCTCACTCATGGCATTCCTTTATTTTTGTTTGGCTTGAAAAGCCAGTGCATACATTTTTATTTGTTTTAGCATTGCCAAAAGTCCATTACTTCTGGTTGGCGACAGATGTTCTTGCAGTCCGATTTTATCAATGAAATAAAGATCGGTATCAATTATTTCTTGGGGAGTATGGTCGGAAAAAACTCGGATTACCAGTCCAATTATTCCTTTTGTGATGATAGCATCGCTATCTGCTGTAAATTTTATATTCCCGTCAATCAATTCTGCGTGTAACCACACTTTACTTTGACAGCCTTTTATTAAGTATTCGTCTTTTTTGAATTTATCGTCAATCAACGGTAAATCTTTTCCTAATTCGATGAGATATTCATATTTCTCTAACCATTCACTAAAAACAGAGAATTCTTCAATAATTTCATTTTGTATAGAGTTTATAGTCATTAAGCCAACATTTTAACTGCTTTTGAAACGGCATCGACAAAAATATCAATTTCTTTTTTTGTATTGTAGAATGAAAAAGAAGCTCGTGCGGTACCAGGTATTCCCAATCTATTCATCAAAGGTTCTGTACAATGATGTCCGGTTCTAATGGCTACACCTAATTTGTCAATAATTAAACCTATATCAGAGGGATGGGTGTTGTTTACCAGAAATGATAAAACACCTGCTTTTTTTTGTGCTTCTCCAATAATTCGAATTCCGTTGATTGTTTTTATTTGAGTGGTGGCGTAGGTTAGTAATTCTTGCTCGTAAGCTTCAATATTTTCTATACCTATATTGTTCATATAATCAACAGCAACCCCAAGTCCGATTCCTCCGGCAATATGTGGTGTTCCTGCTTCAAATTTGTGTGGGAGTTCGTTATAAGTAGTTTTTTCAAAAGAGACAGTTTTAATCATGTCTCCCCCCCCTTGGTAAGGTGGCAAATTATTAAGAATTTTTTCTTTACCGTATAAAACTCCAATTCCTGTGGGTCCATACATTTTATGTCCTGAGAAAACATAGAAATCACAGTCTAATTTTTGCACATCAATTTTGGTGTGAGGCACTGCTTGAGCACCGTCTATTAGTGTGTAGGCACCGTTTTCTTTAGCAATTTTAATGATTTCTTCTATAGGGTTGATTGTTCCAAGCGTATTTGATACATGTGTAATCGAAACAAGCTTAGTTTTTGATGAAATCAATTTTTTGTATTCGTCAATAAGTAATTCGCCTTTATCGTTAATTGGGATAACCTTTAATACGGCTTCGTTTTCTTCACAAACCAACTGCCAAGGAACTATATTAGAGTGATGTTCCATGGTTGAAATAATAATTTCATCGCCTTTTTTTAGAAATTGTTTTCTAAAAGTGTGAGCAATTAAATTTATGCTTTCGGTTGTTCCTCGTGTAAAAATTATTTCGTGATTATGTTCAGCGTTGACAAACAGTTGAACTTTTTTACGGGCTTCTTCAAATGCATTTGTTGCGTTTTGACTAAGGGTATGAACACCTCTGTGAATATTGCTGTTTTGGTGCGAGTAAAAGTTGTTTATGGCAGTAATGACAGCAGTAGGTTTTTGTGAAGTAGCTCCGTTATCAAAATAAATCAGTGGTTTTCCATTAACGGAAGTATTTAAAATTGGAAAATCGGCTCTGACTTTTTCAATATCGAAATATGTAGATTGGTTATTCAAATCGTTGTTCTATTTTCAAATTGATAAAATCGTGTAAGGGTTCAATGCTGATTTTGTCAAGTGCATCTTTTGCAAATGCACTAATCATCAACTTCAGGGCACTTTGTTTTCCAATTCCTCTGGATTGTAAATAAAAAATTGCAACATCGTCTATTTGCCCTGTTGTTGAGCCGTGACTGCATTTTACATCATCAGCATAAATTTCCAGTTCGGGTTTTGAATATATTGTTGCCGTATCGTTTAATAGAATGTTGTTGTTTTGTTGAAAAGCATTTGTTTTTTGAGCATTAGGTCTAACAAATACTTTACCGTTAAATACTCCGGTTGATTCATCTTCTAATACTCCTTTGTAAACTTCAAAAGAGTTACAATGTGGCTCTTTGTGGTCAATTACTGTGTGATTGTCAATGTGATCTTTATTTTTTGCCAGATACAACCCATAGAGATGAGTTTCACAATTTTCGGCTTCTATTTCAACATTTAGATTGTTTCTAACCAATGCACCGGAAAAAGTGGCTGTATTGATAGTAAAATTGCTGTTTGCCTTTTGTTGAACTTGCTCCGTTGTTACTGAAAAATTGTTGTTTGATTTTTCTTGAATTTTGTTGTATTCTAAATGAGCGTTTTCTTCTACAAATATTTCTGATACATGATTTTGAAAATTTGCCTCACCGTTTAGATTTACGAATGATTCGACAATTTTTAATTTACTGTTGGGTTGAGAAATAAATACATTTCTTGAAATTGTAGCAGATTGGTTTGATGTGGTTATGTTTAAGATATGAAAAGGTTTTTCGGCTATGTGATTTCTATCTATTTCAATGAAAATTCCGTCGGAATGAAAGGCATTATTTATGGTTAAAAATAATTCGTTTTTTGAAGCAGTGTTTTTATTAAACCGTTTAGAAAATGAATCTTGATTTGTTTTTTTTGCATGGCTCAGTGAACATACAGTTACTCCATTTTGTTGAATTTTTGAGCTTAAAGATTCATCTAAATAGCCGTTTACTACAACCAAAACAGTTGCATCTAAATCGGGAATTAAAAAAGAATTGATATCTATGGATTCTTGTTTGCCGAGACAAAAATCAGAATTTGATATTTTTCCTAAACGTGTGTATTTCCAATATTCATTTTTTGAAGTAGGAAAATCTAAATTTTTCAATTCCTCTTTTGCTTGAGTTCTTAAGGAAATGTAGTAGTTTTCTTCATCTGAATAATCCTGTGAAGAAAATACGGAAAGGAATTTATCTTTTTTTGATAGTTCTGTTGTTGTCATTTTTTTTGATTCAATACGCTTAAATCTTTTTTGATTTAAAACTTATTTATGCATTAATTGTATCGTTTTTAATCCAGTCATACCCTTTTTCTTCGAGTTCCAGAGCTAATTCTTTTGTTCCGGTTTTTACAATTTTTCCGTTGTATAAAACGTGAACAAAATCAGGTACAATATAGTCCAAAAGACGTTGATAGTGAGTAATAACAACTGTTGCGTTTTTTGGTGTTTTTAGCTTGTTAACTCCGCTGGCAACAATTCGAAGGGCATCTATATCAAGTCCTGAATCGGTTTCATCTAAAATAGCAAGTTTTGGATTTAGCATTGCCATTTGAAAAATTTCGTTTCTTTTTTTCTCACCCCCTGAAAACCCTTCGTTTACGGAGCGATTTGCCAATTTAGAATCTAGCTCAACCAAGGCTGATTTTTCTTTAACCATTGCTAAAAATTCTTTTGCAGAAATAGGCTCTTTACCTTGATATGCCCTAGTTTCATTTATGGCAGTTTTTAGGAAGTTGATGTTACTCACTCCCGGAATTTCAATTGGATATTGGAAAGCAAGAAAAATTCCTTCTCTGGCTCTGTCTTCGGGGCTAAGGTCTAAAATATTTTTACCGTTAAACTCTACTGTTCCTTTGGTAACTTCATATTCTTCTCTGCCGGCGAGAACTGAAGATAAAGTACTTTTTCCAGAACCATTTGGACCCATGATGGCGTGAACTTCACCGGGTTTAATTTCCAAATGGATTCCTTTTAGAATCTCTTTTCCGTTTATTGTTGCGTGTAAATCTTTAATCTTTAACATTACATTATTTTTTATTTTGAATTGTCTGTTTTGGTTTAACCAACAGAGCCTTCTAAACTTATTTCTAATAATTTTTGTGCTTCAACGGCAAATTCCATGGGGAGTTTATTAAGAACATCTTTGCAATAGCCGTTTACTATCAAGTTGATTGCTTTTTCGGTGCTAATTCCACGTTGGTTACAATAAAAAATTTGGTCTTCACCAATTTTTGATGTTGTTGCTTCGTGTTCAATTTTAGCAGTACTGTTTTTTGTTTCAATATAAGGAAATGTGTGTGCACCACATTTATTCCCCATCAGAAGGGAGTCGCACTGGGTAAAATTTCTTGCATTTGTTGCATTTCTGTTAATTTGAACCAATCCTCTGTATGAGTTATTACTAAATCCTGCTGAAATTCCCTTTGAAATGATAGTACTGGTTGTGTTCCTGCCTAAATGAATCATTTTTGTTCCTGTATCAGCTTGTTGGTAGTTATTGGTTACTGCAACAGAATAAAATTCTCCAACCGAGTTATCTCCTTTTAAAATACAAGAAGGATATTTCCACGTAACTGCCGAACCTGTTTCGACTTGAGTCCATGAGATTTTTGAAGATTCGTGGCATATTCCTCTCTTGGTAACAAAGTTATAAATTCCGCCTTTTCCATCTTTATCTCCCGGATACCAGTTCTGTACAGTTGAATATTTAATTTCTGCCCTATCGAGTGCAATAAGTTCTACAACTGCTGCATGAAGTTGATTTTCATCTCGAACAGGTGCTGTACAGCCTTCTAAGTAACTCACATAACTTTCTTCGTCTGCAATCAGTAACGTTCTTTCAAACTGACCTGTATTTGCTTCGTTTATTCTGAAATAGGTTGAAAGTTCCATCGGACAACGAATTCCCTTTGGGATATAACAAAATGAACCGTCAGAAAATACTGCAGAATTCAATGCAGCGTAGAAATTATCTGTTGGTGGAACTACTGTTCCCAAGTGTTTTTTTACAAGTTCAGGATATTCTTTAACTGCATTGCTAAAAGAACAAAAAATTATTCCCAGTTCTTTTAATTTATCTTGAAATGATGTTTTTACTGAAACGGAATCAAAAACAAAGTCAACTGCAACACCGGATAATGCTTTTTGTTCATCTACAGAAATACCTAGTTTTTCCATTGTAGCTTTCATTTCCGGATCAACATCTTCCCATTTTTTGTCTTTCTTCCCTTTTGGTGCAGAGTAATAAGAAATATCTTGAAAATCAATTTCGGGATAGTTTACATGAGCCCATTTTTGCTCAATCATTTTATTCCAATTTTCGAAAGCTTTGAGTCTGAATTCAAGTAGCCATTCAGGCTCTTCTTTTTTTGCTGATATAAGTCGGATTACATCTTTATTTAAACCTTTTGGAATTACCTCAGATTCGATGTTGGTTGTAAAACCATATTTATATTCTTGATTCTTAAGTTCTTTCCTTAAATCATCTTCACTGTATGCCATTTTTCTGTATTAAAGTGAAAAGCTTTCTCCGCAACCGCAGGTTCTATTGGCGTTTGGGTTTTTAAAAACAAAACCTTTGCCGTTTAATCCTCCAATGTAATCTAACTCTGTTCCTGCTAAATATAAAATGCTTTTCTTGTCGCAAACTATTTTAATTTCTTTGTCTTCAAATATCTTATCATCATCATTTAAAATATGGTCAAATGATAAGTTGTATGATAAACCCGAACATCCACCACTTTTTACTCCCACTCGTATAAAACTACCGTTGGGAGCATTTTCGTCAGACATTAATCTAATGGCTTGTTTTTTAGCGTTTTCTGAAACTGTTATCATGTATTCTTATTTAGACTGATTCTAAATTAGAGCAAAAATACCCAAAAAATGGTATCGGAACAAATTATCGAACTATAAATTTTGAATATCTTGATAAATTAATCAAATCCAGCCTCTCAACTTGTAAAAACAAATTGCCAGATATTCTCTGTATGCAGTTACTTGATATTTTAAATGATTCCAAAATTGGTATCTGAATTGAATATTTTTGCCAATATTCGGAACTGAAGTGTTGCCTCCCAAATTGTCGTCGTTAAAGCTGTAATCAACCTCGAGTTCTTTGTGAAAAGCCGGAGCTCCAACTATATTTGTAATACCAACTTTATGAAAACATTTTATAGAGCGATAAATATGCTCTGGGGAAGAAACCAATATTATCGGAGAGTTTTGGGGTATCATTTTTTTTATTTCCATGATTTGATAGCGTGTATTGGTTCCGATGTTTTCAAAAAATATCCGGTTTTCATCAATACCTCTGATAACAATTTCTTTTTTCATCAAACAAGACGATGAATTTGGGTCAGTTGTATCTCCAGGCATTGTTACTATAATATTTGCCGATGGAAATTGTTTTGCAACTTCTGATGCTTTGAATGTACGCATTAATCCTGATTCGCTTGGAATGCTTCCTCCACTCATCACTACAATATACTTGGGTTCGCCACTAATTTTTGAATCTGTGTAACTCAAATCATAAATCATCCAAAATGGAAGAGATGTAAATGAAAGAACAACTAATAAAATAAAAAAGACACCATTTACAATGAAAAACCAGCAAATAAATTTCTTGAATCTTGTCATGAATCCTTTTAAAGTGTTTTGTACATTGCTAAATTACAAAAGTTCAACTTCTATGTATTTTTTCACATCAGTAAAATGAAAGATTTTCAAACCTTAGGGTTAACTTTGTAGCATGTTTGAAGATAAAAACAAAAAACCGCTAAGTGAATTGAGTCAAATGGGAGAGTTTGGCTTGATTAAACATTTAACCCAACAGATTAAACTACAAAATAAATCTTCTGTAAAGGGGGTTGGTGATGATGCAGCCGTATTGAATTATAAAGATAAACAGGTTGTTGTAACTACTGATTTATTAATTGAAGGGATTCATTTTGATTTATTGTACTCTCCGCTAAAGCATTTAGGCTATAAGTCAGTTGTTGTAAACCTGTCAGATGTTTATGCAATGAATGCTCACCCGAAACAAATAACCGTTTCGCTTGCAGTTTCAAATAAAATTTCAGTTGAAGCCCTAGAGGAGTTATACGACGGAATTTTACTGGCTTGTTCAAACTATGGGATTGATTTGGTTGGTGGGGATACAACATCATCTACATCTGGTTTAATTATTAGTATTACTGCAATTGGCGAAGCAGAGGACAAAGATATTGTTTATAGAAATGGAGCTAAAGAAAATGATTTGATATGTGTTTCAGGTGACTTGGGTGGTGCATTTATGGGGCTTCAACTGTTGGAAAGAGAAAAACAAATTTTTAATGAAAATCCTACCGTACAGCCTGATTTCTCCGGACATGATTATGTGCTGGAACGCCAATTAAAACCAGAACCTCGATTAGATGTTATTGAAATGTTTAAAGAATTAGGAGTAAAACCAACCTCAATGATTGATGTTTCTGACGGACTTTCGTCTGATATACTACATATTTGCGACCAATCCAATGTAGGGTGTATGATTTATGAAGAAAAAATTCCAATTGATTATACTGTTGTTGGACTTGCTCAAGAAATGAACCTCGACCCAACTGTTTGTGCGTTGAACGGTGGAGAAGATTATGAATTGTTATTTACAATTTCTCTTGATGATTACAATAAAATAAAAGACCAAAAAAGAGTAGCAATAATTGGGCATATTACTGCGGATAAAGGAAACTTTGTGTTGGTTGATAAAAATAACAGCACTCATCAAATTGTTGCTCAAGGGTGGAATGCCCTTTCCAACAAAAAGGATTAACTTTGCGAAATGAAACACATCAAGAATTTTATTTGTGTAGCCTTTGCTTTTTCAATTCTGAATACGTTTTGTGCAAAGTCGTTGCATGAGTTTTTTTCTCATGACCATCACCATGAAGCACAATGCGATTCGAAATCACTACATCATTTTCATAAACATCAAGCTCCTACATGCGATTTAGTTTGCAGTTTTACTTTTTCTGTTGTTGATGGATTTTTTGTTCAAGAATTTTCAAGTCGCATTCAAAGTAGTTTTAAAGCTAACTTCTCAATAAAAAACAGCTCATTATCTTTTTCATCTTTCATTGAAAATATAGAGCTAAGAGGTCCTCCCACCGTGTATTTACAATAATTAAGAATAGCCTGATGGCTATTGTTTACTAATTGGAATTACATTAAATCATGAAAAAAAATATTTTGTTGGCTTTGATGCTGACTTTTACTATGCTTGAAATAGTAGGGCAGGTAGTTAGAGGAAAAATTATTGATTCACATACCAAAGAAACCTTGCCGGGAGTGAATTTGTATTTGCCTGAATTAAAAAAAGGAGTTGTTACAGATGTTCATGGAAATTATATACTAAACCTTCCCAGAAATGGTGAGTATAAGCTACAAGTTTCTTTTATAGGCTATGATATATTTATAAAAACAATCACAGTTGAAAATGATTTAACTCTTAACATTGAGCTTCATCCTGCGGTTATAGAAACAAAAGAGTTTGTTGTTTCATCTGTTTATCACAGTTCGCAAGACGAAAATCCGGTTGATGTTGTTCAAATAGATAATAAAAAATTATCTCAAACAGCCTCTCCAACATTAATGCAACAGCTAACGGTAGTACCTGGTATAAATATAATTTCCACCGGATTAAGTATAGGTAAGCCTGTAATTCGAGGCTTGAGTTTTAACCGAGTGCTTATATATTCAGATGGCGTTGGAATAGATAACCAGCAATTTGGTGAAGAACATGGCTTAGGGTTAAGTGAGATAGGTATTGAAAAAGTGGAAGTGGTCAAAGGACCTTCTTCATTGTTTTATGGTGCTGATGCCATGGGAGGTGTTTTGCATTTTATTACAGAACGCCCGGCTGCGGTGAATACAATTGTTGGCGATTTCAACACTAAATATTTTTCAAATACAGAAGGATATTCAACAAACATTGGTATTAAAGGAGCGTCAGAAATGTTTCGGTATAGAGTTCGTGGTGGAATTACTTCTCATAGCGACTATAAACAAGGAAACAATGTCCGGGTTACAAATACTCGTTTTTCTGAAAGTGTTTTAAAAGCTGGGTTTGGTTTTGTGAGTAAATGGTGGTCAAACGATATGAATTTTTCTGTATTACAAACTTCCGTAGGAATTCCTGAAGAAATTGGAGTACAGAGTTCTTCAAAAAATTTAGAAGCTCCTTTTCAGTTAATAAATGATTATGTGATTACATCTCAAAATATTTTCTATATCAAAAAATCACATATCAATTTGAATATAGGTTTCATAGAAAATAACCGAAACGAGTATGAAGAGGGTAAATTAAATCAGTCGATTTATAATTTTTACAACAAGCCGGCATCATTGGGTATGAAATTGAGAACAATTTCATACGACTTTAAATGGCATTTGCCTGAATATAAACGTGTTGAATTAATTTTTGGTTCACAAGGAAAAAAACAAAAAAATAGAAATTATGGAGAGGAGAATTTGATTCCAGATGCGGAAGAAAATCAATTTGGAGGATTTCTTTTGGTAAAATCCAACTGGAATAAATTTACAAGTATTGGAGGAATACGATATGATGTTAAAAATATTCATGGATTGCAAACCGGTGTTTTTGGAGATGAAGGATATAAAAGAGAATTCAAACAGAAGTATGATAGTTACAATACTTCTTTAGGAGCAACTTATCAAATGAACGAAAAATGGTTGTTTCGTTCGAACTTTGCTACCGGTTTTAGAACACCAAACTTGGCAGAATTATCGTCAAACGGGGTTCATGAAGGTTCTCTACGCTATGAAATAGGAAACCTGTTACTCAAAACAGAACAAAACGTAGAGTTGGATTTTGGCGTTGAATATATCAATGAACATGTGTCGTTTATTGTGTCTGGGTTTAACAACACAATTTATAACTATATTTATTTAACGCCTCTTGATTCGATTATTGATGACATTCCTGTTTATAGTTATTTCCAGAGTGATGCAAAATTATCAGGGCTTGAGCTAACTTTAGATGCCCACCCTCATGCCATGCATTGGCTGCATTTTGAAACTAATTTTGCAATGGTAGTAGCTTCAAAGTTTAATGGAGAGCCTTTGCCACGAATACCTGCACATAATGTAAACAATACAATAAAAATTGATTTAAAGAGTTCTAAAAAACTTAAAAACTCCTTTTTTTCAATAACCTCAACAGCCTATTTTGCTCAAAACAGAATTTCGGATTTTGAGAAAAATACATCGGCTTATTTCCTGATAAGTAGCTCGGTTGGGACAACAATTCAACTAGAAACATTTCCTGTTGAACTTTCATTTGTTGTTTCTAATTTATTTAACGAGAGATTTTCAAATCATCTTTCCAGACTGAAGCCAAATGGTATTTATGATATGGGCAGAAATTTTATGATTTCGTTGAAAGTTCCTTTTTCAATGAAAGGAAGTTGAATTTTTATGATTTTGACCATTTTTCTCTTAGGTTTAAAACAGGTCGTTCAAAATATTTAAAAAGTAGAGTGGAAAGTAAAATTACAATGCTCCAATAGATTATATAATAAAGCCAAGCTGTTAAACTACTGTCAATTCTAAAATTATCAAAAATTACTTTTGCAACCAATGCAAGATTGACTAAATACATAGAATAAGAAATCAAACTGATATGAGTAACAATTTTTGTAATAAAAATAGGAGCTTTTTTAATGCTGTCAAATTTTGCTAACAACAGAAAACATCCCAAACTTTGTAAAAAAAGTTTATACACTTTGGTAGAAAAATCATTTGGCAACCATTCATTGATTAATATGAAGTAACTGAGTATTAAACCCAAGATAAAGCTCAGGTTTTTATATTTATTCCAATGTTGCGGAAACCAAAATTTGATAAATGCGGCTAACAGCCCCAAAGCAATACCGTCGAAATGGTAAATTACAACACTGTTAATTTTTGACCCTAACCAGAAAGCATCTAATTGAAATGAAGATGCAATAAAGTATCTGAGTAAAAATGAAAAAGGCAAAAACAACAAAATAGCTATAAAAAAAATAATCTTCTTCTGAACGTTAAATATTTTTAGGAATAAATAAAGTAAAAAAAGCGATATAGGAAATAGGATATAAAACCATTCTTCAATACTCAAACTCCAAGATTCCCAAAAGAAACCAACAAAATGGCTATTAAAATTGTGTAGAAATAGAAAAAACTTCCAATTAAACTGTGTAAAGTCTTCAATGATTATTTTATAATAGACTAATATGATGTTTACAAGGAGAATCAAGTAATAATTTGGTAAGGTTCTTAACCATCTTCTAATCCAAAAGTTCCAAATGGTTTTTAAAGTAAAATCGGTTTTGTTTTCAAAAGTTTTAATTAAGATTCCACCTATCAAAAAACCACTTAAAACAAAAAAGAGCTCAACCCCATTTATCAGTGGAATCCATGGAAAATCAGAATAAGGACCAATAATCAAATCTCCGTGGCTGATAACAACAAAAGTTATTGCCAAAGCTCTCATTAAATCAAGCCCCAAAACTCTGTTTTCATAATCAGGATTTAGTTTTAAGAAACTTACAATCACGGTTTATACAATTCTTTTATAATAACTTTTTGAAGTTCTCTTTTGATGATGCAATCGGTAATTATTTCTGAGGTATCTGCTTGAGGATTTTCTTTTAACTTACGGTTAATAAATTCCGAATCAATATCAATTCTATAAAGTAAGGATTGTAATTTACCATAATCATCGTTTAAAAGTTCGTCAACAATAGGTAAAATCTTGAAAAATAATTCTTGGTAAGGTGTTTCCTTATCTCCGGAAAAAGAAATTGATAAATTTATCCATCCAAAATCCTTGCTAATTTGAGCAACTACTTTTTCGATAATAATCTTATTGTTGTAATAAACTGAGAGTTCGTTAAAAGTGGGAATTGGCTTATTCATGTAAAACGAGTGTTTTATGATTTCGAAGGAATTTAATTCACACGTAGCATCAATGATTTAGCAAAATCTTCAAATACTTTTTTCTTTTCGGAAGGGGCTTCAATAGAATCCAGGTGAGATATTGCAGAATTAAAAAAATGGTTCATTTCGGTTTCAGCATGTTGTTTTATTTGAAGAGAGTCAAATATTTTGGTTACACGTTTGATTTTAGATTCGTTGTCAATAACCGAAGAGTTAAGGCAAAATTCCAATTCATTTTTTTGTTCGCCTTTTGCAAGTTCAACTGCTTTGAGCAATAAAAATGTTTTCTTGTTGGAAATTATGTCACCTCCAACTTGTTTACCAAAAGTTTTTGGATTTCCGTATAAATCAAGAACATCGTCCATCAATTGGAAGGCAATACCTAGGTTTTTCCCAAATTCATATATGTGGTTTGCATTTTCAGTGCCTGAATCGCCAATAATAGCTCCTATTTTCAGGCTTGCAGCTAGTAAAACTGAGGTTTTTAATTCAATCATTTTCAGATACTCCTCAATACTCACTTTTTTTTGGGTTTCAAAATTCATGTCAATTTGCTGTCCCTCACAAACTTCTATTGCTGTTTGCGAAAAAATATCAAGTATTTCAGCCAAATGAATGGTTTTTGATTTTATCAAATGTTGAACAGACTGAGCAAACATTACATCACCGGAAAGTATAGCAACAGTTGAGTTCCATTTTTTATAAACTGTAGGCTGCCCTCTTCTTAAGGGAGCGTTGTCCATAATATCATCGTGAATGAGAGTAAAATTGTGAAAAATCTCCACAGCCATTGCGGCTTCAATCGCATTTTCATCTTTTCCTCCAAATAAATCGTTTGCCAATAATAATAATGCAGGTCTTATTCGTTTTCCACCTAAATCCAATGAATATTTTATAGGAATATAAAGTTCTTTTGGATGATTGTTTTCAATCGAAATTCTTGACAGTGATAGATTCACATAGTCAATATATTTCTGAATTTTTTGCATGTTTATGACAAAATAAAAGAAGGATTTTCTAAAATTTTATGTATTCCTTCTTCCAGTGTAATCAAGGGTTTATGATTTAATAGGCTTTTCATGTTGGTAATGTCCGGATTTCTTCGGGTCATATCTCCTTCTGCAAGAGGCGGTAAAAACTTAATTTCTGATTTAGAGCCACTCAATCGGATAATTAGTTTGGCTAATTCTAAGATTGAAATTTCAAGGTTATTTCCAATATTTACTGTTTTATTGGCATATTCATCAGAAAATGCTGCATTGACACATGCCTCAACATTATTATCTACGTAACAAAATGTTCTGGTTTGACTGCCGTCGCCATAAATAGTAATGTCGTTGTTTTTTAACGCTGCATTTATAAATTTTGAAATTACAAAGTCTTTGTTTTGTTTTGGTCCGAAAGTATTAAAAAAACGAAATAATGTATAATCCAAACCATACTCTTGTTTGTATGATTTAAAGAATGCTTCACCTACATTTTTAACAATAGCATACGGAAGCCTTGAGTTCAATGGTGTTGTTTCTTCGTGTTGTGGAAATTCAACGGGTTCTCCATAAACTTCAGATGATGAAGCGTACATTACTCTTTTTACCCCTGTATTTTTGGCAAGCTCAAGAATATTTTGTATTCCACTGATGTCGCTTAGTACTTTTATTGGAAAGTCAAGTGTTCGTTTAACCCCAACTATTGCAGCGTAATGAAATACATAATCAAACTTAAAGGTATGAAAAACACTGGTTATTTCCGATAAGTTATTTACATCACACTGGATAAATTTGAAAGTATTGCTGTTAGTTTGTGGCAGTTTTTCTCTATATCCTGTGATTAAATTATCCACAACCACTACAAAATTATCGGGATTTTGAAGGAGTTTATCAACTAAAGAACTTCCGATAAATCCGGCTCCTCCGGTTACGAGTATTGTTTTTTTAGTTTTCATTTACAATGTCCATTAAATAAGTTCCATAACCACTTTTTATAAGTGGTTCAGCAAGTTTTTTGAGTTGTTTTTTATTGATAAAGCCTTTTCTGTAGGCTATCTCTTCAATACATCCAATTTTTAGCCCTTGACGTTCTTCAATAACCTGTACGTATTGTCCGGCTTGCATAAGAGAGGTATGAGTTCCTGTGTCCAACCATGCAGTCCCTCTATCTAATATTCCAACTTCCAGTTTTTTTTGTTTGAGATATGCTTTGTTTACATCTGTAATTTCATATTCTCCTCTTGCACTAGGCTTCAGTGATTTGGCTATTTTAATAACATCGTTGTTATAAAAATATAAACCGGGTACTGCATAATTGGATTTTGGTTTTTTTGGTTTTTCTTCAATTGAGATAACCTTATGGTTTTTATCAAATTCAACAACACCATATCTCTCTGGGTCTGACACGTGATAAGCAAAAACAATTCCTCCTTTGGGATTTGTTTTTTGAATTAAAAGCTCCTCGAGTCCGGTTCCGTAAAAAATATTGTCGCCTAGAATTAAGGCTACTTTGTCTTTTCCAATAAATTTTTCTCCAATAACAAATGCTTGGGCAAGTCCATTAGGGACTTCTTGAATAGCATAGCTAAACTTGCACCCAAATTGAGAGCCATCACCGAGTAGTGTTTGAAAGCTAGGGTTATCATGTGGAGTGGTGATGATTAAAATTTCATTTATTCCTGCGTTAAGAAGCACTGAAATAGGATAATATATCATCGGTTTGTCATAAATGGGCATTAATTGTTTGCTAATTGCTAAGGTTAGAGGATGAAGCCTGGTTCCTGAACCACCTGCAAGTACAATTCCTTTCATAAGATTAATCGTTTAATTCGGTTTGTTTAGAATTTATTTTTTTTACTTCCAATTCATTTAAGTCTATATCTTCTTCTTCGTCGTAAATCTGAATTAAAGGTTCTTTTTTGAATGCTTTTGTAGTTAGTGATTTATCCAAAGATAGCAATAAAGATGGAAGTAAAATTAAATCGGTGAAAAATGCGACTAATAGAGTAAGAGAGATTAGAAAACCAAGTGCCACAGTTCCGCCAAAATTGGAAACAGTAAATACACCAAAACCAAAAAATAGTATCGTAAACGTATAAATCATACTGATACTGATTTCACGAATTGATGCATAAACTGCTCGCTTGATACCAACTTTGTGGTATTCAAGTTCTTGTCTGTATTTCGCTAAAAAATGAATAGTATCGTCAACTGAAATTCCAAATGCAATATTAAATATAAGTATGGTTGAAGGTTTTATCGGGATTCCTACAAAACCCATTAGAGCAGCGGTTGTGATTAATGGAATAATGTTCGGAATTAAAGAAATTACAATCATTCTCATAGATGTGAATAGTAACGACATTAATGAAGCTATTATAATAACTGCTAGCAATAAGCTGGTAGCTAAATTTTCTATCAAATAGTTTGTTCCTTTAAGAAAAACTATACTGGTTCCAGTTAGAGTAACTTTGTACTCATCGGGGCTAAATATCGAATCAATCTTTGGTTGAATTTCAGCAAGTAATACATCTAATTCATCAGAGCCAATATCAGCCATTTGAAAACTTACACGAGTTATTTGGTTGTCTTTATCTATAAAATTTGAAAAATTCTTAACTGTCGAATCTTTTGAAACGTATCCTTTTAGTTTATTTAGCTCAGTTACCGGAGGAAGAATGTAATATTTTTTATTTCCGTTTTTGTATGCTTGATAGGAAAATTGAATGGCTTCAACAATAGAAAGTGGTTCTGAAAATTCAGGGTATTCGGTTAGAACTTTTTGTAATTTTTTTATTTTGTATAGTGTTTTTGCATTGTCAGCAAATATGCCGTTTTTCTTTTTCGTGTCTATAACTACTTCAAATGGCATAACTCCTTTGAAGTTTTCTTCAAAAAATTTAAGGTCAGTAACAATTGGGTCGTCTTTCGGTAAATCATCAACTATATTTCCGGTGGTTGTGATTAAAGTCATTCCATAAAACCCAACAATAACAATCAGAATTGTGGCAATGTAAACCCATTTTCTCTTGTATGTTACCAGATGAATTAGTTTGTCTGCTAAAGTGTCAAGTGTTTTGCTGTCTAAATGTTTGGTTTGATTGGCTTTTGGGTTTTTTAGATAGCTGAAAATTATTGGAATTAGAATAATAGACAAAAAGAAAATAAGAATTATATCAATCGCTGCTACCATTCCAAATTCAACTAAAACCGTACTTTCTGTAAAAATAAAAGTAGCAAATCCAATGGCTGTCGTAGCATTTGTTAAAAATATTGCTTTACCGGTTTTTTGTATTGTTCGGCTGAGAGCTTTGATTTTATTTTTATGAGATTTATATTCTGTGTGGTATTTGTTTATCAGATATATACAATTTGGAATTCCAATAACAATGAGCAATGGAGGGATTAACCCGGTTAAAATGGTTATTTCATAACCAAAAATCACTAATATGCCCAAAGACCAAACAACACCAATCAATACAATGGTTAATGAAAATAGTGTGGCTTTTAACGACCGAAAGAACAAGAAAAGTATGAATGCTGTAACAAGAATTGATAATAGCAAAAAGACCTTTATTTCATTTGCAATTTTTGTTGAAGAATTTACCCGAATTAACGGTAAGCCCGATTTATGAATTTTTATACCTGTTTTACTCTCAAACCTGACAATCTGTTCGTCAATCTTATCGAATATCCCATTTCGATATTCAGAGTCTAGAACTTCTCGATTGAGCGTAAGCGCGATTAATGTTGAATTGGTTGTTTCTGAATATAAAAAACCTTTGTAAAACGGATAGTTGAAGAGTACTTTTTTGATAGAGTCAGCTTCCTGCTGAGTTGTAGGTTTTTTAGTTATAATTTGCTGAAAATCGAAGCGTTGTTTATCATCGTTTCTTATAAGAGAATATGCGTTTGCAATTGATAATGCTTCTTTAATTCCGTTTACTTTAACTTTTTGTTTATTTTTTTTAAAATCAACTTGAATTTTTTTCAAGTCTTGAGTCAAATCAAACCAGGCATTAAAGTTTTTCAGCTCAAACAGGTTTTCGTTTTTTATTCCGAGTACAACAATACTTCCATCAGCACCAAACAAAGCCTTAAATTTTTCATATTCTATTGAAGTAGAATCGGTTTTGGGTAGCATCTGAGCCATTTGATAGCTCATTTTAGCATCTTTTGCCAAAAAACCCATTATGGCTGTAAGAATTCCAACAACAATTAGAATTGATAATCTGTTTCTGAGTATTATGCCGGAAATTCTATACCACATGATAGCTTGTCTTTATAAAAAAAAGAAGCGTACAAATATCAGAAAATTAATAAGGTTTTAATGAATATTAAAAAGTTTCTTGAATATTCTGTTCCTATCAGAATTTGGTAAAAATTATTGAACTTGACTTTTAGGTATCTGTAAATCAACAATTCTAACTGTTGTTAAGTCGTGAATATACATCACATTAGGCTGATAGTTAACAATGTTTGATTGAAAGAGTCTATAATTTTCATTATACCAAAGAGGGATAACAGGTGATTCATTTATTAAAATTTGCTCAGCTTTTAAGCATAGTTCTTTTCTTTTCGTATCGTCTAAAGTTGATATTGCTTCGTCATAAGCCAAATCATATTCTTTATTTTCAAATCTAGAAGTGTTTGGAAACGAAGAAATATCACTTTTTTCTGAAACATATCCACCGTAACCTATGTTTAAAAAATTGTCGGCAGTAGGTATATCAGCCAGCCATGCGTTTAGGGCCATACTAGCATCAGGTATAAATGGCATTTCAGATTTTTCAGTAAAAGTTAAAGTAACAATTTCAGTTTTTATGTTGAGTTTCGATAGAAGTTGTTTCTGAATATCAAGAGCTACCCGTAACGTTTGACCTTCATTTCCTGCAATAAAAAGTTTAGTTGATGGAAAATTTTCCCTATTTTTATAACCGGCTTCAGCAAGTAATTTTTTTGCTTTTTCTACATTGTTTTCTATTCCAATAATTGATTCGTAGTCGTAATTACTAACAGAAGGAGGAATAATACCATTCAAAGCAGGTCCATAAGCCTCACCATTTAAGGCGATATTTACCAAGTCAATTTTGTTTATAGACATAGCAATGGCTTTCCTAACTTTTACATTACTGAAAGGTTCTGATTTTGTGCTGAAAGCCAAATAGGTTGAAACTAACTCAGGATATCTTCCAAGTATAAATTTGGGCGGTTTAGATTCAAAATCGGCAATTTGTTTTTCAACTACATTTTTTATGGATTGAGAGGGTAAATCTGTAATGATATCAAGAGTTTTTTCTTCAAATTGTTTTAACCTGTCTTGACTAGATGGAACAATATGAAAAGTAACTCCATCTAAGTATGGCAATTTGTTGCCTTTTTCATCAGCTAAATGATAATTGGGGTTTCTTTCCAATTCAATTTTGGCTTTTTGATTTGATTTTTGAGTATAAACAAATGGTCCTGTACCAACTATTTCAAGCTTTCCATTCTTTTCAGCTTCAGTTGGAACAATTGCCAAACTAGGTGTCGCCAAAAAATGCAAAAAATTTGAAGAGGGTTTAATTAATGAGAAACTAATTGTATTTTCATTAATTACTTTAATTCCACTTACTTCATTAATGGTTTGGCTGTTGTGGCACTCTTTGGCTCCAACAAGTTTATTTTTAAGCATATTATATGCATAATTTGATTTTGAGTCGTTGCAAATTCTGTTAAAAGTAAACGCAACATCAGCCGCTTTAAATTCTTTTCCCTTTCCACTTTCAAAACATTCATTATCATGGAAAAATACTCCTTTTTTGAGTTGAAAGGTATAAGTCAATCCATCTTTGTCAACCTCCCAACTGCTAGCTAAAAGTGGTTCAATGGACAAATCTTTTGAATTGAATTTCACCAATCCTTCAAAAATTTGATTGCTTACTTGAACTGAATATCCATCAATTAAAAGCAGAGGATCTAAATCGGAAATTTCTTGGTTGAGAGCAATATCTAAAACTTCTCCATAAAGAGTGTCATTATCACCGGTTTGTCCTGATGGGTTTTTTTCTCCGCCACAAGCAATAAAAAACAAAGATGAGATAGTAAAGGATAAAATTGTTATGAATTTATTCATTTTTTGAACTTTTGTTAAGTTGCGAATTTAAGAAATTTCATTTACCTACTAAAAACTTTTTTTTATATCATTAGATTGAAAATAAAGATTTTACTAAAATTATGGGCTAACTTTCTTGAGTCAAATTGATAAAGACTGATTCTCTCGGAATTAATCAGTATCTTTGTTGATTATTTATATAAAACTTTGAACAAAATAACATGAATTTCCCACATAATTTTCATATTCCCGTATTAGGTATCGGATACACAGTTGACACTCCTGTTAAAGTTGCTCATTATGGAATTTCTTCGGTTCTATCCGTAGGAGATGATATGTTGGTTGAACGCCTAAGGGAGTTTTATTCGAAGAAATTAAACCTTCCTTTTTCACCCATACACAAAGATGAATTTGATAAACGAGCAAAACGAATAACTGCTTATTTAGATTTGGTTAACCAAATGGTGAACTTCAAATTTAATAATCTGAAAAATAGTGCTTTTGAATTTGGTTCGGAAATAACCAAATACTATGAAATGCTA
This sequence comes from Flavobacteriales bacterium, assembly GCA_020853105.1. Lineage (GTDB taxonomy): Bacteria > Bacteroidota > Bacteroidia > Flavobacteriales_E > Vicingaceae > Vicingus. The sequence goes on along the minus strand of JADYZM010000019.1, from coordinate 133,886 downwards.
CCTGATTTTTCAACTCTTAAAAAAGAGTACACTAAAATGCTAAACGAAAAAGAAGCAGAGGTTAAACTTCAATTACAGAATTGGCTTAGAGCAAATGTGGTTGCCGGTGCAATTGAGGTAAACATAATGACCAAACTTGATAAAGAAAACTACAGCGAATCCGGAGAAAAATTGTCAATTGAGTTTAATGACGCTCATGCTGCTGTTAGAGGTATTGCAATGAGCGAATTAAAGTCCGGGTTGGTACTTTCTGCAGGATTAAACCCAAGATTATACAGTTATATTTCAAACTTTGATGCTTTTTTTCCAAATTCAGAAGGAAAATTGGATAAAAAAATTATTCTAAAAGTTAGTGACTATCGGTCTGCCTTAGTTCAGGGTAAATTTTTAGCAAAAAAGGGAATTTGGGTTTCAGAGTATAGGGTTGAATCTGGTTTAAATTGTGGGGGGCATGCTTTTGCAACGGATGGATATTTAATGGGACCAATTTTGGAAGAGTTTAAACAAAACAGACACGTATTGATTGATGAAGTTCACCAAATTTTAAATGAAGCTCTTGCTGGTCTTGGTAAGCCTAAGCTAGACAAACCGTTAGAAATGAAATTTACTGCACAGGGTGGGGTTGGAAATAATCTTGAACATAACTTTTTACTTAAATACTATAATGTGGACAGTGTAGGGTGGGGAACCCCTTTTTTATTAGTTCCTGAGGCTGTAAATATTGATAATGACACACTAAATTTACTTGCAAATGCAACCGAAAAAGATTTATACCTAAGTGATATTTCACCAATTGGAGTACCTTTTAACTGCGTTGTAGGAAATACCAAAGACAAAGAACGTGATGAAAAAATCAGAACAGGAAAACCAGGTAGTGCATGCCCCAGTCAGTATTTGAAACTTTTTAATACTGAATTTACAGACAAACCTATTTGTTTAGCCTCCAGACAATATCAACGATTAAAGATTGATGAGCTAAATGCTAAAAATCTAACTGACAAAGAAGAATATCAAAGGCAATACAACAGGATAACCGTAAAATCATGTTTATGCACGGGATTAGTGATGACAGCATATTCAGAAAACAATTTGCTCAAGTCCTCTGACGGAACCGGTATTTCTGTTTGTCCCGGTCCAAATATGGCTTATTTTTCTAAGAAATCATCTCTTGCTGAAATGGCATCACATATTTATGGAAAGTTGAACTTATTAAATGAAACGTATCGACCAAATATGTACATCAAAGAGTTGGCCATGTATGTTGATTATCTAAAAAAAGAGATTAAGGAATGTCTTATTGAGGAAATAAACGAACGGAAAATTAAATATTTCACAACATTCAAAGAGAATCTTTTGAGCGGAATTGAATATTACAGAATTTCCTTAAAAGAACTAAATGACAATACCAACTGGATTTCTGAGCTAGACATGTATCAAGAAAAAGTGAATGATATCCAACTTCCGGTTTTAGTTGCTATAAATTAACAAAAGGTTTAAATAACTATATGCTTCATTGGTCTGGCTCCAGTTCCTTTTCTTGGTTTTCTGGGTCTTTCGTATAACATACGCCCTTTACCAACCCCTTTAAGTTGAATTGTAGGTGTTCCTTCAATTTCACCGGTTTTTATTTCTTCTGTTGTAATTTTTATTTCAGGTTTACTGGCTTCGACTTCTTGTTGAATTTTTACTTGATTTTCAATTCGTTCTTCCTCAGCTTTTTTTGCAAGTTGTGAAGCTTTTTCTTTCGCTTCTCGCTCGGTTTTTTCTTTTTGAGCAGCATGTTCTTTTTCTTGTCTAGCCTTATCTTCTAATTGAGTTCTTTTTTCAACTTCTTTTTGAGCTGTAATTTTTTCTTTTTCAGCAACTTTTGCTTTTTCTAAGGCTTCTTTTTCTGTGTTTTTTGCGGTTTCAATTTCTTTTTTCTTGGCTAATGCATCGTTGGTAGCTTTTTCTTTTTCTTGAAGGGCTTTTTCTTGGGCTTGTTTTTGGCTTTCAACTATTTTTTGAGCTTCGATTTTTTCGAGTTCTGCTTTTTTAGCTGTTTCTTCAGCAGCTTTTGCTTCTAGTTCTTTTTGTTCTTTTGCTTTTTTTTCTTCCTCAGTCTTTTTTGCAATAGCTTCCTTTTCTGCTTTTACTTTATCCGCCATAGCTTTATCTTGAGCTTTTTTTTGTTCTTCAACATTTTTTTGAGCCTCAATTTTTTCGAGTTCTGCTTTTTTAGCTGTTTCTTCAGCGGCTTTAGCTTCTAATTCTTTTTGTTCTTTTGCTTTCTTTTCTTCTTCGGCTTTTTTTGCTGCTTGTTCAGCTTTTATTTGCTCAGCTTTTTGTAATTCTGCTTTTGCTAGAGCTTCTTTTTCAGCCTTCTCTTTAGCTAATCGTTCAGCTTCTTCGCGTTTTTGTGCAGCTTCTTTTTCAGCTTTAGCTTTAGCTTCAGCTTCTGCTTTTAATTTTTCTTCTGCTCTTTGTTTTTCTGCTTCTGCCTTTTTTTGTAACTCGGTTTCAATGAGTTGTAACTTATTTTTTGGTTCTTGTTTGTCAGGATACACACTTAACGCTTTTTGATATTCAACTTTTGCAGTAGAATAGTCTTGTTTAGCAAATGACGCGTCGGCTTTTTTGATTGCATTATTATATTCAGTTTCTTTTTTCTCGGTTTGCTGAGCACAGTCATCTAGCATTTTATTAAGGGCATCAATTTTTTTCATGGAATATTCCATATCCCAGTCCATTTCGTTTCTATCTGCAAAATAGATTGCTTTACCCACAGAAGTATTTAATATTTCTGTTTTGATACATTCATTGGGTTTAAAAATGGTAACTTCTGAGCCCATATCCGGAACTTTATGTCGCTTGTTTTCGGGTACTCCAAAAGTGTTTACCACGATTTTTTTACCAATATAGCCTCCTTTGGAGAATGTAATGGTGTATTCTTTGTCAAACTCCAAAACCATTTTATATTCACCATTTCCGTCTGATTTTCCTGTGGCTGAAATTTCACCGTTGCTCACTGCTTGAATTGAAACTCCTGAAAGTTTTTCGCCACTGTAGTAATCAGAAATTGTTCCATCTAAAAAGATATTATCTTCATCTATCACGTCTTCTTGTTTGGTCCCGGTGAGCTGTGCCTTAGCTATACTTGAAGTGAGCAATAAAAAGATGATTATTTGTAATCTAAATTTCATTGTGTTTTTATTCTTTTTGATTCATAGGGTCTATTCCCATAGGGTTGAAAACCGCTGGGCAAGAGGTTGAGCCTTTTTTCAATATCATAAATCGGACTCGGAAAAGGATAGGTCTTGAGCGGCTGTTAAAGTAATCATGGGTTGATTTTATATGATTAAATTCATATAAAGCAAAAATTGGAGTTTCAATAATAGGCATAATCATTAACCGATTTCCTGCTTTGAACCCCATGCCGAAAAAATAATGTGCTTCACCAACAAAATCGGATACAAAATGATGAGGTTGGGTTAAAATAATGCCTCCATTCTCTCTATTGGCAACAATAAAATAGTCGGTATTCAGTCCAAGTCCATTTACTATAAATGTTTTTTCAGAAACATCTATACTGTGCCCGATATTATAATGCAAAGAAAGAGCATGGTCTGAGTAATTGCCTGTTGCTTTTGAGTTTGAGTAGGGAATTTGGTTGAGTAGTGTTGTTGATGTAAAATCTTCGCCACCTCTAAACCATTTGTAAGACAAACCAAAATCGTGATAATTAATAATTCTTCGGTTGTTTATTTTAAATTTTCCAATTTCGGCAAATAACCCAACATTTCCTGTTGGCGATGCTGTGTATCGTTGTGTGAAAATTCGGTTTAATGAGTCTGTAAATTCAATTGTTTCTGTTTTGTCTAAATAGGGGAACATGTAGGTAATACCTAATCCAAAAAACCAGCCTTTGTCCAATTTTTCATCACCTGTTCTGTATAATCCTCCTGTTTTACCGGGGTTATATGTTTGAGCAAGTATAAAACTTGTGTTTATAGCGAAGAAAATCCAGAAGGATAGTAAGCGTATTTTAATCATGTTTTTAGTCGGACTATAGTTGTAAAGTTAAAAATTAATAAGTTAAAAGGTAGATAAATTTCAAATCCTTTTCTTTTTCCAATTTCCATATTTTAAATACCAATATGAGAATATACCTAGAAAGCCGAAGTAAATAAACTCTGAAGCCCATACAATTGACAAACTTGCTTTCATTTCGATTGCAATATAATAAGCAGAGATTAAATAAATCGTAATATTTAGCATTTCAATTACAAATGAAGTTCTTGTGTTTCCTGTTCCGGTTACACCATTAAATAAAATTGAAGAAACACAGAAAAAAAACATTGTAAGATTCACGATACGGAGTGAATCAATAGTCTCAACTAAGAGTTGTTGATCATTCGTGTAGAAACCAATAATCCAAACGGGAAAAAAGAAACAGATTAGTGATAAAATAAAAGTAAATCCGAAACTCATAATTACAATTTTCTTGATTATTCCAAGAACTTCATTTTGTTTTCCTTCACCAATGAGATTGCTCACCAAGGTATTGGTTGCGCTACTAAGTCCAAAAAGGGGTATCATCATTACCATATAAATACTTCTTACAATATGAGAAATTGCAAGTTCTTTTTCGCCCATTTTTTCAATTATGATAAAAAAGATAAACCATGAGCCAATGGCTATAAAATTTTGCAGCATTACAGGTAAGCTGACGTTAATCAATCTTTTCATGGTTTTTAATTCGAATTTTTGAAAACCGAAAAGGTTGTATTTGTTGATGTCAACTTTTTTTATTGTGTAAATGAATATAAACAAAAATGACGAGCCTTCAGCAATAACAGATGCTAGAGCCGCACCTTTTATACCCATTTCGGGCATTCCGAAATTTCCGAAAATTAAAGTATAGTCTAAAATTACATTAACAAGCATCATAATAATTGTGCTTATGCTAAGAATTTTTGTTCGAGTTATTCCCACATAAAATGCATTGAATGTGAAATTTAAAAATGCGAATAAAATCCCCCAAATCCTCACATTAATAAAATCTATAGAATGTTTCAATATAGATTCTGAACGAACCAAAGATTCAAAGAAATTTGCTGAAAAAAATTGAACCAAACCAAATAGTAGTATGGCAAGAGGGATAATAAAATAGAAAATATGGTCAACTATTTTCCCAATTTCCAGCAGATTACCTTCGCCGTTTCTTCTGGCGATAACAATTTGAGCGCCTAAGCTAAAGCCCATCCCCGTAATTGCTAAAATAAAATAAAAAATTCCGGCATTTCCTGCTGCTCCCATTGCGGTGTTGCTAACTTGACCAAGAAATGCAGTGTCAGTTACGTTTACTACATTTTGGGCTATTCCGCTGATTATAATCGGGAAAGCAATTTGCCAGATTTTTTTATAAGAATAAGTGTTTAGCAATTAGTCCTTTTTTTTAAAGAAGCTGTAATTCACATGACCGTATTTTCTATGTTGCAAAAAATTTGGATGTATGGAAAAATCTAATCTTTTGTCGTGTTCAAGAATAAGCCACCCGTTATCGTTTAGCAAATTGTTTTCAAACACTTTTGTTACAACATCTGGAATGTTTTTTAAGTGATAGGGAGGGTCTGCAAAAATAATATCGTATTGATTTTTTGATGAATTCAAAAATTTAAAAACATCTTGCCGAAATGCATCAATACTGATTAAATTTAGAGCTTTAGCAGAGTTTTTGATAAAGTTGAAACAGTTTATGTTTTGCTCAATTGAAATAATAGATTTTGCTCCACGTGAAGCAAATTCGTAGCTAATACTACCGGTGCCAGAAAACAAATCCAACACGTGAAGTTGGTCAAATTCAAAATGGTTTTCGATGATATTAAATAAAGCTTCTTTAGCAAAATCTGTTGTGGGTCTAACTGGTAAACCTTTAGGTGGAATAATAGATTTTCCTTTATGTAAACCTGAGATTATTCGCACAAATATTGATTGAAAAGTATATGATAATAATGTTTAGGGAGTTGTTCAAATACATGGCTGTAATTGAGTTCGTTTGGAGTTTCAATAAAATCAATCTTTTTCAGGTATTTCTTCATCAATTCATATAGTGTTGAATTTTTGTCTATTGCTCCTGTTAATCGAATTGTAGCATTGTGGCTGTTAATGTTGAGTTGTTCCAAAACAAAAAGCAAATAGTAGATAAAATCTTCACTGGTTTGATATTCAAATGAGTTGTAATATTTAAGCGTTTGGTTGTTGATATACGAAATTTGAAATGTTTGTGGTAGAATATGTACATCTAGTTGTTCCAATTGGTTGTTTCTTTTTGAATGGATTAAATTATTTTCTATCAGGGCGGTTGAAAAATGATGAATTTCAACATTTCCTAATTTATTTACTGTATTCAAAAGAAAATCCGGCACACTGAATACTGTATAGGCTGATAAGTTTAAGATATAATCGGACATATAAATATCTTCTTCAAAAGTTGTAAAATTAAACTGATGCACTTTTTTAAGTTCGTTTGGGTTGTATAATGCTTTAGGTACAAGAGTAGATCTATTACTTATAAAAGAAACAGACTTTTTATTAAATCTTTTTGATAATATAGTGTTTTCTGCGAGTATTGAATTTAGAATTTCAACCAATGAATATGCACTATAAACATCATTAATAACATAATTTTCAAAGGCAATGAATGTTCTGCTTTTTGAATCTAAAACGGTAAGTGATAGTTCTGAATTACTGATGAGAACAAAAAGCTGATAATTGTTGAATCTAGATTCTACAAATGATTTGTCAATTAAACTTTTTTGCTTTTGATAGTTTGCCATTTTTCGATTACACAAAAAAGGGATATGAAATTCATATCCCAAAGTTTTGATTTTACTAAGAATATGATTAATCCCAATTCCCGTTAACAGAAGGCTCTGTCATTGAGCCCAGTGTTAGAGATTTTGCCATATCAATACCTTCATTATCTGTTTTTAAACCTTTAAAAATTTCGGTATATGGGGCAGATACTTCAAAAACTTTCACTTTCACCTTTCCTTTTTCAACTTCACCAGCGTTTATGGTAAATTTTGTTCCTCCTGAAAATGGAATAATATCTAAAGAATCAACAACTTGCTGGAAGTTTCCTTTAAACATTTCTTCACGAACAGCAATTTTACTTGTGTCCCTAACAATAACACCCATAGCAAGAGCTTTAGCTTCTTGTCCAATCAAACTATCAGGAAGTTCACCTATTGCTTTTATCACAATCAAAGAATCATTATTTAGAAAATCTCTTAATTGGTCAAACGACTTTGCATATTCCCCTCTCACTTTTTTATAATTAATTTGGGCTTCTTTCACTTGGTCTAATCTAGCAATTACAACTAATTTTCTCTCTTTTAATTCTTTTTCAAGTTCAATTTTACTGTTGATACTGTCGTAAACCATATACCCCATAACAAGGGAGGCTACAAGCAGAACAAGTTGAATAATTAATTTCATATCACGATATATCTTATTGATGTTTTTTGATGTTCACAAATCTACAATTTTTTTTATCCGATTGGAATTCAAAATTAAAAATTATACTAGTCAATTAATGAATTTATAAACTTTTACTTTTCTTACCTAAAATTATTCGATTTTTGTTTGTGCATAATTTGTTCTACCAATCTTTTTTAGCTCATTTCGGGCTTGTTCCAACTAAAAATCAAAGGTTGGTTATTGGTGAAATTACAGATTTTGTTATGCAGAATTTACCCAAAAGTACTTATTTATTGAGAGGATATGCAGGAACTGGAAAGACCTCAATAGTTGGAGCATTGGTTAAAACACTTCCGGAATTTAAACTAAATGCCGTGTTATTGGCTCCAACAGGAAGGGCGGCTAAAGTTCTTTCAGGGTATTCAAAACAGCCTGCTTTTACCATTCATAAAATGATTTATCAGCTAAAATCAGGAAATGATGGTTACACACGCTTTCAAATTAAGGAAAATAAATTCCAAAATGTACTTTTTATAGTTGACGAGGCATCAATGCTAGGGTTAGAAAGTGGAATACCTAGTAATACATGGGGAAATCAAAGAAGTTTGTTGGACGACTTACTAACATTTGTTTTTTCGGGTAAAAATTGCAAGTTGATGTTGATTGGAGATGAAGCCCAGCTTCCTCCGGTTGGCGCAGATTCTAGTCCTGCCCTTGATGAAGACTTTTTATATCAAACCTATTCACTGAATTTATCTGGAAATGTGCTAACTGAGGTTGTACGTCAGGAAAAAAAATCGGGTATTTTGAGGCTAGCAACAGAATTACGAACCAAAAATGAATCAAAAAACATTGAATTTCCATTGTTTAGTTTAAAGAAATCAGAAAAAGATGTTCGGGTAATTTCTGGGGTTGAACTTGAAGATGAACTTAACTCTACATACGATAAATTTGGTCAAGAAAATGTGATGGTAATTTGTCGAAGCAACAAACGAGCAAACCTGTTTAATCTCCAAATTAGAGCAAGAATAAAATGGTTAGATGAAGAAATTGCCACCGGAGATTATATGATGGTAGTTAAAAACAACTATTTCTGGCTAGACGACTCATCAAAAGCGGGATTTATAGCAAATGGAGATATAGTTGAAATTCTAAAAATCAGAGGTGAAGAGGAATGCTATGGATTTAGGTTTATTACTGCTGTTATTCGAATGATTGACTATCCTGATGAAAAAGATTTAGAAGTTAAAATTTTAATGGAGAGTATTTTGGCAGAATCTCCTTCACTTCCACAGGATAAGTTTAAAGAGCTTTACGAAGCAATTACAGAAGAATATATGTATGAACCCAATAAGAAAAAAAGGAATGAGTTGATTCGTAAAAATCCATATTATCAAGCTGTGCAAGTAAAATTTGCTTATGCTGTTACTTGTCATAAATCTCAAGGAGGGCAATGGGACGTTGTGTTTGTTGAGCAAGGATATCTTTCCGAGGAGATGATTAATACTGAATATGTAAGATGGTTATATACAGCAGTTACAAGGGCTAAAAAGCAACTTTATTTAGTAAATTTTAACGAAGAACTCCTTAGTTAAAAATTTATAAACACGCTTTTACTTTTTTCTCGTGGGCTTTTTTAGCCTCTAAAGTAGATTGATTTCCTTCAAACAAGATTTTACATTCGCCTGTTTTCATTGTATTTAGTTCTTCAAGAGCTTTGTCAGATTCAGCTTCGTCTTCAGATTCAAGTACAATTTTTTCAAGTTTCTTCTGTTTTTTAACGCAGTCACAAAACGACATTCCTCCTTCTTCAACTTTTGGGGTTGAGTTTTCAGTTTTCATAGCCTCTTGGAGAGTCATTTCTTTTGATTCGTCAACTTCTTCCTGGTAAACTCCTGTGGCACTAGTATCAGCAGCAGTAAACTCAGCATTTGGATCGTCTGTTTTAACCACAGTTGAATCAGTTAATTCCACATCAGGAGTTGTGTCTGTGCTGCATGAAAAAGAAGCAACAGAAATGATAAGATAAATTGGAAATTTTTTTAACATAATTTTTTTGTTTAAAGATAGTGTTTTTTAGTTAGAAAAAACTTGTAAATCATACAATCTTTTATAAACTCCCTGTTGGTTAATTAGTTCTGTATGAGTTCCTCTTTCAACCACTGCTCCTTTTTGGAGTACAATAATTTCGTCTGCATTTTGTATGGTTGAAAGCCTATGAGCTATGACGATTGATGTTCTGCTCTTCATCAAATTGAATAAGGCATCTTGCACAAGTTTTTCTGATTCCGTATCCAAAGCTGAAGTAGCTTCGTCTAAAATTAAAATTGGAGGATTTTTTAATACGGCTCTGGCGATACTGATGCGTTGCCGTTGACCGCCGGATAATTTATTACCTCTATCTCCAATATTTGTTTGGTAGCCTTTTTCTTGAGCACAGATAAATTCATGTGCATTGGCAATTTTTGCAGCTTCAATAATTTGTTCTTCAGTAGGATTTTCAGCACCAAAACCTATATTGTTGTAAATAGTGTCGTTAAACAATATTGATTCTTGTGTAACTACTCCAATAAGTTTTCTTAAACTATCAATTGAAATATTTTTAATGTTGGTTCCATCTATTTCGATACTTCCGGAAGAAACATCATAAAACCTAGGGAGTAAATCAGCAAAAGTTGATTTTCCACCACCAGATTCGCCCACAAGTGCAATGGTTTTACCTTTCTCTATAGTAATGGTTATGTTTTGAAGAACATTTTCATTGGTATATGCAAAACTCACATTGTTGTATAAAATGCTTGAGTTAAATTGGTTTATCACTTTCGGATTATCTACATTTTTTATATTGTTTTCAGCCTGCATTAAATCTTCTATTCGTTCAACTGAGGCAGCTCCTTTTTGAATGATTGAATATGCACTGGAAATAGCTTTTATTGGGCTTAACAAGCGTGCAAAAATGATAATATAACCGATAAATTCACCGCCACTGAAGTTTTCTTCACCGTTTAAAACCAAGCTGCCACCGTAATATGCTAAAATTACCATTACAGTTGAACCTAAAAACTCACTCATGGGAGAGGCTGAATCTCTTTTTCGAATCATTTTAAGATGCAGTGATGTGTAGTCGCTGTTTAAGTTTTGAAATTTTGAATCAATTTTTTGTTCGGCATGAAAGGCTTTTATAATTCTTAATCCACCCAATGTTTCTTCAACGCTTGATAATAATTCTCCCATTTGAGATTGCAATTTTCCAGATGTGCGTCGCAAACTCTTACCCAATTTGCCTATTAGAAATCCACTACTGGGTAATAAAATCAATGAAAATAAGGTAAGTTCTGGATTCATAGTTATCATCACTGTTAATGATAAAATGATTGAAATAGGTTCTTTGAATAGCAGCTCCAACGAGTTTAAAATCGACCATTCTACTTCTTGAACATCAGTCGTTACCCTAGAAATAATATCTCCTTTTTTTTCTTCTGAATAAAACAGAAGTGGTAACGATAAAATTTTAGTATGCAGTTCATTTCTTATATCCTTCACCACACCTGTTCTTAAAACTGCAATAAAGTAAATTGCTAAATACCTGAATACATTTTTTAGGAAAAACAATACGCCAACAAGTGTGCAAACGAAAAGCAAAACTTTTGTTTTGTCATTATCTACGATTATCTGATTAATGGTATAGTTAAAATAACTTTCAAAATAATCTTTTGTTAAACCAAAAACTGGCTTTTCGGTGATTGTTTCGCTGGTTTGTTGAAAAAGAATGTTCAAAAAAGGAACAAACAACAACATCGAAAGCAATTCAAAAACTACTGCTAAAATGTTAAACACAATATTTAACAAAGCATATCTTTTGTAATTAACGGCGTACCTGATTATTTTATAAAAGCTTTTCATCAAACTTAAATCAACTTCACTCCTGTATAATTAAAAGGTGTGATTTCTTTTAACTCATTTTTGATAGAAGTGCTAACTTCTAATGTATCGATAAATTCTGAAATTAATGAGTGGGTAATTTTTTCATTTTTTCGGGTCAATTCTTTCAATTTTTCGTAAGGTTTTGGATATCCCTCTCTTCTTAAAACTGTTTGGATTGCTTCTGCCACAACCGACCAATTTTCTTCCAAATCAGTATGTATTTTTGATTCGTTTATAATCAACTTGTTTAGCCCTTTTAACAATGATGTAAATGCTATAATAGTGTGTCCAATTGGAACTCCAATATTTCTCATGACAGTTGAATCAGTTAAATCTCTTTGAAGTCTGGAAATAGGAAGTTTTTCAGAAAGATGTCCAAAAATCGCATTAGCAATACCCAAATTGCCTTCGGAGTTTTCAAAATCTATTGGATTTACTTTATGAGGCATGGCAGATGAGCCGATTTCATTTTTATTGATTCTTTGTTTGAAATAGTCCATTGAAATATAAGTCCAAACATCTCGGTTTAAATCCATTAAAATGGTATTTATACGTTTGAATCCGTCAAACATGGCAGCCAGGTTGTCATAATGTTCAATTTGAGTTGTTGTTTTAGAGCGGTTTAACCCCAATTGCTGATTCACAAATCTATTTGAGAAGCCAATCCAGTCTGTTTCAGGATATGCTACTTGATGAGCATTTAAGTTACCTGTAGCTCCTCCGAATTTAGCTGAATAGGGAATAGTTCTAAAATGTTCTAATTGCTTTTCAATTCGTTCAACAAACACATAAAATTCTTTCCCTAGTTTTGTTGGCGATGCAGGCTGCCCATGGGTTCTGGCTAACATTGGTATTTCCGACCATTCTGTGGAAAGTAACTTTAATTTTTCTATTATTTTGTTCAAAGTAGGAAAATATACAGATTCAACGGCTTCTTTTAATAAAAGTGGAACAGAAGTGTTGTTAATGTCCTGTGAGGTTAGTCCAAAATGAATAAACTCGTGATAAGATGAGTCTATACCGATTTCCGAAAATTTTCTTTTGATAAAATATTCTACAGCTTTAACATCGTGATTGGTTTCCTTTTCAATTTCTTTAACAGACAAAACATCAGCCTCAGAAATATTTTGGAAAATAGCTCTGAGAGAAGGATAGTTTTTTTTATCAAAATTTTTTAATTGAGGTAACGGAAGTTCACAAAGAGCTATAAAATATTCAATTTCTATTCGAATACGATACTGTATTAATGCCGCTTCTGAAAAGTAAGCTGACAACAGTTCTGTTGATTTTCTATATCTTCCATCGATGGGTGAAATTGCCGTTAATGTTGAGAGGTTCATTTTAAAAAAATTATTGAATGCAAAAGTATTATTTTAAATCGAAAATTGAGTGAAAGGAAAGTTGTTGCTTCAATCTTTCTTAACTTTGAAAAAACAATCGTGTATGGCTAATTTTTTTAAAGATTTTGGTACAGGAATTTCTACATACGGAAAAGCCATTGAAATCATTTTTTCAAAAGGACTTTGGTGGTTTTTTGTTTTCCCGATTGTTTTGAATGTATTGTTGTTTTTTGGTGGTTTTTCGGCTGTTAATCATCTAACTGAACTTGTGAAGGACTGGGTTTTCGGATACCTAAACAATGAAAATGCAGAATATTTTGGAGCGGCTTATGTTCAAGGCTTTTTGTCAGGATTTATTTGGTTGGTTTTTAAAATCTTATTTTTCTTTATCTTTTCATATTTGGGTGGTTTCATTGTTATCGTGTTGATGTCTCCAGTGTTTTCAATATTATCTGAAAAAACAACTGAAATTTTAACCGGAATATCTACACCTTTTGATGCAGACCAACTTATGCGGGACATTGTTCGTGGTGTTTTGATTGCAACACGTAATCTATTCATAGAAATTGGGTATATGATAGCAGTTTTTGTGTTGAGCTTTATACCAATTGTCGGGCAATTGGGGGCTATTTTTTTGTTTTTTGTTTCTTCTTATTTTTATGGGTTTTCATTTATGGATTATACCTTAGAACAAAAAAGATTCAACATCAGTCAAAGTGTTCAGTTTATTCGTAACCATAAAGGAATTGCAATTGCTAACGGATTTTTATTTTCATTATTTATGTTAATTCCATTTTGTGGTGTAACCCTTGCAGGGTTTGTATCAATAGTTTCAGTTGTAGCTGCTACAATTTCAACTCAAAATGCTTTAGATAATGATGCAAAGAATTAAAGAATCTTGACATCTAATTTTTTTGTACTCTGGTTTTCAAAATTGTAAATTTGCCAACTCATCTAAAGTTAAGTTGAAAATAAAAATTTCGATAGTTTCGTATTCAAACACACTTCCATTTTTATATGGATTAATGAATAGTTCAATATTTTCAAAAATCGATTTATGCAATGACATTCCCTCAATATGTGCAAAAAAACTGTTGAGTAATGAAGTGGATATTGGTTTGGTTCCTGTTGCAATACTCCCTCAATTAAAAAATTATCATATTTTAACCGATTACTGTATTGGAGCAAAACAAAAAGTAAAGTCGGTTCTTTTGGTAAGTAAAGTTCCTTTGAATGAAATAACCAATGTTTTGCTCGATTATCAATCGAAAACATCAATAAATTTAGTTCAAATTTTAGCTAGAAAATTTTGGAACATCAATCCTAATTTTTCTCATGCAGAGCCTGGTTATGAAGATTTAGTAAAAGGCAGTACAGCTGCTATTATAATTGGGGATAGAACCTTTAATTTAGACGGGAAATTTCAATATACCTATGATTTGGCTGAAGAATGGAATAAATTTTCCGGACTACCATTTGCTTTTGCTTGCTGGGTATCCAATAAAAAAATTCCTGATGAATTTGTATCGGAATTGAATCAGGCACTAAATTTTGGAGTAGAACACATCTCAGAATCAATATCTTTAAACGAATCTACTCAATTAACCAACGAGCAAATGTTAAATTATTTGACCAACGATATCAGTTATCATTTTACTGCCGAAAAACGAAGAGCATTGAATTTATTTTTAGAATTTTTATCTGAAAATGTTAATATTTAAGCTATTGAAGTGTAAACTATAATTTTTCTATTCCATCTTATTCATTATTTTTGTTTCCCAACAATAATTAATTAGAACAATGAAACTTATTAGCCGAATATTCATACTGATTTTTGTAATCACATCATTAAATATTCTTGCCCAAGAAGGCAATTCAAGTAAACCCAATAAGGTTATCTATAAAATGAAGATGAGTGAAGCCCGTCATCAATACTTAAACGGTAACATCAGGGGAGGATTAAACATCTACAGAGAATTGCTCAAATCATTTACAAACGATGCCATGATAAACTACCGCATTGGTGAATGTTATTTAGATTTAAAAGAATGGCAATTGGCAGTTGAATATATTGAAAATGCAAAAAAAATTAACACCAAAATAACTCCAGAAATAAACTACAAATTGGGATACGCTCTACACAGAAATAATCAACTGGATAAAGCTTTAGAAGCGTTAAAAGAATACAAAAGCAGTGTTAAAAAAGTAAATCCATTGTATAATGCTGACCGAATTATTGCTCAAGTTGAATTTGCAAAAAAAATGATGTTGGCACCTGTTGATGTTAGCATTGTTAACGTTGGAAAAAACATCAATTCCAGAGGTGGAGATTACTCTCCATCAATTACACTCGATGGTCAAACCATGATATTTACATCAAGAAGATCAGACACAAAAGGCGGTGGTGTTGACAAAGCCGGAGATTACAAGTACTTTGAAGATATATATTTATCAAACTGGGATTCAGCAAACAACGAATGGACAAAAGCCAACCCAATTGAAGGAAAACTAAACTCAGAAGCACACGATGCCAGTTTAAGCATTTCACCCGATGGAAATCAGATTTATATTTACAGAAATGATGGCAGTGTATATATCGGAGATATTTTTGTGTCAAAGAAAAGAAGGTCAGGAGCATGGGGTGAACCGGTTGCTCTAGACAAACAAATAAACTCTTCCTACTTTGAGAGTTCTGCAACTTTATCTTCAGATGGAAAAAAGATGTACTTTGTAAGCGAAAGAGAAGGTAAAAAATATGGAGCTTTAGGTAAGGGAGATATTTATGTTGTAGATAAAATTTCTAGGACCTTATGGGGTGAACCAAAAAATTTGGGATCTGTCATCAACACGCTCGAAGATGAAATCTCAGTTTTTATTCATCCCGACGGAAAAACCTTGTTTTTTAGTTCAAAAGGGCACCTTTCTATGGGAGGGTATGATATTTTTTCATCTAAACTTCAAGCTGATGGAACATGGTCAACCCCTGAAAATTTAGGATATCCGATAAATACAGTTGATGATGATGTGCACTTTGTTTTAAGTACTGATGGCAAAATAGCTCACTACTCTACAGTGAGAGAAGACGGGTTGGGAGAGAGAGATATCTACCGAATTGAAATGAAAAATTATGATTTACTAAAAGGAACACAAAAAAACTTATCTATTGTTAAAGGAAATATTTCTGCAAGTTTAGATGGAGAAAAAATTGAGGCTGAGCTTGAGTTTAAAGATGCTAAAGGTGAAGTGATTGCAAAAGTTTCAACCGAAGAAACCGGAGAGTTTTTAGTTACATTGCCTGGAAATATCAAATATTCTACTACTGTTTCTGCTGTGGGGTATAAATCCCATAGTTTTGAATTTGAATTGCCTATTGGCGAGCAAGCAACTTTTATTATGGTAAAAAATATTGTTTTAGATCGAGAATAAAACAATGTTTAAATCAAAATACCTTTGGTTAGACAAAGAAAAAAATGCTATAGAATTGTTGTTCGTTTCTTTGGTCTGAATGTGGGTGAATGGAAACCCTTACCGAATTTAAATTACATTGCCTTAACCAAAGTAAAATTTGCTAAAACAGTAAGCTCTCCTAAATTAATGGGAAATAAAAGCTGTACAAGCAACTTTAGTGATTACAAATTTTGTTTGTTTTTGTGTGAAGATGCAAAAAAGAAAGTATTTGTTTTTAAAGGAGATTATGAAGAAACACAATACTTAGCCAATCAAGTTGCTGCATATCTGGATTTAAAAGTGGTGGATTATACTGCAAATTAATGATCTGCTAATACATTATGGAAACATAACCTTTTTTAATACTTATTTTCCCTAAAGGATCGTTTGGAACAAATACATAATAATAAGTACCCGTTGCTAGTCCGCTACCACTCCAATCATTTTTATAATTGTTGGTTTTGTAAACAATTTTTCCCCATCTATTAAAAACTTCTAACTGATTATTTGGATAGCGTTCAACATTTTCAATTATAAAATAATCATTTATTCCATCTCCATTTGGAGTAAAAATATTTGGAACAATATTTATTAAACAACTGTCAATTTGAATATTAATTGTATCTGTTGTAATACACGAGCCAAGTTGAACAGTAACAAAATAATTACCAGGTTCATTTACTGAATAAAAGTAATTTGTAGAACCGTCTTGCCATAGATAATTATCATAAATGGTGTCAACCATCAAAATATAATTATTTAGGGAGTCGTAACAAAAAACAGTATCGTTTCCGAGATTAATCGAAGGATAATTACTAACAGTAATTTCCTTAAAACCTGTTGATTTACAACCATTAGTATCAGTAAGCGTTACGAAATAAATGCCAGAATTATTTTCTGTAGAATTTAGTATTATATTACTAAAACTAGCACTAGAAAAAGAGTTCGGTCCAGTCCAATTTAATAAATAGGCTGTTGAATCTGTTGAAATGGAAATAGAATCGCCCGAACAATAATATTGATTAGCGTAAATTATAGGCGTTGGTGGGGCTTCCAATATTGTAATGGCAATTGTGTCAGGATAAGAAATACATCCATTACTATCTTCACTAAATAAATAATAGTTTCCAGAATTGTTAGTACTTAAATTGAATAAAACCAGACTATCTTGATTATACCAATTAAATTGGGAATCATACCAAATACTGTTGTTCAACGTATCACTCGAAAATAATATTAAAGTATCTGAAGTACAATAGATAGTGTCTCCTAATATTGTTGGTGATATAGCTTTCTCAATTACTTCAATATAAACCACCCCTTGTGAATTGATGCAGTTTACACCTGAAACCGTAAGATAATAATAGCCGGAATGAGATGTTGAAACAGGCGAAATATAGAGATTGTCTAAATTACTTAAAATGGAAACAGTATTGCTCCATTGGTATGTTGCACCAGGAAGAATATCTGTACCTAGATAGAGTGCTTCTCCCTCACATAATATAGTATCTCCATAAATAGTTGGAATCCCATTTGCAGGTGTAACATAAATGGTTACCATCGTTTCTGGGCTTTCACAACCATTACTATCTGTAATAGTTGAAAAATAATAAGTTGAACTAAAAAGTGCTGGTGTTTGATAAGTTGAATCAATATCAATCAAGTTATAATTGGAATCATACCAATATAAAATAGCATTATTAGATGAAGTTAATAGTACACTATCACCGTAACATATAGTAGTGTCTGTATGAATTGGTAGTGGAACAAAAAAGTTAAAAACATACAATGTGTCAGAATAAACTGAACATCCATTTGAGTCAATTCCAATAGCATAATACATACCTGGATAATAAGCATAGGTTGAATCACTACTAAAACCATTGTTCCAATTAATATTTTGAATGTCTCCAGAAGCTGTAATTAGTACAGAATCTGTAGTACATTTCCAAATAGTATCTTGATAATTAAGTAAAAGTTGCGATGGATTTAAAACTGAAATTAAAATACTTGTGTCGTTGCTAGAACAAATTCCGTCAGAAACACATAAACTATAAATTCCAGCATCGCTTGTATCTGAAGGATAAATAATTAGTGGATTTTGATTTGAAACAAAGCCATTAGGTCCATTCCATTCGTAAATTCCATTTTGAATAAAACTAGTAGATAACAAAAGTGTGTCGCCATAACATATTATATTGTTTCCGTAAATTTCAGGAACAAAAGAAGCCTTACTTATTGATATAGAAACTGGAACTCTTAAACTAGTACAATTGGTATCAAAATTTTCAGCATAAATAGTCGTATCACCAACTATGTTTAGTAGGGAAATTTGATTTCCTGTAGCAAATGGAATAGGGGACAAAGAATCAACAAACCAATTGGTATTCAATCCATTATTAATGTTTTCTAAGAATGCCGTATCACCATAACATATTGTAATATTTTGAATGTTTGGAGGGATTCCTCCCGGATGAAATGTGATATGAACTGTATCAGAAACAGCAGTACATCCTGTTGAAGGTTCAGTAAGAGTTACATAATAATAGCCTGTATCAGTGGTTAAAAGCGTTTGTCCATAAAAATTTGAAGGTTGCCATTCATACCCAGCCATACCAGAGTTAGTAGTTAAAATTGCAGTATCTCCAGGACAAATTATTGAATCAGTAATGAGTGTAATTGACGCATTAATGTTTGCAGTAGTAATTGTAACACTATCTCGTACAGTAAACCCACATTGGGTAACTTCAACATAATATACTCCAGGTTGATTAACTACAATTGATGGGTCATTTGATGAATTTGCTGGAATTGGTTGCCATTGAATCGTAGGTGATCCCGTATAAAATACTGTTAATTCTATAGAACCTGAGTGACACAATTCAGTTCCTGGATCTACTAGTATAAATGGTGTGTTATACTCCTTCAACTCAATGGTATTCGATGTTAGAACACATAAATCATTATCTGTTAAAATACAATGATAAAAGCCCGGAACATCAACCCAAATCGATTGTGTATTTCCTATAACGTTTCCTTGGGGTCCAACCCACTCATAAGAAACACCACTTTGCTGACAAGTTAAAAGAATAGAATCGCCAGGGCAAATAATATTGTCAGGAACATTACTTATAATAGTTGGATTAGGTTTAACTGAAACATGAAAATTTTTATTGAAATATTTATAACAACCAGTAATTGAATCAGTAAATGTTCCACTATAACTGTAATTCCCTTGTTGGTTAGCAAAAATAGAATCACCGTCTAAGGTTACCAATACAATTCCTGGACCTCCCCAAGTAAAGCCTGGAATTACATTATTTGTCCATACATTAAAAGTATCTCCTGGACACATCAAAGGATCGCCTCCTAAATTATAACTAACTGTTGGTAAAGGATTTACATGAATATAAAATGAATCTTGTAAAAAATAATGTGTAGTATCAATTCCACATTGGTTTGAATAACCTATTACAAATTCAACATTAATGTTATACCACCCTGAAACTGTCGGATAGAAACTGCCTGTCAAACATGAAAATCCAGAACTAATATTCCAATTTTGAGACACTATATTTGAACAATAAGCAGTTGGGTTCCCTGATGGATTTGTTATTGAGTCAGCAACAATAAAGCTAATTTGTTTACCTTTACAAATGGTGTCATCAAGTTGTAATATATAAGGAATAATTGTATCGGTATTTGGATAATCGTATTTTAAGATTAAAGTTGCTGATTTAGTGCAATTATTAGTATCTAAAACCGAAACAGTATAATTTCCTGCTTCAAATATTTGGTGTGGTAGAGAATCAGTAAAAGTAGTACCTGATGGTGTAGTAAAAGAAAATTGATATGTTGTGTCTAAGTTTCCAAACCATGTTGTTGCTGTATCAGGAAAACACAATGTGATTTTGTTGTAGTTAGGATACTTTTGTATATTAAAATTATGATCATCTGTTAAGTGAGGTAATTGTGGTATTGGATTTACAGTTACAAATACGGTATCTTTTTTTATTAAACATCCATCTATTCTTTCAGTTTTAACCCAATAATTGCCTGTAGTGTATATATTTGTTGAATTAAGTGTATCTCCATTACTCCATAAAAAATCAAAATAGGGTCCGTGATGATAATTAGGATTAGCGTTATAAACATCTAAATGATACCCATCGCGTACGGTGTTCGTATAATCTCTAATACTACCATTTCCACAAAAAGTTAAGGAATCTGGACAAGTATTTTCAAGACAAGGAATACTTGAGTTGAAACAAGATGATTTTTCATAATAATAATAATGAGGGATAGTTAAATCAACTGGTTTCCCTACAAAAACATCTTTTGAGCCAACTGCATTTAAATATTTATAATTAGATTTTGGACAAGTTGTGCTCCAATTATAGACTGGAAAAATTTGATTTATACCAGAAAAAGTAGAAAAAGTTGATCCAATGGGATAATTAAAATATTCAGTATATCCACCGGAAATAATTGGATTATTTATATGTGATATTGCAATGCCTGAACAATAATCATCGAGTGGCCCTCCATATTGTTTCATCCATTTTCTTTTACCTAATTTATCATATTTAGTAATAAAAACATCATTATACCCTACAGAATTAAACAGACCTGAACCTAACGTATCAGCATATTCATTAAAAACACATTTAAAGGTTCCAGATATATATGGGTCTTGATTTGAATCAAGTGTTAATGCCGAAGATGAAACGGGTGAATCAGAATCATCTTCCTGCATCCAAATAATATCACCTGAAGGAGTAAACTTTATTAGAAAGATTCGATAGGTATAATTGCCATTTAAAAAGTTGATACCATTCGATGAAATGATTGCCATCTGTCCCATAAAATCTCCGGTAATGTAAACATCTCCATTGTTATCAATTTCAACATCATAAACTAATGTTTGTGTTGCCCCAAGTCTTTTAAACCAAACTTCATTTCCTAAGGCATCTAACTTTAATAACATGCCGGCATTAAAAATAGTGTTATTATGTGTTGCCCCGGCTATTGTTAATGTATCTGAAAACTGACCTGTTATGTAAATGTTATTATTTTGGTCGGTTTTTAAAGCTAATCCCCTGTCATCATATTTTGCAACACCTTGTAATGACCAAAGATTGTTTCCAATAGAATCATATTTTGAAACAAACATATCAAAGGTTGGTAATCCTGTAATTGGATCAATTGAACTGGAAAAATTGTTCAAACCAATTTGTGCATTCCCTTTAAATTGACCTGTAATTATTACATTGCCTAAATTATCTACAGTAACACCATATCCAGTATCTCCTTCATTCCCTCCCTCTGATTTTGCCCAAATCACATTGCCATTAGTATCTAATTTTAAAATAAATATATCTTGAGAATTGCCAACAGAAGTAAGAGTAACACTTCCAAAATTGGCTGTACCTATAAAATAACCTGTTACATAAATATTTCCAGAATTATCAATTGCTATATCATAACCTCTATCGGCTTGAGTACCTCCAAAAACTTTTGCCCATAAAAAATTGCCATTGGAATCGCTTTTAGATACGTAAATATCGCTAAATCCATTAGTAGTTAAGTTTATCGTTCCTCCAAATACAGTTGAACTAGTAACATAGCCTGTAGTGTATATAAAACCTGAGTTATCAACTTCAACGTCATACGATTCATCATTACTGTTTCCTCCTGCAGAATTTATCCAGTTTTGCGAAAAACAATCAATGGATGATAGTAAGACAAATATGAGTAGAAATATTTTTCTCATAGACTATAAGGCAAAGTATTGAAACATAGTACAAAACAGATATAAGTTAGACGAAACTTAACAATAAATAGTTGCTTTTCTAAAAGTTATTGATTCCTCACAAGTTTTATATTTATACCATTTATTTTTTCTAACTCATTTACCACAGAATTAGCTTCGGTCTTTCTTATTCCAAATTCAACTAGACAATGCTCCTCAAAAATTTGTTTAGAAACCTTTAAATTTTGTTTCTTAATAAAATTCATCACATCACTCATTATTGCGTAATCGAACAAAATTTGATAAAAGTTATTGACTGTTCGATTTATAATAGTTGCATTTTGTAATGTATCTGCAGCAGCTTCTTTGTAAGCGGTAACAAGTCCTCCAACACCCAATTTAGTTCCACCAAAATAACGAACCACCACAATACCAACGTTAGTCAGGTTTTTTGATAGAATCTGCCCATAAATAGGTTTTCCAGCCGAATTGTTAGGTTCACCGTCATCGCTATAGCGGTATTCGTTTTCGGTTAAACCCAATTTAAAAGCATAACAATGGTGTCGGGCATCGTGGTATTCTTTTTTTAAATGACTTAGGTGATTTTTAAATTCTTCTTCGCTAAAAATGGGAAAAGCAAAAGCCAAAAACTTACTTCCTTTTTCTTTGTAAATTCCTTGAGAAGCTGAAGATATGGTTAGGTAGGTGTCCAAGTTTCATTATCAGTTATTAACTATCCATTTTAGGTGGTCAACGTCAATCTGTTCTTCAGCCACTAAATTACCTTTTAAACTTGGAGCTTTTAATCCTGTAGTAAACTTTTTGTTTCCAATAAAAACTCGTGCTTCGTCCCATAATTGTTGGTCGATAAACGATTGCAATAAAGTAGCGCCACCTTCAACAATTACTGATTGAATGTTTCTCTTGTGTAATTCGTTTAGTGCTTCTTTTAAAAGCGTTTTTGTATCATTAATTTTCACATAAGTTAAGTTGTTGGTTGAGGTTTCTTTATTTAGAGAAAAAACAATAGTTGGTATGCTTTTATCAAAAATATTTAGCGATTGAGGAAGTCTATCGTGTAAGTCAATCACTATCCGTGTAGGATTTTCCCCTTTCCATTCTCTAACAGTAAGTCTTGGGTTATCGTTTAACGCTGTGTTTGTTCCAACCATGATTGCCATTTCTTCACTTCTCCATTTGTGAACCAATTTTTTACTCAGGTCGTTTGTAATCCAGTTGTCAACATTATTTCGGGTCAAACCAGCAATCTCATTACCCCTATCTACATCAAAAAAACCATCTTTAGTTTCTGCCCATTTCAAAATTATATAAGGTCTTTTTTTGTTGTGAAAAGTGAAAAAACGTTTGTTTAATTCCAGCGATTCGTTTTCTAAAACACCCACCGTTAATTCAATTCCGGCATTTTGTAATTTTTCAATTCCTTTACCTGAAACTTCAGAGTATGAATCGACACAACCTATAACCACTCTTGGAATATTGTGTTCAACAATTAAATTGGCACAAGGTGGGGTTTTACCAAAGTGAGCACAAGGTTCAAGATTTACATAAAGGGTGGATTCTTTTAAAAGAGATTTATTTTTTACTGCTTGAATTGCATTTACTTCAGCATGATTGCCCCCGTATTGTTGATGAAAACCCTCACCGATGATATTACCATTATGTACAACTACACAACCAACCATCGGATTTGGAGCAACTTTTCCCATTCCAAGTTTTGCCAAATCAAGGCATCTGGACATATAACTTTCATCAAAATTCATCAGAATCAAAAATACTCTTTTTATAAAAAAGAGGTTAACTTTACGTTCTTCAAATTAAAAAGAATACGTATGGCTAAAAAATCTTCAAAAACGAACAAAAAGTCTATTTTAACAGATAAGTCGCTCACTTTTTTAAAAAATTACATAAACAATCCATCACCAACCGGTTTTGAATCAAAAGGACAAAAGCTTTGGTTGGAATACATTAAACCCTATATTGATGAGTATATGGTTGATACGTATGGCTCTGTTGCCGCCATAATAAACCCAAAGGCGAAATATAAAATTGTCATTGAAGCACATGCTGATGAAATTTCTTGGTTTGTTCATTACATTACTGATAAAGGATTTATTTACTTGAGAAGAAACGGAGGCTCAGACCATCAAATTGCCCCTTCTAAACGAGTTAATATTCATACTGAAAAAGGTATGGTTAAAGCTGTTTTTGGTTGGCCTGCTATTCACACCAGAACTTCCGGAAAAGAAGAAGCTCCACAGTTAAATAATATTTTCTTGGATTGTGGTTGCAGTACAAAAGAAGAGGTTGAAGCACTTGGTATTCATGTGGGCTGTGTTGCCACTTATGAAGATGAATTTATGATTTTAAACAATAAATATTTTGTTGGCAGAGCATTAGACAATAGAATTGGCGGGTTTATGATTGCTGAGGTTGCCCGATTATTAAAAGAAAATAAAATCAAACTTCCATTCGGGTTATATATAACAAATTCAGTTCAAGAAGAAGTGGGCTTACGTGGAGCGGAGATGATGGTTCAAAACATTAAACCCAATGTTGCTATTGTAACTGATGTTTGCCACGATACTCAAACTCCTATGATTAATAAAATTGACAGCGGCGATAATCATGCAGGTAAAGGTCCTGTCTTAACTGTTGGTCCAGCTGTTCAGAACAATCTACTCAAATTAATTCAAGAATCAGCTAAGAAAAATAAAATTCCGTTTCAACGAGCGGCTGCTAGTAGAGCTACAGGTACAGATACAGATGCTTTTGCCTATGCAACGGGAGGAGTTGCTTCAGCATTAATATCTCTACCTTTGAGATATATGCACACAACTGTTGAAATGGTTCACAGAGACGATGTTGAAAATGTAATTAAATTAATTTATCAGGCACTTCAGAACATAAAAAATAACCACGATTTCAGGTATCTGAAATAAGTTTATTAGAATTAAATACAGAGTTCTACTTCATACCCGGTAAAAGTTCTAATATTTAAAACAATACCATTTTCAAAATAGAGGTACTGCCCTTTTATACCGATTAATTTTCCGGAATATTCTGGATTTTTATCAAAACTAAAACTCACAATTGATGTTGGATATTTTAGTACGGGATAGTTTATTTTTGTAATGTTATTCTCAGGTAAAAGATACGGGTGATATTCTTTAGGAAGAAAGGTTTTAATTTTTTCTTTTTCTTGAAGTATGTCTTCGTTTCCACAAAAATTCATTAACATTTGTTTCCAGTTGGTTTTATCGGCAAAATGATTTTTTAAATCCACTTCAATCATTCCTGCTAAATATCTGTTAGAAGTTCTTGCAATGGGAATTGCTTCAACTGCTCCTTGATCAATCCATCGGGTGGGGACTTGACTTTCACGGGTCATTCCAACTTTAATCCCACTGGTTTTAGATAGATATACAATATGAGGTTTAAGTTGAACCTCTTTTTCGTAGTCTAAATTTCTATCTTCTATTCCCAAATGTGCTTTAGATAATTCCGGGTGAATAATCCAGTCTGCAGCAGCAGGAGATTTTTTAAAACACGAGTAACAAAACCCTTGATTGAATGACTTAATTGTGTCTTTTCCACATTCTACACAAACAATCCGATTTGTGAATTTAAAGCTAATTTCATTTCCAATACATTTGTTCAACCCAATTAATTCTTCTCCGATTGGAAGTGAATAAGTAACCGAATCGGTTAATTGGGTTTGCATTTTATTTAGAGTTCCTATATACATTCTACCAAATTTATTTTTCTATTTTCTAAAAAAAAAATTAAAGAATGAAATTTTTTAAAATTCAACCGTTAACTTTAACATAACTTATTAATGTAAGGCTGTGGAATTAATCAATTCAGTTTTTTCTTGGATAATCAAACAGCGAATTCATCAAATGGATTTGTTTATCAAATACCCTATTGATGTACAGAATGACTTACTCCAAAAATTATTGTACGAAGCAAAGGACACGGAGTGGGGAAGAAAATATGATTTTCAAAGCATATCAAATCCAAAAGAGTTTTCGAGCAGAATTCCGTTACAAGAATATGAAAGCATGAAAAAAGATATTTTTAGAACTCGTTGCGGAGAGCAAAATATTTTTTGGCCTTCAGATATTAAATGGTTTGCAAAATCTTCGGGTACAGTTAGCGGAGAAAGTAAGTTTATTCCTATTAGCAATGAATCATTAGAAGATTGTCACTACAAAGGTGGAAAAGATTTGCTCTCCATTTATCATAACAACCACATCGACAGCAAGTTAATTCTTGGTAAAACCTTGGTAGTTGGAGGTAGTAGTCAAATTAATGAATTTAATCAAACGTCCTACTATGGTGATTTATCTGCAATTATCATGAAAAACTTTCCGTTTTGGGTTGAACACAGGAGAGTACCTGCACTTGAGGTGGCTTTGATGGCTGAGTGGGAATCCAAAATTGATAAAATGGCTCAAATGACTATAAATGAAGATGTTTCAAATATTTCTGGGGTTCCTTCTTGGACACTAATTTTACTGAATAAGATATTAAGTTTAACGAATAAATCATCTATTCACGAAGTGTGGCCCAATCTTGAATTGTATATGCACGGAGGAGTTAATTTTTTACCCTACAAGACTCAGTTTGACGAAATATTTGATAAAGGAAAAGTTAATTATTATGAAAATTACAACGCTTCTGAAGGTTACTTTGGGATTCAAGATCAATCGAATTCTGATGAAATGCTGTTGATGTTGGATTACGGAATTTATTATGAATTCATTCCGATGGAATTTTTTCATCAAGAAAATCCACCAACGATAACACTTGAAAACGTAAAACTAAACACAAATTATGCGTTGGTTATTACTACAAACGCTGGACTATGGAGATATGTTATTGGGGATACCATTAAATTTACTTCATTGAATCCTTTTCGAATAAAAGTAACCGGAAGAACCAAACATTTTATTAATGCTTTTGGTGAGGAGTTAATCATTGAAAATGTTGAAATGGCATTTGAAAATACATGTAACAAAACAAAGTCAACTATCCGTGATTATTCTGCTGCCCCCATCTATTTTTCTAACAATCAAAGTGGGAAACATCAATGGATAATTGAATTTAACCACCCTCCGGAGAATTTGGAATATTTTGCAGAAGTATTTGATACCAATTTAAAAAGTTTGAATTCCGACTATGAAGCTAAAAGATATAAAAACATGGTTTTAGGATTCCCCGAAATTATTGTTGTTCCTGAAAATACGTTTTACAAATGGTTAAAAAAGAATAATAAACTTGGGGGTCAACACAAAGTACCAAGGTTATCAAACGACCGTAAAATTGTTGATGAACTTTTAAAAATGGAATAACTATTGATATACACACAAATATTAGCCAGACATGAAACATTTTATAGTTTTAACATTAATTTTTAAAAGTTTTTTTGGGTTTACCCAATCCAACGAAACTATATTAAAAGGTGAGATTTTTACAACTGATATCAACGGTAATTTTTTCGACATCACTAACAATCAAGTTATAAAATACGACAAGAATAGCCACAAATTATATTCATACAGCAACAATTTACTTGGTAAAATTTCGAGTGTTGATGCATCTAATCCACTAAAAATTATAGTTTTTTATAAAGATTTTTCAAAAATAACTCTATTGGATAATAATCTTTCGGAATGGATTAAGGAAGCAGAAATAAATGAAGTTAGTTTAGAAGAAACCTCTTTGGTTTGTGCTTCATACAATAATTCTATTTGGTTTTATAATCCACTTAAATTTCAACTGTACAGAATAGAAAATAATACAATTACCAATTCATCTCCTCATATCAAAAATTTGTTAAATATTGATATTCAGCCGAATTTTATGACAGAATACAACAATAGATTATACTTAAATGACTTTGGGAAAGGTATATTGGTTTTTGATATTTATGGCACGTATATAAAAACAATACCAATACTTGGTCTTAAAACATTCCAGGTAAAAGAAAAATTTTTGATTTACGTGAATTCTGCAAAACAAATTGAAAGCTATGATTTTTTAACTCTAGAAAAAAGCACGTATAAACCTGAAATTTACGACTTTGTAAAATCAGTTAGAATTGAAAACAATACCATTTATATTGTAAATGAAAACAATGAGTTAACAATTGAGTCGATTCAATAATTATTTCTTTTTTTTCAATCGTTAATTTTATAAGATATTGTTCTGTATTTTTTTTGTATTTTTAGTCTTTCAAAAAAATTAGAATTATGTTAGTAGCGGTAGCTGGAAATATAGGTTCGGGAAAAACAACTCTCACCAACTTATTAGCAAAACATTACCATTGGGAAACTCATTTTGAAGATGTTGATGACAACCCGTATCTGAATGATTTTTATAACGATATGCAACGATGGTCATTCAACCTTCAAGTATATTATTTAACCAGTAGAATTAGTAAAATTCAAGAAATTTCAAAATCAAAAAAACCAACTATTCAGGATAGAACTCTATATGAAGATGCATATATTTTTGCACCTAATCTTCATTCTATGGGGTTGATGACTTCAAGAGATTTTGAAACCTATTTTTCGTTATTCAAACTTCAAGAATCTTTTATCAATCCACCGGATTTGTTAATTTATCTACGAGCTTCTGTTTCAACTCTGGTTAATCAAATACAGAAAAGAGGTAGAGATTATGAAGAAAGTATTCGTTTGGATTATTTAAAAAGATTGAACGACAGGTATGAAGCGTGGATATCAACGTATGACCAAGGAAAGATTCTTGTGGTGGATGTAGATACTAATAACTTTTCTGAAAAACCGGAAGATTTGGGTATTATTATTAATAGCATAGACGCCCAGTTGCACGGACTTTTCAAATCGAAATAAAGATTATCAAATAACTTCTCTAGCGAATAATTAGATTTTATTCTATCGTGGATTTGATGATGGAATGTTTAATCTTTTTTACGTTAGCAACAAGCACAATTATTTTCTTTAAAAATTTTCACGAAATTTTATAACAAAAAAAACCCTCGCATTGCGAGGGTTTTTTAATTCTTTAACTAAGAGTTAATCTTAGAAGTGGAAGTTGATTGAAATTCTACCACCAGAAACTGAGTTGTCAAGACCAAAAGTACTTGATTTTCCAGTAGTAGATGTTTTAGTAATCAAAGATGTAGTTGATGCACCTGGTGCAATTCCCCAAGTTTCAGTAGTTGTTTTACCTTCTCCTGTTGAAGACATTGATAATCCCCAAGCATATTCAGCACCTAAAGATACTTTTGGAGCAAAGAACCATTCAACACCGATGAAACCTTGAATTCCTAACATAAATGTAGAACCATTTTCAACTTTAGTAATTCTAGTTGTTGGAAAATTAGGGTCACTCATGTTAGCTAATACTGATGAATCACTTAGTGCTAAACCGTAAGTGTTTTCAGTAGAACCACCACCGAAGCCAATAAATAATTGACCACCGTAGATACCTTGAATTCTTGTATTACCTCTTCTTTTTTCGATACCACCACCTAAAATAATTTGGTTGTAAGATGTAGAAGTTTCGTTAGTGTATTCTTTAGTATCTAAATCAGATGGGTTAGCATATAAATCCACTATTGTACCCACTGTTGTAGAACCAAATCCTAATCTAAGCATTGCTCTATAAGCAGTTTTTTCATCTTTAAACATTTTACCATAGATAGCAGCGTTTGGAGCAAACCAAGTAGCACCTGCACCGATACCATTACCAGTATTACCATTAAATAGGTTACCAGCGTAGTTAATAAATGGGTTAGCATCAAAACCTAAAGCCCAATCACCAGCTTCTGGTAAATAAGCTTCACCTTTTTTAGATGTTAATCCATCCTGAGCGAATGTTGCTGTAGCAGTAAAAATAGCAGCTACGAATAATAATCTTTTTTTCATTTTTAATTGTTTTTAGTTAAACTTTTTAATTTTTAATTTAATTTTTAGTTTGCGACAAACTTACAACATTTTTTTTAATCTGTGCAAATTTTTTTTTATTTTATTAACAATTGTTGAAAGATATTAACACACTGTTGATAACTCACAACCCATTTGATTCTACTCGTTCTTGGTGTTTTTAATTTAACTGTTGCAAGAATTATTTTTTTGAAAATAACGTATATTTAACATTAATTGTATCAATTTTTGGCTTTTTTCTTCTTTATTTTTCTTGTCTTTTATCAAATTAAAAGTTCCATTCACCCGAAATTTCTATTTCATCGTAAATAAATTTGCCTGCAATTTTACTTATTATTGATTTTGAACCGTATTTGATATCAAATTGGGTTCTGTCAAATGCAAATGCAGCCGCAACAGTATATTTACCATTATTATTGGTTACTTGCACAGGAAATTCAATTTCATTGGTTATGTTTTTGATTGTTAAATTTCCTTTGACTTGATAATAAGTAGTATCTTCTTTGTCTATTTCAGAATTTGTAATTACAAATTTTGCTTCAGGAAAAGTGGTTGTATTGAAGAAATCTTCATTTTTTAAATGATCAACCAAATCTTTGTTGTCATTTGCGTCTTTTACATCTAAACATACTATTGAATTCATATCTATAACGAATTCACCAAGTAATTTTCCATCTTTTATTTCAAAGGTATAATTCTTTACGCTTGCTGTTCCATCATGAGCACCTCCTACTTTTCTACCAACCCATTTGATTATATTAGTTGAGTTTGCAGTAACTGCAGGTTCAACAATTACAGTCTCTTCAGTTTTTATATCTTGTGTAGGTTCTATAGTTGAATGATTTCCTAAAATAGGAGCTATTACTAATCCAACAAGACAAGTTAATTTAATTAAAATATTCATTGAAGGACCTGAAGTGTCTTTGAATGGGTCGCCCACTGTGTCACCTGTTACAGCAGCTTTATGTGCATCAGATCCTTTAAATGTCATTTGTCCATTAATTAAAACACCTGCTTCAAATGATTTTTTTGCGTTGTCCCAAGCACCACCTGCATTATTTTGGAAAATAGCCCACATTACACCTGAAACACAAACACCTGCCATATATCCACCAAGTGGTTCTGCACCAAATAAGAGTCCTATTATTATAGGTGTAAGTATTGTAAGAGCTCCCGGCAACATCATTTCTCTTAGTGCTGCTTTTGTTGAAATTTCTACACACTTACCGTATTCAGGTCTTCCTGTGCCTTCCATGATTCCAGGGATTTCTTTAAATTGTCTTCTAACTTCCATCACCATATCCATTGCTGCTTTTCCAACGGATTTCATTGCAAGTGCAGAAAAAACAACTGGAATCATTCCACCTACAAACAGAGCAGCTAATACGTCTGCTTTAAATATGTTGATGCCGTCTATTCCTGTGAATGTTACGTAAGCAGCAAAAAGTGCAAGTGCTGTTAAAGCAGCTGATGCAATTGCAAAACCTTTTCCTACAGCAGCAGTAGTATTTCCAACAGAGTCGAGTACATCTGTTCTTTGTCTAACTTCTTTTGGCAGTTCACTCATTTCAGCAACTCCACCTGCGTTGTCGGCTATTGGTCCAAAAGCATCAATAGCTAATTGCATGGCTGTTGTTGCCATCATGGCAGATGCTGCTAAAGCAACTCCATAAAAACCGGCTAATTCATACGAACCATAAATTGCAGCAGCAAATAATAATACCGATGAGAATGTAGATTTCATTCCTACTGCTAATCCGGCAATAATATTAGTTGCAGCTCCAGTTGATGAGTTTTGAACTATGTCTAGAACAGGTTTTTTTCCTAAGCTTGTAAAATGTGCTGTAACCATTGAGATTAGCGCACCAACAGCTAAGCCTATAATTGATGAGTAAAATACATGTATTGATGGAATTTCTTTTATTCCTTCACCAAAGAATTTCATTGAAATAGTATTTGGCAACATATAATCTATTAAGAAATAGCTTGCTATTAATGTGATTATTATGGCTGTCCAATTGCCTAAATCTAAAGCTCGTTGTACTTGAGCTTCTTTTGCATCGTTGTTTTTGATGCTTACAAAGAATGTACCTATAATAGATGCTACGATTCCAACACCTGCAATCATTATTGGCAACAATATAGGTCCAATTCCGCCAAAAGCATCAGTGAATTGACTACCTGCGGTATCGCTCATGTCTTTTATAATATAATTCCCTAAAACCATTGAAGCTAAAACGGTTGCAACGTATGAACCAAATAAATCTGCTCCCATACCAGCCACATCGCCAACGTTATCACCAACATTGTCAGCAATTGTTGCTGGGTTCCTTGGGTCGTCTTCTGGTATTCCTGCTTCTACTTTTCCAACTAAGTCTGCACCAACATCTGCAGCTTTTGTATAAATACCACCACCCACACGTGCAAATAAAGCAATTGATTCTGCACCAAGTGAAAAACCGGCTAAAGCTTCCAATACAATTGTCATTTCAATGTAGAAATTTTCTGTTCCCGTGATGAACATTTTCATGAAAGCCATAAAAAATAAGCTAAGACCTAAAACTGCCAGTCCTGCAACACCTAATCCCATGACAGTACCACCGCCAAAAGAAACTTTTAATGCGTTTGGTAAACTGGTTTTTGCTGCTTCAGTTGTTCTTGAATTAGAGTCGGTGGCAATACGCATTCCGATATTACCGGCAAGTGCTGAAAATATAGCACCAATTATAAAAGCTGGAACTATCAACCAACTTGTGGTTTCTACAACAGTAGAAACACCAAACAAAGCTACCGATGCTATAAGCACAAAAATTGCAAGCAATTTATATTCGGCACTCAAAAATGCCATAGCTCCTTCTTTAATGTTTTTGGAAATTTCTTGCATTTTTTCATTACCTGGGTTTTGTTTTTTTACCCATGCCATTTTAATAAACATGAACAACAAGCCAAGAATAGCTAAAGCAATCGGTATTAACACTAGATTTGATTCCATAATTTAAGTATATATTTTATGAGTTTTTCTTTATTAAAATTTTTAAAGTCGGCAAAAATATAGAATTATAATTTATAAAGCACAGTTAAGTAGAAATTATTTCATGGTAATTGATACCTGAAATTTCAAGGTATCAGTGAATTATAAAATAACATTTATTGATGAGCTTTACAGAGTCAATTTTTATAAAGCACTTGTTTTACTGCTTTAATTATTTTCTCAGTATTAGGAAGATAAGCTTCTATCAATGGCATTGAGAAACTCATTGGAACATCAGCTCCTGTTACTCTTATAACCGGAGAATCTAAATAATCAAATGCTTCTCGTTGAACTTTATATGTAATTTCAGACGAAAAGCTTCCTAAAGGCCATGATTCTTCAACAAATACCAATCGGTTTGTTTTCTTTACAGATTCAATAATTGTTGGATAATCAATTGGGCGAAGTGTTCTTAAGTCGATTACTTCAGCACTAATTCCCATTTTTTCTAATTCTTCTGCCGCTGTTTTTACTATCTTCATCATCTTACCAAATCCGGCAATTGTAACATCTTTTCCTTTTTTTACAACATCTGCAACACCAATTGGTATAATATATTCTCCGTCCGGTACCATGCCTTTATCGCCATACATTTGCTCAGACTCCATAAAAACAACTGGATCGTTATCTCTAATGGCTGATTTTAGTAAACCTTTAGCATCTGCAGGGTTTGACGGTTGTATTACTTTTAAACCGGGACAATTGGCATACCAATTTGCAAAATCTTGAGAGTGAGTAGCAGCAAGCTGACCTGCAGAGCCAGTAGCTCCTCTGAACACAATTGGAATATTTATCTGACCGCCTGACATGTTATACATTTTAGCAGCGTTATTTACTATTTGGTCTATTGCTACCAATGAAAAGTTCCATGTCATGAACTCTACAATAGGTCTTAAACCATTCATAGCAGCACCAACAGCAATCCCTGAAAATCCATTTTCTGCTATCGGCGTATCAATTATTCTTTTCGGACCAAATTCGTCTAGCATACCTTTGCTAACTTTATATGCACCATTATATTCTGCAACCTCTTCACCCAATAAAACAATTGAGTTATCTCTTCTCATCTCTTCGCACATGGCTTCGTTTAATGCTTCTCTAAATTGAATTTCTCTCATTTCTATTTGAGTTTGATAATGGGCAAAATTATAAAATAAATACTGTTTATCATGGTTTTTAATTTTTAAACTATTTTTGGAAAACTTTATGAAACTTGAGAAAGAAAAATATAAAAAACTGTGTTTAGAAAATCCAACTATTCCTTTGTTTCAACGTTATGATTGGTATGATACGATTTTTGATAATGATTGTTGGGGAGTTTCATTATTAGAATCTGGGAATGAAGTTATTGGATTTTTACCCTATTATATTGTTGTTAAGCACAATTTTAAATTGATTGTTATTCCACCATTAACTCCTTATCAAGGGATTTGGTTAAAATATCCAGATGAACTGAAATACACAAATCAGTTAAGTTTTGAAAAAGAAGCAATCACAACTTTGATTGAAAAATTACCCAATGTTGACGATTTCAGACAGAAATTTTTTCCAAGCTTTACTAATTGGCTGCCGTTTTATTGGAAAGGATACAGTCAAACCACTCGATATACCTATATAATTGAAGAATTAACAGATTTAGAAAGAATATATTATGAATTCAGGGGTAATATCAGAAGAGAAATTAAAAAAGCAGAATTGGTTCTAACTATTGAAAATACTGAAAAAATTGAAGATTTATTTCAATTCCTTTTAGATTTTTTTACTGAAAAAAGTGAAAAAAATCTGATATCAAAAGACCTTTTAACGAGGATAGCCGAATACTGTAAAAAAAATAACTGTGGTGAAATATTAATTGCAAAAGATACTGACAATCAAATCCATTCTGTTTTGTTTTATGTTTGGGATAGTGAATCGGCATATTATTTAACCGGAGCAACAAACTCGAATTTTAAAACTACCGGTTCTATGAGCTTGTTATTGTGGGAAGCAATTAAAAGATCAAAACATAGAACAAAGGCTTTTAATTTTGAAGGTAGTATGATTGAATCTATTGAACGGTATTTTAGGGCTTTTGGTGGCAAACAAATTCCTTATTTTGAAATTCATAAAAACAACTCAACATTGTTGAGATGGCTGTATAAAATAAAGTCAATAATAGGAAAATAACACTATTGTATCTCTTGTGAAAATTATATTTTCACTTCACCATTTACATAATCTCTAAGGTACTCATAACGCGGAGTTAAATCACCGTTTTTGCAGATGGTAGCGCGTTCAATTACTTTCTCTTTGTCATTAATCAAATGAGGTAATATTTTTTCGATAAACTCTTTTCCAAAATTGATTGAAGCATCTTTTGGTAACTCACAGGGCAAATTATCAATTGCCATTACCGTGATAGAGCTTGGGTTGTCAATTATTGTTTCTTTTTCAGTTGTCGGATCATAACCATATAAAGGCTCTTTAATGCTAGAAGGTCTAATTGTACATGCAATTGGTCCATCAATATCGCAGCTAACGTCTCCAACAACTTTTATTTTGAAGTCAGGAGACTTTAGGTCATTTTTTGAAATAATAAATGGAGAACCCTTTCCCCAAAAATGCCCGGAGATATACATGTCTGAAACTTTTGCATATTGCATGAAGTTTGACTCAAATCCTGAAGCATTTGCATAAAACTCTCGTAGGGTGAAAGGTTGATTATCCTTTCTTTTATTGTAGTCGTCAGGAAAAAGTTGAGTAAAAACCGGATAGTTGTATTGCTTTGTCAAAAAATCGGAAGGGTTTACTTTTTCAATTTTTAAATGGTCTAAGATTTCTAAAATCCCTGAAGCAACTCTTCCACCACCGGTTATCACTATTTTGTAATTGTTTGGTAATTTGATTTTAGACATTTCTTTAATCATTTCAGCTTTATCATTACATTGATAGGCTCTTTTTAGCTCAAATTGTTTGGTGCGTTGACCGAACGCATAAAACGAATTGTAGCAACCTACAATGCCTGCGTATTTACCAAACCCAATTAACCTTGCACCATTATGGTCAACCAAAGTTTCATAGTCAACCATTTTAATTTTTTTTGAAATTAATTCTTGCAACAGTTTTCTATTGTAAATCTGCTTTTTAATTGTATGTGAAAAAAAGTAGTATGTTTTATTTGCAATTAAATCATTGATTGGAACTTCTTTAATACCCATCAGAATATCACAATCTTCAATACTATCAACAACTTCAACACCTTGTTTTATGTATTCTTCGTCTTTAAATCTTCGAACAGTACTAGTCTGAACTACAACTTGAATATCGGGATAGTTTACATTAATATAACGCACTTGTTCAGGAGAAAAAGGTATTCTTTCATCCGGTGGGTTTTTCCCTTCTCTTATTAAACCAATTTTAATCATCTTGTTATACTTGGCGACGAAATTAATAAATAAAGCAAGTATTTTAACACTAAAAAAAGTAATTTTGTATTGTTCTTTGAAAATATTGGGGTCGTTTTTGGTTTTGACATCAAGATGAAGTGATAAGTAAGCATGTCGAGCATTGTGAGTTGGCTCGTTAATATTGGCTCTCAAATCGCTAACTGGCGAAAATAACTATGCAATGGCTGCGTAATCTCGACCAAGTCGGATAACCTTAATTCCAGCATGAATAACAGTAGTGCGGAACCATTATCTCTCAAGAGTTCAGTTCATTAATTCTTGAATATGAGGTATCATCTTTTGAACTAGTTGATAAATTGCTTTGGTTTATTGACGAAAATTTTAAAGCTTAAGTCAGAAATTGGTAGCTTTTAGCTTGTTTTTGACCTAACAATCGAATAAAAGCTAAGCATGAAGAAATCTTATTAATTCCTTGTTTGGACGAGGGTTCGAATCCCTCCGGCTCCACTTTAAAATAGTTGAAGGTACTTTTTTAACAGTAATTTAAATTCATTACATTTGATTAAAAAATCATGTATATGAAAAAAAGATACTTTCTTTTATATTTAGGTTTAATTGTTTGTTTTGGTTCTTATGCACAAATTACAATCACAGACAACGATATGCCTAAGTCTGGTGATACAATAAGATACAGCATAACTAATAATTTACAAGGAATTGACCCTGCTCTCACAGGTGCAAATTTTAATTGGGATTTTTCTTTATTAGAAGCAGACAATCAACGTCTTGATACTTTTTTTTCAGTTTCGTCATCTCCTGTTGCCTACCAATATTATTTTAATAATAACATTCAGTATCCTGCATACAAATCAAGTTATTCTTCAAGAGGAGACGATATACTTCCTCAAATTCCAAATGTCCCCATTTCAATAACCAATGTATTGAATTTTGTAAAAAAATCTTCGTCGAAACTTGAAAATGTTGGCTTTGGTTCTAGTGTAAATGGGTTTACCCTCCCAACACGAAAACAACCCATAGATGTTGAATATGAATTTCCTCTTGATTATACAGATTCGAGCTTTTCGTCTTCGGCATTTGCCATGAGTTTTCCTAATGTAGCTCATTATGGGCAGATTATGGATAGAGAAACTACTGCTGACGGCTGGGGACAATTGATAACACCTTTTGGAACTTTTGATGTTTTAAGGGTTAAGTCTGTCTTAACGAAATTAGATACAATTTATCTGGATACTTTAGGTGGAGGGTTAACATTTCCACTTCCACAAGAAGTTGAATACAAATGGTTGGCAAACAATCATGGAGCACCGTTGTTGAAAATTATAACTACTGCAGGAATTCCAACCAAAATTGAATATCAAGATTCTGTTAGAGTTGTTGGTGTTGAAGAGATTATGGAATTTGGTAATGTATCTGTTTTTCCTAATCCTGCAAATGAATTTGTTCAAATTAATTTTAATTCAGTAAAAGGAGGATTATTAAATTTAAACATGATTGACTTAAAAGGACGAGTTCTTTTGTTTAAGAAAATACAGTCAAAACAAGGAGAAAATAAATATATATTGAACCTAAAGGAAATTAATTTGGCTTCAGGAATTTATTTTGTTGAATTAAAAGGCAAGGAAAAGTTTCTTCTTCAAAAGTTGATAATCAGCGAATAAACGGAATTTCAACGATTTTGGAATTTCCAACAAAGTCAGTAACAACCAATTTGAAGGTATGATTTCCTGAGGGTAGGTTGTCAAAATAATGAGTTAGTCGTGCTGATTTTGCATCGTAATCCATTAAAATCCATTTTCCATCAATCTCACCTCTATAAGTTTTAATTCCACTCAAATTATCAGACATTGTAGCAACAATAGATGAATTTGCCGACATATTTTTGTTGGCAAAAATGTTTACCAAATTTATAATTGGAGAAACAGTATCAATCATGATAGTAAATCCTCCCAGTATTTTCGACTTTGCTGTCAAATAATTATTACGCCATTCGCCACCTCTGGAGAAAATAGTTCCATTTTGGTCAATATTTGCTATAATGGCTTTTTTTCTTAGCTCGTCAGAAATCCTTCCCGGTTTTATTGATACTTCTATAGGCTCATGAATAGGGGTGTATCCGTTATGAACCTGATAAATGGGGGTGAGTGAACTTTTGAGCGCAGGCTTTTCAGAATAGAGCATATTTAAGTCGTCATACAATGAACCTTTTGGGAATTTAATGATGATATTGTGCTTGTCAACAATGTTTGTTTCTGAGTACTTTAAAACAGTATCAATTTTTTCTTTTAGTGTTGAAATTCCGGTCAAATCAGGTTTTTTTCCATGAATTGTTAATGCAAGCATACTGGTGTTGTTATGAAAATCACCAATTATAAAGTTTAATAGTTTTGTGTTTCCATCAGCAATAGCAATCACACCTTTATTTTTTTCTTCTTTGTAAATGGTTAGAGGATTATTAGGCTCTATAACACATCGTTGAATTCTAGTTTTTTTTCTATGGAACCATTCGTAGTCAATCAGAGAATTTAAAGCCTTTGAATGCTCCAAACTAAATGAAGAAAGTTCTGTTTTGTATATAATTTGGTTGTCGCTGAACAGTAAAACTGTATAAACACCATTTAAGTTTGATGCACCGTTTTGTTGGTCATACGTATTTATCCCTATCCCAATTTGTCCATAAGCATTGATTTCGGCAGGAACCAGATAATTTCCGTTTGATTTAATAACTCCAAATTCTTGAGCTACATTCCTATTGTTGACATAACTGGTGTCATTTACAGGAAAAACCATTATACTTTTTATTATGGGAGTTATATTATCTTTAATATCAAATCCAAAAAAAAGTGGATTTAATGCAAACTCAGTTTTGGTATCTCGTATTTCAAAGTGCAAGTGAGGTCCTCCAGAACTGCCTGAATTTCCTGACAATGCTATAATTTCGCCTTTTTTAACAGGAAGTAACGTTTCTTGCGGATAAAAATCCATCTCAAAAGTTTCATTTTCGTATTGATAACATTTGATTTCCTCTGCAATTTTACCTTTAAACTGCTGGAGGTGGGCATAAGTTGAAGTGTAGCCATTTGGATGATTGATATAAATAATTTTACCGTATCCATTAGGCATTATTCGTATTCGTGAAACATAACCATCGGCAACCGCATACACATTTTTCCCTTCAGCACCTTGAGTTTTAATATCTAGCCCCGAATGAAAATGATTGTTTCTAAGCTCACCAAAGTTTCCCGATAACAACAAAGGGATATCTAGTGGCGAACGAAAATAATCTTTAGGATAAAGACTATCTTTTTGAGTACTACCGGTCTGAAATGATAGTATTAAACATAGAAATACAAGTAATTTTTGCATCAACTAGTATTAGAAATTTTTTTCTTGCAAAACTATTTTCACTTTATTGGAGTTTTGAAAAAAATTAAAAATAATATTCACAATTGTTGTGTTTAAAAATTGTAACTTTGTAAAAATTGAGTTTTTTGAAAATTTAGCATATTGTTGATGAAAGATTTAATTGATTTAATAGCAGTAATAAAACACAAATCAGAACGATTGTCTGAAAAGTATAAAGCTGCTGAAGAACAAATCAATATACTAAAATCACAGATAGAAGAATCGAGAAAACAACTTAATTTGAAAAGCCAACAGTTAGAGGAATTAGAAGGAAAAATTAAAATTTTAAAAATTTCTAAAAGTGTTGGCGAAGAAAGTACCAAAGACGTGAAGTTGAAAATAAACGAAATGGTACGGGAGATTGATAAATGTATTGCTCTAATTAACAAATAGTTAAGTCCTGAAAAATGGGAGAGTTATCGATAAAATTAAAAATTGCAAACCGAGTGTATCCGTTAACGGTTAACACCACAGAAGAAGAAGGTGTTAGAAAAGCTGCAGATGAGATAAACAAGGCAATTGCTGAATTTGAACGTCTGTATTCTGTTAAAGATTATCAAGATTTATTAGCAATGGTTGCATTAAAGTTTACTTCGAAAAATTCTCAAGCCAATGTTCAAAACATTGGTTTAGAGTCCCAAATAAAGGAAAGTTTATCTGAGATAGACCAAGCCCTTAGCAAATATTTGTAACGTTCTTTAAATTTTTTAGACAATATAATTACAGAATTTTTTTCAAAAACACTACGAGTTATTGAAAATGGTATTCCCGTACAATTCTTTTGTTTGATAAACTAACACTTTACTTAGTTGGAGCAAAGCTCAAAGCTAAATAAAACAGGCCCCTTGTAACCTCTTCGGAGAATTTGTTTCGTTAATTCGAGGCAGACGCGGGAAGTTTGACCATGCATGGCAGCTCCAGTTATTATTTCTTGGGTTTATCCAAGCCAATATTGTACGGGTTTTTTTATGTCCGAACACTAAGTAAAAGTTAACAACTTCCAAAGTTGAATAATAAAAAAAATTAAAAATGGATGTATTAAGTATTGTAATCGGAGTTATTATTGGAGCAGCTATAGCTGCAGTAATAGTTAGCATCATTTATCGAAAAGGACTTGACAAAAAAAGCAAGCAAATTATAGAAGATGCAAAAAATGAAGGTGAAGTTCAGAAAAAAGAAAAATTGCTACAAGCAAAAGAAAAGTTTCTTCAACTGAAAGAAGAACATGAAAAGGTTATTACTGAACGAGAAAGAAAAATTAATGATTTAGAAAACCGTGCAAAACAAAGAAACGACGCAGCTTCTAAACAAATAGAAGATGTAAAACGTAAAGAGTTGGAACTTGAAAAAACAAGAGAACAACTAAACAATCAAATTGAAAACACTTCCAAAAAGGAGGCAGAAATTGACAAAGCCCACCGCAAACAAGTAGAGCAACTTCAGGTAATTTCCGGACTTAGTGTAGAAGAGGCGAAGAATCAATTGATGGATGCTTTAAAAGCTGAAGCCAGAACCGAAGCAATGTCTCATATCAAAGACATTATGGATGAGGCTAAGATTAATGCAAACAAAGAGGCAAAAAAGATTGTTGTTCAAACAATTCAACGAGTAGCAACTGAGCAGATTGTAGAAAATGCAGTCTCTGTTTTTAACATAGAGAGCGATGAAATCAAGGGAAGGATTATCGGAAGAGAGGGAAGAAACATCAGAGCATTAGAAGCAGCAACAGGTGTCGAAATAATAGTTGATGATACACCGGAAGCCATAATTCTTTCGTGTTTTGACCCCGTAAGAAGAGAAATTGCCAGACTTTCATTGCATCAATTAGTTACAGACGGAAGAATACACCCCGCTAGAATTGAAGAAGTAGTTAATAAAACTAAAAAACAACTCGAAGAAGAAATAATTGAGGTCGGAAAAAGAACTTGTATAGACTTAGGAATACATGGTTTACACCCTGAACTGATGCGAATGATTGGTAGAATGAAATATCGTTCTTCCTACGGTCAGAATTTATTGCAACACTCCAGAGAAGTAGCTAACTTGTGTGCAACAATGGCATCTGAACTAGGCTTAAACGCAAAAGTTGCTAAAAGAGCAGGGCTTCTACACGATATAGGTAAGGTTCCAGATGAAGATCCTGAATTGCCACATGCTATTCTCGGAATGAAAATGGCTGAAAAATACAATGAAAAACCTGAAATATGTAATGCAATTGGAGCCCATCATGATGAAATAGAAATGACTACTTTAATTTCTCCAATAGTTCAGGTTTGCGATGCTATTTCTGGAGCAAGACCGGGTGCAAGAAGAGAGATTATGGAGTCATATATCAAACGTATTAAAGAACTTGAAGGTATTGGTATGTCTTATCCGGGTGTTGAACAAGCATACGCAATTCAGGCCGGTAGAGAATTGAGAGTAATAGTTGAGAGTAACAAAATAAGCGATGCAGAGGCTGATACATTATCGTTTGATTTAGCACAAAAAATTCAAACAGAAATGACATATCCCGGTCAAGTTAAAGTAACCGTTATTCGAGAAAAAAGATCCATTAACTATGCTAAATAGTTGATAATTGGTTAAAGAAAAAAAATAAGTCCTCAACTGAGGATTTATTTTTTTATACTTATAAAATTATTCCGTCTTTCATGATGAGTTTAACGTCTGCCATATTTGACAAATCTTCGTTATGGGTTACTATAACAAAAGTTTGATTATACAATTCTCTTAGTTTAAAAAATAATTCATGCAATTCTTTTGCAGAATTTGAATCTAAGTTTCCTGATGGCTCATCAGCCAAAACAACTGTTGGCTTGTTGATTAGAGCTCGACAAACTGCAACTCTCTGAGCTTCTCCGCCAGATAGTTCAGATGGTTTGTGATTCATTCTGTCTTTTAATCCGAGTGAAGAAAGCAATTCAATTGCTCTTTTTTCCGCCTCAGCTTTTGAAATTTTATTAATAAATGCAGGAATACAAACATTTTCTAGAGCAGTAAATTCCGGAAGTAGGTGATGAAATTGAAAAACAAAACCAATATGTTTGTTTCTAAATAATGACAAATCCCTGTCATTTAATTTAAAAACATCAATATCATTAATTAAAATAGAACCGCAATTTGGCTTATCTAGCGTTCCGATAATCTGTAGTAAAGTTGATTTTCCTGCACCAGATGCACCAACAATAGAAACAATTTTACCCTGTTCTATAGTTAAATTGACACCTTTTAGAACCTCAAGATTGCCAAATGTTTTGTGAATATTTTCGATTTTTATCATTATAATTCATTATGAATATTGAAGATTACTGTAAAAGTAAAGAATCCCAAAAGAATTTTTTAACAGAACAAAAATACCATTTGAATTTCACAATCAAATCCTTTACTTTTGAAACTCAAAAATTTATAAAATGAATATACACGAATATCAAGGCAAATCATTATTAAAAAAATACGGTGTTGCAATTCAAGAAGGAATTGTTGCAGAAACCCCACAGCAAGCAGTTGATGTAGCTAAGCAATTAACAGAACAAACAGGTACATCATGGTATGTAGTTAAGGCTCAAATTCATGCCGGAGGTAGAGGGAAAGGTACTGTTACTGAAACTGGTTCAAGAGGTGTTGTTCTGGCAAAAGGTATTGACAAGGTTGAGGAGGTTGCTAAAGGAATATTAGGTGGGCACCTAGTTACTCTACAAACAAAAGGAAATGGCAAAAAAGTAAATAAAGTTTTGATTGCTCAAGACGTATATTACCCTGGAGAGGCTCAACCCGAAGAATTTTATATGTCGGTTTTAATGAATAGAGAAACCGGAAGAAACATAATTATGTACTCAACCGAAGGTGGAATGGATATAGAACATGTTGCAGAACATACACCACATTTAATTTTTAAAGAAGAGATAGACCCAAAAGTTGGTTTACAAGGGTTTCAAGCTAGAAGAATTGCTTTCAATTTAGGATTATCTGGTGAAGCATTTAAACAAATGGTAAAATTTGTAAGTTCACTTTATGCTGCTTATGAAGGAACTGACGCATCAATGTTTGAAATTAATCCTGTTTTAAAAACTTCTGATAACCGTATTATTGCTGTTGATGCAAAAGTAAATATAGACGACAGCTCTTTATTCAGACATAAAGATATTGCTGAAATGCATGACAAATCTGAGGAAGATCCAACCGAATTGGAAGCAAAAGCAGCAGGATTAAATTTCGTTAAACTTGATGGTAATGTTGGCTGTATGGTTAACGGAGCCGGATTGGCGATGGCAACAATGGATATTATCAAATTTTCAGGAGGTTCTCCAGCCAACTTTTTAGATGTCGGAGGAACTGCAAATGCTGAAAGAGTTGAAAAAGCATTTCGAATCATTCTTAAAGACCCAAATGTTAAAGCCATTTTGGTTAATATTTTTGGTGGTATTGTTAGATGCGACAGAGTTGCTCAAGGGATTGTAGATGCATATAAAAATATTGGAAATATTTCTGTTCCGATTATTGTACGTTTACAAGGAACAAACGCCGAAGAAGCTAAAAAATTAATCGATGATTCCGGCTTAAAAGTATTATCAGCCGTTTTGTTAAAAGAAGCTGCAGAACGTGTTAAACAAGTACTACAATAGCGAAAACTAGTATAAAAGATAGGGCTGACAGATTGTTGTCAGCCTTTTTTTTTGCAAAAAAGTATATCTTAACAATTACTTAATATTTATTCTAATTCTTATTGTATTAACAAAAAAATACAATATAATATATTGATAATAAATGTGTTGAGTATTTTTAAAATTATCTTTTTGTTAAGAAATTGGTAGGAGTGAAATACCAAAAAAGTATTGAAATATATTTGCACAAAAAAAATAATTATGGCAAAAGGAATATTTAAGTTTTTTGTACCCAAAGACAGAGTGTTTTACACCTTGTTTGAAAATGCAAGTGTAAACATAGAAAAGTTATCAGAATTGTTGATAAAAGTGGTTCATGAATCAGATTCGGGCAAGCGAATAGCTATCATAAAAGAAATGGAAGACTTAGAACATGCAAATGATGAATTGACACACCAAATTTTTGTTGAATTGGGTAGAAACTTTATCACTCCATTTGACAGAGAAGATATTCACAGTCTAGCAATTGCTTTAGATGATATTGCCGACTACAT
This sequence comes from Flavobacteriales bacterium, assembly GCA_020853105.1. Taxonomy (GTDB): domain Bacteria; phylum Bacteroidota; class Bacteroidia; order Flavobacteriales_E; family Vicingaceae; genus Vicingus. Next base: position 89,009 of record JADYZM010000019.1, on the reverse strand, counting down.
ATATGCTTCCGGTAAAAAAATGAACTTTTATGGTATTGACCCAACCCTAGACCAAGGGATTTTAAAATCTGCTAACGCAATTTCAGATGCAGTAAAAGCAGTTAAACAAGCGGTTTTAGAACTTAGAAATTTAAAAAACACACAAAAAATTGTTGAGTGTATTATAAAAATTAATAGTGCAGAAAATGTAGCTGACGAAATTTTTGATTTAAGCATCGAAAAACTATTTAATTCTGATGTTGATGCAAAAGAACTAATCAAAAAAAGGGAGTTGTATCAATTGTTGGAAAATGTAACCGACAAATGCGAAGATGCTGCAAATGTTATAGAAACAATAGTTGTTAAATACTCATAATCAAATTAAATGTTAACATTATTAATAGTAGTAATCGCAATAGCATTATTGTTTGATTTGGTGAATGGATTTCATGATGCAGCAAATTCTATTGCCACAGTTGTTTCAACTAAAGTATTAACACCTTTTCAAGCCGTAGTATGGGCTGCTTTGTTTAACGTTTTAGCATTTTGGGTATTTGATATGAGCGTAGGAAATACTGTTGCAAAAACAGTGGATTCCTCTGCAATAGATTTATGGGTAATATTAGCAGGATTATTAGCAGCTACTGTATGGAACCTGCTTACGTGGTGGTTTGGCATTCCCTCATCATCTTCACATACATTAATTGGAGGGTTTGCCGGAGCTGCTGTTGCACATGCCGGGTTTGGGGTTATCGCCTCTAAAGAAATAATTTTGGTTGTTATTTTTATTTTCTTTGCACCATTAATCGGCGGATTAATCTCATTTTTTATTACTCTAATAACAATTTCACGTAACTTTTTTGCAAAAATATCGGTTTGGATACTTACAACGTTACTCATCTATTGGGCAATGAATTATATGATAGAATATCAAGACATGAAACCTATCATGATGCACATTGTAGTTTCAATGTTGTGTGTGTTTATATTTACCTATACAATTTTTGAAATCAGAAATCATAAAAAACCTTCGGCAAACAGAGAAAGCAACATGCACAAAAAACTACAGTTGTTATCTTCTGCTGCCTTTTCTCTTGGACACGGTGGTGCAGATTCACAAAAAGTAATGGGAATCATTTGTGCTGCATTAATGGTGTATGACAACTACTGTCGTGAGAATAATATGATACAACAAGTTCCAGATGCTTTGAAAATAGCTGAAGTCATGCAAATTGAGTACAAAGATCAAGAAGGTAAACTACATAAATTTAAACCAGAATATTCTTCTTTTAACGGGGAGCTATATTCATCGGTTAATAATAAAATGGTGAGTTTAACTACCGGAGATACCTTAATGGAAAAAAGTGATTTTAATGGAGATTTTACACATTTAAATATATACACTAAAGGAAAAGAAATAGTTGACAATCAAACAGATGAAGTGATTTTTAAAGGTAAAAAATTAAATATTGAGTATCCAAAATCAGCAATTTTTTTACCTTATGTTGATGAAAACACGATGGAATTAAAGAGCGGATATAAACTAAAAACAAAGGTTAAATCCGAAACAATGCCTATTTGGATTTCATTCGGTTGCTATTTAATGATAGGTTTGGGGACACTTATGGGAGGATGGAAAATAGTGAAAACTATGGGTACAAAAATTACTAAGGTAACTCCGTTGGAAGGGGTTTGTGCAGAAACTGCAGGAGCCTTAACACTTTTTACTGTTAGTCAATTTGGGATTCCAGTATCAACTACTCATACCATTACCGGTTCTATAATTGGTGTTGGAGCTACCAAACGCTTGAGTGCTGTTCGCTGGGGTGTAACAATTAACTTATTGTGGGCATGGGTACTAACAATACCCGTTAGTGCTACTCTTGCCGCTTTTTTCTTGTGGGCGATTAAATTGTTTGTTTAATCAAAATAATTCCCGGCTATTTTGATTCTTTTTTGAGATTAAGAAGCCATTTATGAGCGTCTTCTCTTGATTTAAATGCTTTGGTTGGTGTAATTGGTTTGTTTATATTGATAAAAAATGTAAACAACAGTTTTTTAGCCAAATTATCAATAAGAACAGCATTGGCAAGAGTATATTTTTGACTTTCTTCGGTTGCTACATACTGTTTGGCTTCAATTGTAATTTGTAGGAAAGGGAGTGTGGTTACATAAATAGGCATTTTTTTACCATTTCCAAATTCTTTCACAATTTCTACAATTTCTTTCATGTGACTTAGTTGAATTTCGCCAATATCTGCGTTCCAATCTACCTCAATTATTCCATTGGATAATAGAGTAATGGTAAAAGCACCAGGACTTACATGCACTTTCTGTTTGTTATGTATTTCATCTTTTACCATTACCAATAATTGTAAAATTTTATTGAAAGTACTATTTTTTTGTGAAATCTAAACTATAAAATTATAACAAATTTAGGGTTTCAATTTTTCAAATTTAATGTCATCAACCCAAAATGTACCGGCACTTAAAATATTCAATTCAAATCGTAAAGTATTCATTTCTTTAGGTATTGTGTAGGAATATTCAATTGTTTTCCACCCTGGAGAGTTTTCAGCAGATTTTATTATATTAGTTAGTTTTCCACTTTTAGGGGTTACTCCTCCAATTCTGGCTTGAAAATAGGAATTATTATTTATGTAGTTAAAACTTATCAAATAGGCTTCACCCGGATTTACCTGCCATTCTTTTGAAATTCCTGGAGATAGCCAACCACCCGTTGAATCGCAGTTTTTTACATCAAATTTTAAAGACTGTTTCCCTTCAGAAAAGAGAGTTGAATCAATTGAAATAGTAAAACTACCACTCTCTGTAGTTTGTTCGTCATAAATTTGCCAGTTTACAGGATAATTGTTTTGAATGGTTTCAAACCCACCATTAAAACCTGCTGCATCATTAACTATTAATTTACTCATTTCTTTTGGAGAACAGTGAATTAGTAAAACAGAAAATATATAAAGTAAGGATTTGATTTTCATAAATATAAAACAAGTTTACTAAAAATTCTTTATGTTTTTAAAACAATTAAAAATTTTATATCACACAATATCAATTAGTTGAAAGAATTTGAATAAACTTTGGAAACAAATATGGTTTAAAATGTTTCCAAAGTTTATTTTGTTTTTACTTTTGCATCATGGAAACCCAAGAAAAAGAATTATTACTAATTTCTATTTCTGAATTGTTTATGAAATTCGGAATTAAGAGCCTTACTATGGATGATATTTCTCGCAATTTAGGAATATCCAAAAAAACTTTATACCAAATTACCACCGATAAAAAAGATTTGGTTAAACAATGCATTGATTTAATGATAAACATGGAGAATAAAATGCTTTGTGAATATCAAAAAATAAATGGGAATGCAATTGATGAAATGTTACTGATAAATGTGCACATCGGTATGAAATTTCAAAAAATTCAACCTGCTGTACTTTTTGATTTACAAAAATATTTTCCTGAAGCATGGAAAGAAATTGAGAATCATAAATATTGTACAATATTGGAAGTGGTAAAAGACAACATTGAGAAAGGAAAATCTGAAGGACTTTATAGAGAAACCATTAACGCTGAAATAGTTGCAAAAATATATATCGGTTTGGTTGACAAAATGTTTGAACCTGATTTTTTTCTTCTTGCCAAAAAATCATTTGAAGAGTTGTATATTGAAATTGCCGGATATCACATTAGAGGTATCGCAAGCGATAAAGGATTGAAATATTTACAGAAAAAATTGATAGACGAAAAATTAAATTTTTAACGAGAATGAAATTCGTAACACTGTTATTATGTACTACGTTGGGTTTAGGACAACTGTTTTCACAAAATGAGCAAACATTTACATTAAAACAAGCACAAGAATATGCGTTGAAGAACAACTACAACAGAGTAAATGCAGAAAAAGATGTATTAATAGCCAAGAAAAAAGTGATGGAAACTACGGGCATAGGATTGCCACACGTAAGTGCTGAAGCACAATTTCAAAATTTCTTGGAATTACCGGTTAGTTTAATTCCGGCAAATGTTTTTGACCCAAGAGCCCCCAAAGACCAATATGCTGAATTAAAATTCGGGACAGATTATAACACAACTGCTCGATTAAATGCTTCTCAATTACTCTTTGACGGTTCCTATATTGTGGGGTTACAAGCCTCACGAACATATAAAAGTTTTGCAGAAAAAAACTTAGAAAAAACGGAAGTAACTGTTCGTGAAGAAATAGCTCAAGCCTACTATTTATGTTTGGTTGCAGAAGAAAATAAGGGCATATTACAGAAAATAGCTACATCAACAGAGAAACTACTCGAAGAGACCAAAAAAACATTTAAAGAAGGATTTGTTGAAGAACAACATGTTGACCAATTGCAACTTACTCACAAAAACATTTTAAACTCGTTGGCTGAAGCCAACCGCCAAAAAGAAATTGCATTAAATTTTTTAAAATTTCAGATGGGATTAGAGTTAGATACAAAAATACTGTTGTCTGACAATATTGAAATGCTTTTGGGAGAAGTTAGTGCTGAAGATGTTTTATCAAAAGAGTATAAGGTAGATAATAATGTCGATTTTCAATTGATAAAAGTAAATGAGAGCTTGATGAAATTAAATCTCAGAAAAGAAAAATATGCATTTGCCCCTTCAATTGCTGCATTTTTTACGCATCAACAACAAAATATGGGTGATAAAATCGAATTAACCAATGGCGATAAATGGTATCCGTCAACCTTATGGGGAATTTCAATAAAACTACCCATAATTTCCGGTGGAATGAGATTGGCAAAAATGGGACAGGCTCGATTGGAATATGAAAAAGCTAAAGCAAACAGCATTCAAGTTGAACAAGGCTTAAAACTAAAAGTTCAAAAAGCTAAATCAGATTACACAACCTCTTATAGTGTTTACCTCAATCAAAAAGAAGGATTGGGTATTGCAGAAAAAATCAACAACAATTCTACTCGAAAATATACAGAAGGAATGATTTCTAGTATGGAAATGACTCAATCACAAACACAATATCTAGAAACTCAAGCAAAATACATAAAATCACTTCTGGATTTATTCAATTCAAGTTCAGAACTTAAAAAAGCAATTGGAACAAAATAATCAATAGAAAATTATATAAGAAATGAAAACCAAATTAGTATTAATCAGTGCCGGAATTATAATCTACTCATGTGGAACAAAAAATAATGATAGCCTTTCTGAACTCAAGCAAACAAAAGATTCGCTCAAAACGTTGTATGATGACATTGCAGCACAAATTGTTTTGATTGACCAGCAAATAATGGCTGCCGACACAACAACACGATTGCAGTTGGTTACAACAAATACGGTTGAAGTAAAAGCATTTAATCATTTTGTTGAAATTCAGGGGGCTGTTGAAACAGCAGGAAATGCCTTAATTTATCCTGAAGCACCGGGGAGAATTACTTCAATTTTGGTTAAGGAAGGGAGTGCTGTTAACCAAGGTGATATCATCATGAAGTTGGAGTCTGATGTTTTAAATTCAACATTAACAGAGGTTGAATCTCAACATAAATTAGCCAAGGATATATACGAAAAACAAGAACGATTATGGAAAGAAAAAATTGGGTCTGAAGTGCAGTATTTGCAAGCTAAAAATAATAAAGAAGCACTAGAACTTAAAATAAAAACCATTAAGCAACAGATAGATATGTATGTTGTTAAATCTCCTATTTCAGGGTTTGTTGACGAAATTTTGCCCAAATTAGGTGAAGCAGCCGCTCCATCATTTCCGGTTGCTAGAGTTATAAACTACAATGAAACGTATATAAAAGCTGATGTTTCCGAGAGATACGTTGGGGTATTAAAGGAAGGAACATTAGTAAATGTAACATTCCCAAATATAGGGCAGGAATTTCAAACCAAAGTAAAAAGAGTTGCTGATTTTATAAACCCTCACAACCGTTCTTTTAAAATTTATATTGATTTAACTGGCATAAAAGCAGATTTGAAACCAAATATGATTGCAGATATTGCCGTTCGTGATTATACTGCTGACTCAGCTGTTGTACTTCCTGCCAGTTTAGTTCAACAAGACCGTAAGGGCAACGATTACGTTTATATTGTTAATTCAAATTCAGGTAAAAGTTTGGTGAAAAAAGTGATTATAAAAGTTGGACGGTCATTCAACAACCAAACTATTGTTTATGAAGGACTTCAAGGAGGTGAAATATATATTGACAAGGGCTCTCGAAGTGTAAACGATGGAGATTATGTTGAAATTATTAATGAAGAAGCTGAACCGATTTCAACTTTAGATAAATAGTCTGATAGAAGAACATTCAAGAAAAATTAAAGATGGAAGAAAAAAATAGATTGATTGAGTTTGGTTTAACAACACTCGCAGTTAAAAATAAAACTACGGTATATGTAATTACTTTTATCATTCTGATTGCCGGATTGATATCTTATGTCTCTATGCCAAGAGAGGCTTTTCCTGAGGTGATAACACCTGAAATATATGTGGGTACAGCATACCCCGGTAATTCACCTGTTGATATTGAAAAATTGATTACCCGTCCAATTGAAAAAGAAATAAAAACAATTACAGGTATAGACAAAATGACTTCGAATTCAATTCAGGGATATTCAACAATCCGAGTTGTATTTGATTTTAGCATCAGTCCGGAAAAAGCATTACAAAAAGTTAAAGATGCCGTTGATAAAGCCAAGAGCGATCCTGATTTTCCTTCAGACTTACCAATGGATCCTAATATTTTTGAATTAAATTTTTCTGAGCTAACACCGATAATGAATGTGAATTTGTCGGGAGATTTTTCATCAAAAATGCTTGAAGATTATGCAGAAATGATTGAAGATAAAATCGAAGCACTTCCGCAAGTAACTAAGGTTGACATTAGAGGAACACAAGAAAAAGAAGTGAAAATTAAGGTTGATGTTCAGAAAATGGAAAGTATGAATATTAGCTTTCATGACATTGAAAATGCTGTTGCTTATGAAAACATGACCATTTCCGGAGGCGATATTTTAGTTGATGATATTAAAAGAAGTGTAAGAACAGTAGGAGATTTTAAAAACTGGAAAGACGTTGAAAATTTAATCGTAAAACAAGAAAAACAAGAAATAGTTTATCTGAGAGATATTGCTGATGTCAGCTTCGAAGGGAAAGACAGAACCTCTTATGCACGTGAATTTGGAAAGCCGGTTGTTATGTGTGATGTGTTTAAAAGAAGTGGAGAGAACCTCATTGAGGTTTCTGATGCGGTTAATCAAATTATAGCCGATTTGAAAAAAACGCAATTTCCAGAAAATTTATCTGTAACAATAACTAGCGACCAATCCGAAAAAACTAGAACACAAGTGAGTGAGCTTGAGAACAGTATTATTTTCGGTATGTTATTAGTAATTGGAGTTTTGTTGTTTTTTATGGGATTAAGAAACGCTATGTTTGTTGGAACAGCAATTCCATTATCCATGTTTATGTCGTTCATGATTCTTCACGCAATGGGAGTAACGCTGAATATGATGGTGTTATTTTCATTGGTTTTGGCTCTTGGTATGTTGGTTGATAATGGAATTGTCATCGTTGAAAATATATACAGATTCCACAGCGAAGGTAAATCATTGTCAAAAGCTAGTATTTATGGTGCAGGTGAAATTGCTTGGCCTGTGATTTCATCTACAGCAACCACGTTGGCTGCATTCATTCCATTGGCTCTATGGCCTGGGTTAATGGGAGAATTCATGAGGTATTTACCTATTACCTTAATTATTGTTCTTGGCTCTTCGTTGTTTGTCGCATTGATTATAAATCCTGTTATGACAGCAACTTTTCTACAACTTGAAGAAAAACCATCGAACAAAAAGAAAATTATGACAATTTCACTTGGATTCATTTTTGTTGGATTAATTATTAGTATCTTTTGGTCAATGGGAATTGGAAATTTGTTTACAGCCGCAGGATTAACAATTTTAACAACTACATATTTCTACAATCCTGCTACAAAATATTTTCAAGCCAACATGCTGCCCAAACTGGATAATTTTTATGAAAGATTTTTAACAGGGGTATTGGCAAGAAAAAATCCTAGAAACTTACTTCTTGGAACATTTGCTCTTCTTATATTTTCATTCATTTTAATGGGAGTAGCCACACCAAAAGTTCAGTTTTTCCCTGTGAATATGCCGAATTATTTGAATATTTTCATAGAGCAACCTATTGGAACTGATATAGAATCTACTAACCGATTGGCTATTGAAGTAGAAAATAAAGTGATGAACTACTTTAAAGAAGAAATTAATGTTAAGGGAGAAAAATTATCCAGAGAGTTTATTGTAGAATCGTTAATTGGACAAGTGGGCGAGGGCACCTCAGACCCTGCTCAAGGTGTGTCTATGGGAGAATCGCCGGAGAAAGCCAGAATTACGGTTTCTTTTGTACCATTCAATGAAAGAAACGGAGTAAGCACAAATGAGATAATGAATGATTTAAGACATTTATTATCAAACATTCCCGGAGCCCAAATTACCGTAGATAAAGATGCAGCGGGACCCCCAACAGGAAAACCAATAAATATTGAAATTGCCGGTGATGATTATGAATTACTCATTGATGATGCAGAAAAAATGAAGCAATTTATCAATCAAAAAAATATACCGGGCATCGAAGAATTAAAACTAAATATTCAAACCGGAAAACCGGAGTTATTAATAAATATTGATAGACAAAAAGCCAGAAGACTTAACCTTTCAACTGCTCAAATTGGTATGGCTGTACGAACTGCATTATTTGGAAAAGAAATTTCAAGATACAAAGAAGGGGAAGATGACTATAAAATTATTCTACGAATGAATGATGTCTCTCGCTATGACGAAGAAAAAATTATGGATCAATTAATTACTTTCAGAGACCCTTCTACAGGTAGGATTGTTCAAGTGCCTATTTCTGCTGTTGCATCAACCCAAAAAACCTCAACATACAGTTCAATCAACAGAAAAGACCAAAAGCGTGTGGTTACCCTTCAATCAAATGTGTTAGAAAATTACAATGCAAATGAAGTTGTTTCGGACATCAAAGAATCGTTGAGTGGATATAAAGTAAATGAAAATCACTCGTGGAAATTTACCGGTCAACAAGAAGATCAAGCCAAAGAAATGAAGTTTTTAAGCTCTGCACTCATGATTGCTATTTTCTTGATTTTCCTAATCATTGTTGCACAATTTAATTCTGTTTCTGCACCTGTGATTATTGTAACAACGGTAGTGTTTAGTTTGATAGGGGTGTTGCTTGGACTGGTTGTGTTTCAAATGGACTTTGTTGTTATGATGACTATGATTGGTATTATTTCATTAGCTGGTATTGTTGTAAATAATGCCATTGTTTTGATAGATTATTCAAAATTGCTGATGGAAGATAAGAAAAATGAGCTTGGCTTAACTGAAAAAGAAAGTTTGCCAACTGAAGAAATTCGTAAAGCATTGATTATTGCAGGAAAAACAAGACTTAGACCAGTATTGTTAACTGCAATTACTACGGTTTTAGGATTAGTTCCTCTAGCTGTTGGAATGAATATTGATTTTTTCACACTTTTTACTGAACTAGATCCACAAATATATTTTGGCGGAGATAATGTGGTATTCTGGGGTCCGATGTCATGGACAATAATTTTTGGACTAACGTTTACTACTTTTTTAACCTTAGTCTTAATACCAGCGATGTATCTAATTTCTGAAAACTTGAAAGGAAAATTACGTAAATTGAGGTCGTGAAAAAGGGTACCTTTTCTGAAACAAGTTTCCTCATTTTAATTAACTCTATTTCAAGATAAAAGAGTTAATATAGAATTTTCAAGTTAATTTTGAAATAAATGCACTTAATCTTAACCAGATACTTAGTTGTTGTTTTCATTTTAAATGGATTGAGTTTTAGTAATGCCCAATCCAGCTTTCAATTGGGTATGGAGTATTTTAAACTTAGAGCCGAAAACCACAAAGGATTAAAAGCCGATTCGGTAAATATTTCAAAAGCAATAACTCACTTTTATTCTGCTCTTCATTCCAAAGCCGATAATAAATCATCGTATGTTTTTTTATTAAAAAGTATAAATTACAAAGCCTCTTTTGCTTCTTCATCTAAAGCCGAACAGAATAAATTATACTGGGAAGGTAAAATTTTAGGTGAAGAAGCTATTCGCAAATATCCTCTAGATGCAGAAATTCTTTTTTGGTATATCGGAAATTTAGGAAAATATGCTGAATCCAAAGGTGCTGTTGCTGCAGCTAAAGAAGGACTGGTTTCCAAGATGAAATCAAGTTCAGAAAAATTGTTAAAACTCGATTCATTATTTTTTGACGGAGCGGCATTCAAAATTTTGGGTGTAATGAATTATAAAGCTCCATACATTCCAATAATACTCACTTGGCCATCAAAAAAAAATGCAGAAATCTATTTGAAAAAAGCACTGTCTGTAAATCCAAAATCTATTTCCAATTTGTATTACTATGCCGAATTTTTATACGAAGTAAAAAGGATTAGAGAATCAAAATTAATTTTGGAAAAAGCAGAACAAATACCATTGCGTAGAGATTTGCTTTTGGAAGATACTTTTGATTTGTTACAAGTTAAAAAGTTATTGGAGAAAATAGAAAAAGAGAAATAAAACGTTATTTCTTGTAAGATTTAAACCAACTCAAAAATTTCATCTGAATTACTCCAAAAACAGCCTCTTTAAAAATCCCACCACTCATTTTTGAAGCACCTTGCTGTCTGTCTGTGAAAATAATCGGAATTTCAATTACTTTGAATCCCAATTTAACTGCTGCAAATTTCATTTCGATTTGAAAGGCGTATCCTTTAAATTTTATTTTGGACAAATCAATTGCAGATAAAACCTTTTGTGTATAACATTTGAAACCTGAGGTTGTATCTCTGATTTTTAACCCTGTTATAAATCGAACATAGGCTGACGCGTAATACGACATAAGAATTCTGCCCATGGGCCAATTTACAACATTAACTCCCTTTATATAACGTGAACCAATTGCTAAGTCTGCCCCATTATTCGAGCAAGCATCATACAGTTTCATCAAGTCTTCCGGGTTGTGAGAAAAATCACAATCCATCTCAAACGTATATTCGTAATTATGTGCCATAGACCACTTAAACCCATGAATATAAGCAGTTCCAAGTCCGAGTTTTCCTTTTCTTTCTTCTATAAATAGTTTAGATGGGAATTCCTTTTGAAGTCGCTTCACAATATCTGCTGTTCCGTCAGGTGAACCGTCATCAATTATAAGCACATCAAATTCTTGAGGTAATGAAAAAACCTTTCGAATCATGGCTTCCACATTCTCCTTTTCGTTATACGTTGGTATTATTACTATTGAATCAGACATATAATTAAATGTAAAAGTATAAAAATCATATTGTGTTTTTTATACTTTAACAATTATTAAGTTTTTTTTACAAAGCATCTTTTTTAATTTCATCAACAACAGATGGGTCTAAAAGGGTGGAAATATCACCCAAGTTTGATGAATCGCCTTCTGCTATTTTTCTCAAAATTCGTCGCATAATTTTTCCGGAACGAGTTTTGGGTAATCCTTTTACAACTTGTATTTTATCCGGTTTTGCTATAGGTCCAATTTCTTTTGTAACTTGTTCCAGTAATTCTTTTCTAATTTCTTCAACGCTCACTTCTTTTGTACAAATAACATAAGCATAAATACCTTGTCCTTTAATGGGGTGTGGAAAACCAACAACTGCCGATTCAACTACACAAGGGTGTTCATTTAAAGCATTTTCTACTTCTGCTGTTCCCATTCTATGACCGGAAACATTTATTACGTCATCAACTCTACCGGTAATTCTATACATGCCGTTTTCGTCTCTTCTGCAACCATCACCTGTAAAGTATTTGCCTTTATAAGTTGAGAAGTAGGTTTGTTTGCAACGGTTTTGGTCGCCGTATAAGGTTCTAAGCATTGATGGCCAAGGAAATGTAATACATAAATTACCTTCCACATTGTTGTGTTGAAGTTCATTTCCTTCAGTATCGACAATACATGGGATAATTCCGGGTAATGGTAATGTTGCAAATGTTGGTTTTAATGGAGTAATACCTGCAAGTGGAGAAATTAGAATCCCACCTGTTTCTGTTTGCCACCATGTGTCAACTATCGGACATTTTTCTTTGCCGATGTTTTTATAATACCATTCCCAAGCTTCTTCATTAATGGGTTCTCCTACACTACCAAGGACTTTTAGTGAATTTAATTTGTATTTTTTCACATAATCCAAGCTAAATGCTTGAAGAGCTCGAATTGCTGTTGGGGCAGTGTAAAGAGTTGTTACTTTGTGCTTATCAACTATTTCCCAAAATCTGCCTGCATCAGGATAGGTAGGAATTCCTTCAAAAATTACACTAGTTGCTCCTGATAAAAGAGGACCATAAACAACGTATGAATGTCCTGTAATCCAGCCCACATCTGCCGTACACCAAAAAATATCATTATCATTATACTGAAAAACATTTACAAATGAGTAAGCAGTATATACCATATAACCACCAACACTATGAACAATTCCTTTTGGTTTTCCGGTAGAGCCTGAAGTGTATAAAATAAACAATGTGTCTTCTGAATCCATTTCAGTTGCCTCACAAGTTGGAGAAACATCTTTGACTTCGTCGTGCCACCAAACATCTCTTGTATTCACTATGTTTATTGGATTTCTTGTGTATTGAAAAACTAATGTTTTTGTAACACTCGGAGAGTTGTCCAAAGCTTCATCTACTATCGATTTTATAGGAATTGTTTTGTCGCCCCTGTAGGATTCATCTGTAGTTATCACCAGTTTACATTGAGCATCGTTAATCCTGTCAGAAAGTGCTTTTGCTGAAAACCCTGCAAAAACAACAGAATGGATCGCCCCGATTCTGGCACAAGCCAATACTGCAATTGTCAACTCGGGTATCATAGGCATATAAATACATACTCGGTCGCCTTTTTTTACTTCGTTGTTTTTTAATACGTTAGCAAATTTGCAAACTTCTGTATGCAAATCTTTATAGGTAAATTTCTTGTTTGCATGATTAGGGTCATTTGGTTCCCAAATGAGTGCAATTTTATCAGCATTTTTTTCCAAATGACGGTCTAAACAATTTTCAGTAATGTTCAGTTTTCCATTAATAAACCAATTGATTTTTGGTTCATCAAAGTTCCATTCTAGCACTTTATCCCATTTTTTTTTCCAGTGAAAGTGGGCAGCTATATTTTCCCAAAATTGTTCTGGATTTTCGATGCTTTCATTGTATTTTCGATGATACTCTTCTATCGTATTTATTTTAAATGACATACGCTATTTTTTATTTAAAGGTAAATTTAATCTAAACAAAAAAAAAATAGCCGGAAATTTTCCGACTATTTTCAAATTGTTACGTGTGTTTGGTCTTATTTTGAAATAATAAATTTATTGCTTTCAACTACTTGGTTTTCAGCGTTCAAGATAGAATAGAAATAAACTCCGTTATTTAAGTTTGTAGTGTTTATGGTTAGTTTTCCGTCTTTTGCAGAGTATTGGTTTATGTTTTTTCCGGTTATATCATACAAATCAACAGTAAAATTAGAAACAGCTGTTTCAATGGTGAATTGATTTTGAACAGGATTTGGGTATGCAACGAGCTTAGATTCGTTGATTTCTTCTACTGAAGTTGCAATTTCAATATCAGCTAAATATCTGGGTTGTAAAATTTTTATAACTGTTGCAGAATAATCAACAACTGCTGTTACATTATATGCAGTGGATACTATCCCGTTATAATTATACATTTTGTTATCAACTCGAACCTCGCCGGTTCCGTCGTTAATTGTCCATTCTCCAAATCCATTTGTAGTTGTATCAACAGTACATGTAGCATTGCTAACTTTAACCAATACACCTTCATAATCTTCATTAAATACTGCTTGAGTCGAAATATTAGTTACTGCCGGAAGGGTATTTCCGGTTGAATTGGTTGTGAATACGGTTACATTTTTAATTTCTGTATAACCAAAGAATTCTTCAACCAAACCTGTTACTGTTACATTATCTCCAATTACAGGAGTATTTACGTTATCATAAACGAAAATTCCGTTAAATGCACCAACTCCGTCTTGAATAAAATAACCATTAAAATGAGCTGCAGTTACTATACCGGTTGTTTGAACCAACTCTCCATTGTGAGGTGAATCATAGGGTGGTGTTGTTGTATATTGAATTTGATTAATTGTATATGGTGTTACTACTGGAGGTGTTGTTTTTGAAATAACAACTGAATCAATTACCAATTTATCTAAGCTGTCTGTACTATGGAACGATAAAATAAACTGTGCACTATCTGTTGTTGAAGATACAGTTACTATTTGTGAAAGTTCAACCAATTGACCTGCAGACTCAACAGATAAATCAAAATAACTGTTATATGAACCATAAGCTACATTTGTAACATTGTAGTAATTTGTTCTTAACATTCCTTGCATTGCTTTTACATACATTTTTATTTCATAAGTGGCACCGGTATCTACGTTTAGTGTTTGAGTTGTCAAGCGTTTGTGTCCTAATCCTGTGTTTTTCACTGCAGCAGCACTTGTGCCATACATAACGGCAGGAACTTCAGTAATGTTAGATGCTGCAAGGTTTGTTGCTGAGCCCCAAAAATCGGTTGGTTTACCATTTGACCATGAGCTTAGATTTGTTTGAAAAATTACTTGAGCATTTAATGCTCCTGTAAAGAGTAATCCAAAAATTAAATAGTAGGTTTTTTTCATGATTTAAAATTTAAGTGAATATTAAAATTATGGAATTATTATTATATCATCAAGTTCCCAAGTATTCCATGAACTGGAATAGCCGGTGTATTTGAATGCAATTCGCACATTAGATTGTTTGTAGCTCGATAAATCTATATTTCCTGAACTAGTCCAAGTCCAACTACCCGACGAAAGTGTTGGAAAAACTTCAGTTAAAGTTCCGCTATTAGGATTTCCTCCGGAATAGTTTGTTAAAATGTAAACCTGTAAAGCAGAGTTACCAGCAAATGTTGCACTTCTAAAGGTTGCATAGGGTGAATTTGAATTCGTAAAATCTAGAGCAGGAGAAACAAACCAGGTTTCACCAACAAGTTTTGCATTTGTGTTGTCAACTTTTGCGTAGAAATTTCCTGTAGAGCCTAAATCGCTGGTAACCCAATTGATTGTACCCGATACATTTTCAACGCTCCATCCACCCGAAGTTAAGCTTTGGTCTTGAAAGTTTTTGATGGAAGGTTTTTCGCCATTTAATTGCAGTTCATTCGGGTTTCTGATGATAAGTTGCATGGTTGAGTTAAATTGACCTGCAATACCAATAAAAGTTCCACCTCCATCTGGCAATGTATCGTTAGCAAAGTTTGCATAACCGCTTGTTCTTACATCAATTTGGTTGGTGCTTACATCTTGAATTTTTCTACTGATAGAAACTTTGTTCACTCCGTCGGCATAAGTGAGTGATTGTCCTGCATCTATAAAGAAAACACCATCAATTTGAACCAATTTTCCTTGATAAAATTCTTTGTTTGCATTAAGAGCACTGATTGTTACCAGTTCTGGGGTTCTGTACTGTTGAGTTTTAACTTTAACTATGTTGTTGTCCGGATGAACAGAATCAACTTGTAGCATTTGGTTATAGCGGAGTATTTTTGTTCCTTTTAGGTAAACACGTATGGAATCTCCAATGTAAACTCCGCTTGATGTTGTAAATCTAAGATACAAAGCTCCTGTTTCATCTTGAATATAGGCTTCTTTGTAAATGTTTCCTGTTGTTTCATCAGCAGTAACTACACCAAAAACTGAAATATCTTGAGTAATGTGGGTTTCTGTACCAGGAACGTGTAAGGCTCTGACTTCAGCAATGGTTAATACATTTCCAACGGGTACAGATTTTACCGTAGGAGCATCATATTCTTTGGTGCAACCACAGATTGTTACTGTTAATGCTAATAGATATAGTAATCTTTTAAAATTTTTCATTTTCAAAATTTTATAAGTCGTTTATTGTAAAATCATCAATCTCCCATGTACTTCCGTTAGAATTTGTACCGGTATATTTGAATGCAAAACGAACGCCGGCTTGTTTGTATGCCGACAAGTTAATATTACCTGAATTTGACCAAACAAAGCTTCCTGCTGACCATATTGCAGATGATGTAATATCTGTCCATGTTGTAGTTGTAACATCTCCTGTATAGTTGGTTGTAACATATAATTTTAATGGATCACCGGAATATTTGTATGCCGACTGGAAGTATAAAATGGGATTAGCAACATTTGTCAAATCAAAAGCAGGCGAAACAAGCCAAGTTTCACAAGCGGTATTGCTTCCACTATAATTAGAAATCATAGCGTAATAAGTATTGTTAGAACCTATATTTGCAATACTCCAGTTAATATTTCCTACAATATTTTTGGTTGTCCACCCTCCCGAAGTGATGCTTTGGTCTTCAAAATTTTTCATATAAATCGGACAAATAACTTTTCTAGAACCATTCAACTGAACGTCGTCTAATTTTCTGAGTGTCAACTGAACAGTATTGTTGTATTGAGACACAATAGCTGTAACACTCCCTTTTCCTCCGGCAACTGTTGTTCCTGCAAAACTGGAATAACCGCTTGAGCGAACAATAATTGTATTTCCCAATGTATCACTCAACGTTCTGTTTTGGTCGTATTGGGCAATAGGGTCTGCATAAGTGCTCCAAATGTCGTTACAGATAAATTCAACATGATTGAGTTGTACCAGTTGACCTTGATAGGGTGAATAAATTCCATTAATATTCAAATTTTGGATAGTAACCACTTTGGGGGTAATTTTTTCTCCTACTCTTTGTTTAATTATGTTTTTTTCAGGATTAACATTCGTGAGTTTAATCATATTGTTTTGTCTGCTTAGGGTCAATCCTTTTAGTGCTACTCGAACCTCATCTCCTTCAAAGAATAATCTATCTGCTGAAGCTGTCATGCTGAGTTGTATGGCATTTGTTGCATCTTGAATATAGAGTGTTTTATATAAATTACCACTTACTTCATCAGCTGTAACAGTACCAAAAATTGATAAATCAGAAGTGAAGGTGGTGTCAAATGCAGTATATATTTTTCTTAGGGAATCTATAGTAACAATATTTCCTTGCGGTAATTCTGCTACCGGTGGACTGTCATATTCTTTCAGGCAACCGGAAAAAATCAACAAACCCACGGCAAATGGTAGAAAGATATTATTTTTTGTCATTTTCATAATCAGTCTGTTTCGTTTTAAAAAGTAAAGCTAATCATGGCAAAATATGTTCTGCCATACATATAGCTTAGTTTTGGTGGAAATTTATTTATGTTTTGTTTGTCGTATCTCAATTGTTCAAAGCCTCCTGTTGCAAAATCCTTAGTATCCAAAATATTATTAACGTTTACATTAATTCGTAAAAAGTAATCTTTGATTTTCCATGATTTTCCACCAAAAATATTAAGCGTGTAACTGTCATCAAGTCGTTGTTGATACAAAAGATTTGTTACTTGAGGGTCGGTGGAAACAAAACCTTGAAGAGCTTCTTCGGTTCTTCGGTCTGGATTAATCTCAATATAAGTATCCATAAAGAAATTAAAATTTGCACCGGCAAACCAAAATTTTGGAGCATTGTATTTTGCACCAATAGAAGCTGCTGTTTCCGGCATGCCGCCAATTTTATAATTTTCTAAATAAACCAATTTGTTTTCAGCTAATAATTTTATGGAATTGTCTTGAGAAATTGTAACTTTTGGTCGAGAAACATAAGTGTAGTTTCCCATAGTAAATGCAGTGCTTACTTCTATTGTTGGACTTATATTGAATTCAAGTCCCAATTCTGTGCCCATAAAAAGTTGATTAACCCCCGTCATCATATAATTAACATAGGTGTTATATTCATCGTGAAAAAAGCTCCTCGACCAAGTTTTATCTTTCACTGAAGTATAAAATCCAGTCAATCGCATTTTAAATTTTGGGTATCGAATCATGTAATTCACATCTCCTGAAGTTGTAGTTTCGCTTTTGAGATTATCAACAATTTGATTACGAGTTCTAGGCGAAACAAATGCATCTCTTGATGATGGCGCAGCAGTAAAGTAAGTTGCATTAACACCAATCAAATGACGACCTGTAATTTTATAAGTTGCTCCACCTTTAACCCCAAAGTTGATAAATGATTCTTTGTCTGAATCTCCTTTAGAAGATTCGGGGAAAAGACCATTTTGAACATTACCGGTTCGCCAAAAAACAGTTGATGAAAAGTTCAATCCGGCATACCAGTCAATTTTTTCTGACTTTGCTTCAATCTGCCCGAACGAATTCAAATTTTGAACATTAATATCATAATCATACCCGAATTTGTCTCCTTTTTTAATGATGTGATTTGGAATTTCAAGATTGGTTTGGGCTGCAGATTCATCTGCAAAATCTCTTTCAGCGAAACGGTCAACATCTACCCAATAGTCGGCTCCCAACAAGTCGTCAAGTACTTTAAAATTCATGCTTTTATAAAAACTACCGTAGATTCCTCCTGAAAGTGTGTAGTAGTCGTTTAGTTGATGATTAAAAGTTGTATTAAAGCCATATTGCTGGACGTCAGACCTATATTCTTCAATAATATATTTTGCTCGGTTTCCGGTTACTGTATTGCCTTTTATTCCATTCGCATCAAGAACACTGTGTAAATTCTTACTGTTAGCAAAATACATCTGGTCAAAATTCAATTGTTGTGTATTTACATCTGTTTGCCAGAGTTGTGAATAAAGTTCGTAGGTTGCTATATCAGCCGGGTTATAATAATAGCTGGGAAGATTTCTATAATAATCCGGACGAGGGTCAGCAGCATCATACCAATTTAAACGAGTTTGTCCGCCTTTTCCAAAGGTATAAAACAATGAGGTGTTGAGGTTTGTAGTTGAATTTATTTTGAAATAATGGTTCAACATCATCATTGGTTTGTGAGTGTTGCGTACACGGCTGTTTCTTTTTTCTCCATTTTGATAGCCCCAATAAGAATTGTATTGGTTATTTCCAGTAAGGTAATAAGCTTCTCGAACAGAAATACTTTGACCACCAGAAACAGTTGGAGAACCAAAACCTACAAAGCCTAAGCTGTGTTTTTCATTGAATTTTTTTTCAACCGAAAGAAAGTAACTTGCTCCTCTAAAAAAAGTCCCTTCTACGTAGCCTTCATCAGCATATCGGAGTGAGCCGGAAAATGTAACTGCAAGATTATTTTTCATCAA
This sequence comes from Flavobacteriales bacterium, assembly GCA_020853105.1. Lineage (GTDB taxonomy): Bacteria > Bacteroidota > Bacteroidia > Flavobacteriales_E > Vicingaceae > Vicingus. The sequence continues at coordinate 69,710 of JADYZM010000019.1, read as the reverse complement.
TCCGGTAGAAGTTGTAACCATTAACCTATGGTCGTATGTTTGGTTAGCAAAAGCATACGAAACTCGATTTCCTTTTCGCTGTGCTGATGCTCTGGCAATAATATTGGAATATCCACCGATACCACCAAAATTCAATTGAGATGAAGTTATTCCTATTCTTGATTCTTGGTAACGAGTAATGTCGTTTAACCCACCCCAATATGCCCATATTGCTCTACCCGTTTCCTGGTCGTTCAATGGAACACCATTCATCATTGCTGTAAAATTTTCAGCATCATATCCTCTGATTCTAAACCGTACAGCACCAAAATTAAAACCTGCAATTGAAGTATAAACATCTCTTGATGATTGTAATAATCCGGAAACATCTTGGTTTTCAGCTTCGTCGTCTAATTGTTCAATAGTTGTGCTAAATTGTGGCACAAATCTGGTTAGTGTATCATCAGATGAAATTAATGTGTCGTTTTGTGATTGTACTTCAATACATGATAATAACCCAAAAGCGACAAGTATTAACTTAAAATTTCTCATTTATAAATTCAATTTTGAAAAACATCAAGCGGTTAGAAGACTTACTTTGGACGCTTCATAGGGTGCTCACTTTTTGTGTGTGATTCTGTTTTCAAAAATAAAGTAAAAAAATTAGAAAAAATAGGACTCGATAGGATTGTTGAAAATTTTTATAACTCATTTTAACAATTTAGTTAAAAAAAAGATACATATTCGATTTTGTTTAGTTTTGTTTAAAAATAGATGGTTATGGTTGGTTTAAAAAAATACTTATTATTTATAGTTTGTTTTGCATTTGGCGGCACCTTTCTTTATTCTCAAGTTGATTCAACTAAACAATATCATGTTGCAGCCGTCGGCTTCTACAATTTAGAAAATTTACACGATACCATTTTTGACGCAGATACCAATAAAGTATTACAAGTTGATTATACGCCAAACGGGGATAAAAAGTGGGACACTGAAAAATATTTTCACAAACTTGAAAATTTATCTCGTGTAATTTCTGAAATGGCAACAGAAGTAACTCCTGATGGATTGGCAATACTTGGTATATCTGAAATTGAAAATAAAAATGTAATTCAAGATTTGGTGAATACAGAAAAGTTAAAGTCTAGAAATTATCAAATAGTTCATTATGAATCTCCTGACAGGAGGGGGGTTGATGTAGGATTGATATATAATCCAAACTATTTCAAAGTCGCCTCAAGTAAATCTTACACGTTAAAGATGGAAAGCGATTCAAATCTTCATACCAGAGACCAACTATTGGTAAATGGATATTTGAATGGAGAGCTTGTTCATATTATTGTTTCGCATTGGCCTTCTAGAGGCGGTGGAGAGAAAAAAAGTGCCCCAAAACGTATTGCTGCTGCTGATTTAGGACGAATGATAATTGATTCTTTGCTTTTGAATGATAAAAATGCAAAAATTATTTACATGGGGGATTTAAACGACGACCCTATAAATACAAGTGTAAAACATCATCTCAAAACAGTTGAAAAAAAAGAACTAGCAAAAGACGGATTGTTATATAACCCGATGGAATTTCTATATAAAAAAGGAATAGGTACTTTGGCTTATCGCGATACATGGAATTTATTCGACCAGTTAATTCTTTCCCCTGCTTTGGTTTCAGAATCTTATTCGTCATACAAGTTTCATAATGCCAAAGTGTTCAATAAGAATTATTTAAAACAACAGTCGTGTCAATATGCCGGTTATCCATTAAGAACACATGCCGGAGGAGCCTATACAGCCGGATTCAGTGATCACTTTCCTGTTTATTTGTTTTTAATCAAAGAAAAATAACATACTTCATACTATGAAACACGCATTCATTCTATTACTTATTACCTTTTTTTGCTTTGAAAGCAAATCCCAAGATACCCTTCGTGTGCTTTCCTACAATATTTTAAATTTTCCAACTTCCAATTCGTCAAAAGCAGATACTCTAAAAGCGATTATAAAATATACTCAACCTGATATTTTTTTGGTAACTGAATTAACCTCTTCAGTGGGTGCGTCGTTAATTTTAAACGATGCGTTAAATGTTGATGGAGTTACTCATTATCAAAACGTGAGTTATGTGAACGGACCAGATAGCGATAATCTGATTTTTTTTAATAGCGATAAATTTGGTTTTATTTCCAGGCATGAAATCCCTACAGTTTTGAGAAATATTAGTGAGTATGTGCTCTATTATAAGTCGCCAAACCTCGCAGTTACACAAGATACAACCTATTTGCATTGCTATGTTGCTCATCTCAAAGCCAGTAATTCTTCGGCAGACTCACTACAACGAAATCAGGAAGCAGTTACTTTTAAGAATTATCTCGACTCAAAAACACAACCCGTTACAAATATATTATTGGGTGGAGATTTTAATGTTTATACTAGCAACGAGGCTGCCTATAACACAATTTTAAACGGAGGTAATGTTTTGCTTGAGGACCCAATAAATTCACCCGGGAATTGGCAGGCAAACAGTTCGTTTTCTTCTATTCATACTCAAAGTACTCGTACTGCTGTTCTTTCTGATGGCGGCTCAGTTGGTGGACTAGATGATAGATTTGACTTTATTTTTATGGGGCAAGATGTAATGCAGGGTACGAACAAAATAAAATACATTCCCGGTACGTATCAGGCAATAGGAAACGATGGATTGCATTTTAATAAATCAATTTTAGCTTCTCCAACCAATAACTCTGTGCCAAACAATGTTTTAGAAGCCCTGTATTATATGTCTGACCACCTTCCTGTTTTTGCAAAACTTTATTTTGACGAAGCTTTGAGCACAAACGAATTTCAATTAGAAAATGTCTGGAACGGTTATTACACTAACAATACATTTGTTTTTAAAACAAAAATTAACGAAAAGCAATTAGAATTTCAATTGTTTGATGTGTTGGGAAAGTCGGTTGCAAAAAAAACATTTACCAACCTAAATTCTTTTGAATTTGATTATGGCAGCTTACAGACAGGTCTCTATTTTGTTAAAGTTTGGAATGCCAACCAACAACTAAAAACGTTTAGAATAGTTAAGCAATAAACAAGTGCTGCAATAACTTCCCTACCTCAACACACTCATTGAACCCTTCAAACTTTCTTTTTCTCCTGAAACTTTGGTATATTCGATTACATAAAAATAAGTTCCTTCGGGGACTTTTTAGTGCCTGAATTTGTGGTTCCGTTCCAGAGTGAGAGTTGTAGTGAGTTTTTAGTAGTGGATAATTTTTGTACATCAAAGTCAGTATGGTGCAGAGTGCCTGGCAAAAACATCTATCCAACCTGCAACTGTAAATGTTAAGAAATATGGACTTTCGGTATTTGCTTTTCGTTTTTCTGACATAAAGTGTTATCAAAAATAGCAAAAAAATAGTACTCAGTCGGCACAGTCGAGCGAGTGAGGGGGCCTCAAAGCAGGTATGTATTTCTATACCATTATGCAAAACAACCAAACCATTAAAACCGATAAGGTAATGGTGATGTAGGTGTATTAAAATATTGAAGTCGAATAATTATATTCGACTTCTTTTTTTGCAAGAGTTGTTTTTCTACAACTAATTGGTAATTTCACACGTCTTTTTTGTACAATAAATTTGGTATTTTGAATTTTTACGCCAAAAAACAACGTTGGAAATTATTTTTAGCTGCCTTAGCCACTCTGATAGTGATGGCTTCGTTGTGGTACACTAATATTTTGGTGAAAAAAATTGCAAGCGAAGAACGCAAAAAGGTTCAATTATGGGCTGATGCCATTCAAAACAAAGCAAAGTTAGTCAGTTACACAAGCGAATTGTTTCAAAAAATTGCAAACGAAGAACGCAATAAAATAGAAATTTGGGCTGGAGCTAGTAAACGATTAGTTACCTCAGATAACAACAACGATATCAATTTCTTCTTGGAAATTATTACCGGAAATACAACTATTCCGGTTATAGTTGTTGACGAAAAAAACAACATCATAAATCATAGAAACTTTGACGAAGAGCTGACCAAAAATCCTGAATATCTACAAACTGAATTAGAGCAAATAAAACAGATTAATCAACCCATTGATTTGGAAATTAAATTTTCCAAAACTCATGTTATCAAACAAAAGTTATACTACAAAGACTCTAAGATTTTTTCCGAATTGAAATTAGTTCTTGATGATTTAATAAAATCTTTTATCTCTGAAATTGTAATCAATTCCGCTTCTGTACCGGTAATATACACAGACAGTACTCAAAAACACATTATAGATTTTGGGAATTTGAATAATGAACTCAGCAAAGACACCACTTTTTTATTGAGCACAATTAAGAAAATGAGAACACAAAACTCTCCCATTGGAGTGATAATCGACAAAAATAACGTGAATTATATTTTCTATTCCGACTCAGAATTGTTGATGCAATTGAAATATTATCCCTATTTTCAGTTCTGTATTATTGGTTTGTTTTTAATTATTGCTTACTACATGTTCAGCACCTCAAGAAGAGTTGAACAAAATCAAGTTTGGGTTGGCATGGCTAAAGAAACTGCACACCAGTTAGGAACACCGCTTTCTTCCTTGATGGCATGGGTGGAGTATTTAAAATTAAAAAATGTTGATGATAACACCCTTCAGGAACTTTCAAAAGACATCAACAGGCTTGAAGTTATCACAGAGCGGTTTTCCAAAATTGGGTCAACCCCAAAATTGGAAGACAACAATTTGATAGAAGTTATTCAAAATACAATAGATTATTTAAAATCCAGAATTTCTAAAAATGTCAGTATAGAATTAATGTCTAATGAAGCGACATTAACAGCAAAATTAAATCCATCGCTGTTAAGCTGGGTATTAGAAAATATTATTAAAAATGCGGTTGATGCCATGAAGGGTGAAGGAGTTATTACAATTACTATCACAGACCAATCTCAGTTTGTATATATAGATATAAAAGATACCGGAACAGGGATTAACCGCAACAAACATAAAACCATCTTTGAACCCGGATATACAACAAAACAAAGAGGTTGGGGGCTAGGCTTATCTCTTGTGAAACGGATTGTTGAAAATTACCACAACGGTAAAATATTTGTGAAACAATCAGATGCCACAGGAACAACTTTTAGAATAGTTTTGAACAAATAAATGTGGCCGGACTTTATATCCATATTCCATTTTGTAAACAAAAATGCAGCTATTGCGATTTTCATTTTTCTACTTCCTTAAAAAATAAAAAGGCTTTAATTCAAGCACTTTGTAGTGAAATCAGATTGAGAAGCTCATTGACGAAAACACCAATTGAAACCATTTATTTTGGTGGAGGAACTCCCTCGTTGTTAAATTACGATGACTTAAAAATTCTATTCGATTCTATTCATTCCAATTTTGATATTTGTAAAGAAGCTGAAATTACAATTGAATGTAACCCTGACGATATAAATGAAATTAAACTTTCGGAATATAAAAAATTAGGTATAAATAGGTTAAGCATCGGTGTTCAATCGTTCTACGACGAAGATTTGTGTTTTTTTAATAGGGCTCACTCTGCAAAAGAAGCAACAAAAGCCATCTTATTGAGCCAAGATGCCGGGTTTGAAAATATTACTGTTGATTTAATTTATGGCTTTTCGATGTTAACTCAAAAGAAATGGGAAAACAATTTAAAAAAAATAGAAAAACTTAAAATTCCTCATTTGTCAGCCTATACATTAACGATTGAACCAAAAACTACTTTAAATTATCTGCTCAAAACCAAAAAGATTAATAATATGTCTGATGAATTGGTAATTCAGCAATTTCAGTTTTTAATTGATTATACTTCTTCAATTGGGTTTGAACAGTATGAAATATCAAACTTTGCAAAACAAGGCTTTATCTCTAAACACAACAGCAATTATTGGCTGGGTAAAGAATATTTAGGAATAGGACCTTCTGCTCATAGTTACGTTGAAAACAAACGTTTTTGGAACTTATCAAACAATGCAATCTATATCAAATCCATTCAACAAAACACACCCTTTTATGAAGAAGAATGGATTAATGAAAATATGGCTTACAACGAATTTGTATTAACACGCCTACGAACTTCGTGGGGAATCAATTACAACGAACTTATTATAAAGTTCAACGTTGAAATTGCACGTCATTTTAACTCAAAATCCCAAATTTTATTAGAAAGAAACTTAATAATAAAAACCAACACCGGATTCTGCCTCTCTAAACAAGGCATTTTTATAGCCGATTCAGTTATATCCGACTTATTTATTTAATAATATACTCAAACAAGTAATGATAATTTAGGTAAATTATTTTCAGTAATTTGCTATAAATTAAAATTATATTTTGATATCTTTGACTATACAAAACAATATTTTATATTATGAAATTAGATGCCGTTGATTTAAAAATTCTTAAAAAGCTACAAGAAGATGGGAAAATTACCAATTTACAATTGTCAAAAAGCATTGGACTTTCTCCTGCTCCAACTTTAGAAAGAGTAAAGAAATTAGAAAAAAACGGGTATATCAAAAGTTTTCATGCACTGGTTGATGAAGAAAAAATGGAATTGGGGATTACCGCCTATATGCAAATTTCCTTGATTCGTCAAAGAGACAATGCCATTAATGACTTTGTTGCTCAAATCAACAAGATTGATGAGATTATGGAATGTTATAATGTTACCGGTCAGGCAGATTACTTACTAAAAATCATGGTGAAAGATATCAAAGAGTTTGATGTTTTGGTAAAGGAAAAATTATCTCCCATAGAGCAAATCCTAAATATGCATTCAATGATTGTGATAAACAAGGATAAATATTCAACAGTATTACCCTATAAGTATTAAAATAGTTAAATGAATATTGAAGATCTAAGGAATTTCTGTCTTTCAAAAAAAGAAGTTACCGAGGAATTTCCATTCGATAAAAACACCCTTGTTTTCAAAGTAAATGGAAAAATGTTTCTGTTGACAGATATAGAAAATTATGAGTCAGTTAACTTAAAGTGCAATCCAGAAGAATCAGTACTTTTGCAAGAGAAATATATGGGAATTGTACCTGGATACCACATGAACAAAAAACATTGGATAACTGTTACTGTTGACTCTGACGTTTCAAACTCTTTATTGGTAAGTCTAATAAACGATTCATACGAGTTGGTTTCTCAAAAAACAAAAAAAATAAAATTAAAAAATGATAAAGCGAATATTAGGATATTTTTTACAAGGAGCTTTATATACGATACCTGTTGCTGCAACAGTGTATATTATTGTTGAAGCAATAATTATTGTAGATGGTATTGTGCCTGTAAAATTTCCGGGGTTAGGATTGTTGATAATATTATGTTCCCTAACTTTAATTGGATTTATTGGAACAACCTTTATTACTCCCAACTTAATTAACGTTGATAAAATACTCGATAAAGTTCCATTAATAAAAACTGTTTACACTTCAATCAAAGACTTAATTGCAGCTTTTGTTGGAAATAAAAAAAGATTTACTGAGCCTGTTTTAGTTAAAATGGAAAGTAATGTGGAACGATTTGGGTTTGTTACCCAACATGATTTATCTGAGTTGGGAGTTTCATCTGATAAAGTAGCGGTGTACATTCCTTTTTCCTATGCTTTAACTGGAAATTTGATAGTAGTTCCGAAAAATTGTATAACACCCATTCAGGGGAATTCTGCAGAAATCATGAAATTTGTTATCTCCGGAGGGGTTACAGAGCTTGAAGATGACGATGATACACAAAAAAAATAGTTCTATTGATTAGCAAAAATAGTTAGTGAAATCATTCCTTTGTCTTGACCAATATAGTCAAGCTGGATTGAAATTAATCCGTCCTTACTTTTCCACTCTAAAAGGTTATTAGAATCTGAAGCCACTTCAAAACGTTCGTCACTTTCAATAGCTTTTTTAATTTCTTCTTTCACTATTTTAGCATCTTCTTCAGTTGAAAAGTAGGTGTCTAAACCAACTTCAAAACAACCGGCATCATCAAAAAAATAAGATGCTTTATAAGAGTCATTTTCTCCTACAGGATACTCATACTCTAAAAATTTTTCATCTTCAATTGTTAATGCTGATTTTTTTTCTGAATTACGTATTTCTCCAATGTTTTTATTCAAATCACCAACACGTTCGGTTACTGATTTCACTTTGGTTACTTGGTTAAAATAAGATTCCGGCTCACTACAAGATACAACAAAAGCTAGTGCTATAAAAAGGATAATTGATTTTATAAGTTTCATGATTATCGTAAATTTTCAATAGCAAATGTAAATCAATTTGGCTTCACTGATAAAAAGAAATATCAACAATTATCTATTACTTTTGGCAGCATGTTGTCGAAATACAAACATCACCTTTGGTTGCATTTGGTTATCCTAATCTTTGGATTTACCGGAGTATTCGGCAAACTTATTCATGCAGATTCCTACTTGTTGGTTTGGTATAGGGTTGGAATTGCCCTATTAACCTTGACAATTTTCTTTGCAATAATAAAGCATAAAATAAACATTAAAAACAAACAAACGTTTCGGATTTTGCTGGTAGGTGTTATAATTGCTGCACATTGGATAACATTTTTTGAATCTATTAAACAATCAAATGTGTCAATTGCATTGGTTTGTTTTTCCAGCAGTACTTTGTTCACTTCTCTAATTGAACCATTTTATTTTAAACGCAGAATTAAACCGTATGAACTTATTCTTGGAGTGATAATTATAATCGGGCTTTCATTTATTTTTAGCTTCGAATTTTCTCACTACAGAGGTATGATTTTGAGTATTATTTCAGCAGCATTAGCGTCATGGTTTACGGTTTTAAACGGTATATTAATTAAAGAAAATGACGCTAAAACAATTTCTTATTTGGAGTTGATTAGTGCTTTTGTAACGGTTTCAGCAGTATTAATTTTTACCAAAAGCCCAACTTTTGAGTCATTTTCTATAATTAAATCTGATATTTTGTGGCTTTTGCTCCTCGGAACTATCTGTACAGCATTTGCCTTTATTGTTAGTATTGAAGTGATGAAAAAAATATCGCCATACACGGTAACAATGAGTGTAAATCTAGAACCTATCTATTCCATAATCCTTGCTCTGTTGATTTGGCCGGAGTCAGAAACCATGAGCGCTGGGTTTTATGCCGGTGCAGGCATAGTAATTTCAACAATTATTTTGAATGCATATTTAAAAGGTAAAGAATTATACCGATAAAAAGTTTTCTAAAATCGCTTTTCCATAAGGTGTGAGAATAGATTCCGGATGAAATTGAACCCCAAATAAAGGGTAATCAATATGTCTAATCGACATGGGATTATTTTCAAAATCCACAGAAGTTATCAATAAATCTTTTGGTAAAGTGTTTGGATTAATTACCCAGCTGTGATATCTGCCAACTTCAAATTGAACAGGAAGACCTCTGAAAAGAGCATCATCGTTAACTAAAACAGAAATTGGAGTAGATAACCCGTGATAAACATTTTTAAGATTAATTAATTTGCCTCCAAAAACTTCACCAATTGCTTGCATTCCTAAACATACTCCAAGAATTTTTTTGCTTGTGTAATATTTTTCTATTATTTGCTTGCAAATACCTGCATCATTTGGCAATCCAGGACCCGGAGACAAAATAATACAATCGTAGCTATCTAATACATCAATATCAACTGCGTTATTCCTAAAAACATCAATATTAGATTTTGATATTCCTTCCAGATAATGAACTAAATTGTATGTAAAAGAATCAAAATTATCAATAACAACTATTTTGGCTTGTTTTTCCATCTTTAAAGTGATGTAAAATTAATTTTTTGAGTCAGAAAATGAGTTGCTTTTATAAATGATTTTGACAGATAAAAAATAAACTTAAAAGGCTAAAAAATAATGACTATTAAATTTTCAAAAATACCGATGAAGTTATCTTATAATATGTACATTTGCCGAATTTGTTTTCATAAAAACAGAAATCTAAAAAAACTATCTATATGTCAAAACACAAAGCAGAATTAGAGGCATTTATGTCGCCTCTGAGAGAAAAGTACGGAAACGAAAAAGAATTTTTACAAGCTGTAGAAGAGGTAGCTGAAACAGTTCTTCCGTTTATTGAGAAAAATCCAAAATACAAAAAAGCAAAAATTTTAGAGAGAATGGCAGTTCCTGAGAGAGCCATAATATTTAGAATTCCATGGATTGATGATAAAGGAGAATATCAAATCAATACCGGATACAGAGTTCAAATGAATAGTGCAATAGGACCCTATAAAGGTGGTATGCGTTTTCACCCCTCTGTTAATTTAAGTGTGATGAAATTTTTAGCTTTTGAACAAACACTAAAAAACAGTTTAACTTCATTGCCGATGGGTGGCGGTAAAGGAGGATCCGATTTTGACCCCAGAGGAAAATCTGATAATGAAATCATGCGTTTTTGTCAAAGTTTGATGACTGAACTATTTAGACACATAGGAGCAAATACTGATGTGCCAGCCGGTGATATTGGTGTTGGAGCCAGAGAAGTTGGTTATATGTATGGTCAATACAAAAGATTAGCAAATGAGTTTACTGGTGTATTTACCGGAAAAGGAATAAACTGGGGCGGATCATTAATCCGTCCGGAAGCTACAGGCTTTGGAGCTGTGTATTTTACACAAGAGATTTTAAAAAATGTTGGCGATACCATAAAAGGAAAAACAGTAGCTGTTTCTGGATTTGGTAATGTGGCTTGGGGAGTTGTGAAAAAAGTTGCTGAACTTGGCGGTAAAGTAGTTGCAATGTCTGGTCCTGACGGATTTATTTATGATAAAAATGGCATAACAGGCGATAAAATTGATTATTTAATTGAAATGCGATCAAGCGGACGCGATAAAGTAAAAGATTATGCCGATAAATACGGTGTAGAATTTCATGCAGGTAAAAAACCTTGGGGACTCAAAGTAGATATTGCCATGCCTTGTGCGACTCAAAATGAATTTGATGTGGAAGATGCAAAAGCAGTTATCAAAAACAAAGTACATTACTTAATCGAAGTTGCTAATATGCCTACAACTCTTGAGGCATATAAATTAATTAAAGATTCAGAAGTAATTTTCGCTCCAGGAAAAGCCGTAAATGCAGGTGGAGTTGCTACTTCAGGATTAGAAATGACTCAAAACTCAATAAGACTTTCATGGTCTGCAAAAGAAGTAGATGAGCATTTACATAAAATAATGATAGAAATTCACAAGAGTTGTATAAAATATGGTTACGACAAGAAGGCGGGTAGAGTTGATTATGTTAAAGGAGCAAATCTTGCAGGTTTTGTTAAAGTTGCCGATGCAATGATAGACCAAGGATTAGTTTAATTGTATTAAACGTTCAATTTCCAAAAGCCCGAAGAAATTTTTTTCGGGCTTTTTGCTTGAAGGAGATATCCTTTAAAAAATAAAAAACTATACTTTTTATGCACGATTATTAATTAAGTTTGCCAGAATAAATCCAATCTCTATGTACGGAAAATTAAAAAACGACTTACAAAACGAATTAAACAATATCCAAGAAGCAGGTTTGTTTAAAAAAGAGCGAATAATTACTACTCCAATGGGGGCACAAGTAAAAGTAAATTCTGGAGAAGAAGTAATTATTATGTGTGCCAACAATTATCTTGGACTTTCCTCTCATCCAAAAATCATCGAAGGAGCAAAAAAAGCTTTAGATACTCATGGATATGGAATGTCTTCAGTACGATTTATTTGTGGAACACAAGATATTCATAAGACACTTGAAAAAAATATTTCCGATTTTTTAGGAATGGAAGACACTATATTGTATGCCGCTGCTTTTGATGCTAATGGTGGAGTTTTTGAACCCCTCTTTGGAGAAAATGATGCAATAATTTCTGATGAATTGAATCACGCCTCTATCATTGACGGTGTTCGCTTGTGTAAAGCTCAACGATACAGATATAAAAACAGCGATATGGCTGACCTAGAAGAACAGTTGAAAAAAGCACAAGCTCAACGCAACCGAATTATTGTAACTGATGGAGTATTTTCTATGGACGGATATGTTGCAAAACTTGATAAAATATGTGATTTAGCTGAAAAATATGATGCTTTAGTAATGGTTGACGATTCTCATGCAACAGGCTTTATAGGTAAAACAGGTAGAGGCACCCACGAATACAATAATGTAATGGGTAGAGTTGATATCATCACTTCAACCCTTGGTAAAGCACTTGGCGGTGCTATGGGAGGTTTCACTTCCGGTAAAAAAGAAATAATAGAAATGCTCAGACAGCGGTCAAGACCGTATTTATTTTCAAATTCTTTAGCTCCATCTATCGTTGGTGCTGCAATTGAGGTTTTTGCCTTGTTAAGCACAACAACCGAATTGCGAGATAAATTAGAGTGGAACATCAACTATTTTAAAGAAGGAATTAAAAAAATTGGGTTGGAGTTTAGAGATGGTAATTCTGCTATTGTTCCCGTTATGCTCTACGATGCGAAATTGGCTCAATTGTTTGCTGAAAAACTCCTAAAAGAAGGGATATATGCAGTTGGATTTTTCTATCCTGTTGTTCCAAAAGATTTGGCCAGAATAAGAGTACAATTATCTGCAGCACACGACAAATCACATTTAGATAAAGCACTTGTAGCTTTTGAAAAAGTAGGAAAAGAATTAGGGGTTATCAAATAATTACAGAAAATACATTTAAAAGAGAGAGGCTTGTGGTATCACAAGCCTCTCTCTTTTAGGATTAGTCAATAATAGGCTCTGCAGCCTTAACGTATGATTTTTTCTTAGGTTTGATTTTTTTAACAAACAAAACATCAATCAATTCTTCATCAACTGTTACTATTGTTCTGCTCATTCCATTGATAATGGTAATCACTTGTTTGGGGTATCTGTATTTTTTCACAATACGTTCATATGTGCTGTCCTCAAATCGTAAGAACATTTCATCGGGGTTAATTGTACCGTCTTTAACAGTAACTTTTCCATAAAAACAATCTGCCATACTTCCTTTTCTAAAAGTTATAATAACATCATCATAGGTTCCATCAGCTATTTCTAAAGCTCCTCTTTTTTCAAATATTTCAGCATATTTTTGATAGCAAGTAGTAGCTGACGATTCATCAATGGTTTGCCCAAATAAAATTGTTGAGAATGCTGCCATTAGTATAGTAAAAACTAGTTTTTTCATAAGTTAAATCTTAAAAGAGTTTATAAAAATAAATATACTTTATTTATTATCTAAATTTGAGGGTCATATTTTTTGTTTTATTTAAATTTTTCTTCCGAATGAGCAGAAACACAATAAAAAACAACCTAATCGAAGCCAAACAAATATTAGACCAATTTTTGGCGAATGAAGAAACTCTGGATAATATTGAAAAAGCAGCTCAAATGATGATTAAATCAATACAGGCAGGAGGAAAAATTATTTCATGTGGAAATGGAGGTTCTATGTGCGATGCCATGCATTTTGCTGAAGAGTTAACCGGTAGATTCAGAGAAAATAGAAAGCCAATTGCTGCTTTATCTATTTCTGATGCTTCTCACATTACTTGTGTTGGAAATGATTATGGATTTGATGAAATTTTTTCAAGATACATTCAAGGTGTTGGAAGTGAAGGTGATGTTTTATTGGCGATAAGCACAAGTGGCAATTCCAGAAATATTATTCGTGCAGCAGAAGATGCAAAATTAAAAAAAATGAAAATTGTTGCTCTTACAGGCAAAGACGGTGGAAAATTAAGTAGTATTACTGATGTTGAAATTAGAGCTCCTTTTTCAAAATTTGCCGACAGAGCTCAAGAAATTCATATTAAAGTAATCCATTCCTTAATACAATATATAGAAGAGAATTGTTAATATGCTTATAAAAACCTTTGGTAGTGCAGTAGTTGGAGTTGAATCGATAACAATAACCGTTGAGGTCAATACCGATATTGGAATTAAATTTTTTATGGTTGGCTTACCGGATAATGCAGTGAAAGAAAGTCAACACAGAATTACCTCTGCATTGAAAAATGTAGGATACAAAATGCCCGGTAAAAAAATTGTTGTGAATATGGCTCCGGCAGATATAAAAAAAGAAGGTTCTGCTTATGATTTAACTATTGCCGCAGGTATTTTAGCATCATCTGGGCAAATGAAAAGCAACCGTATTGAAGATTATATTATTATGGGCGAACTTTCTTTAGATGGCGGAGTGCAGTCGATAAAAGGAGCGTTACCAATAGCCATTCAAGCTCGAAAAGAAGGATTCAAAGGGTTTATCTTGCCGAAAAATAATGCCAGAGAAGCTGCTATTGTTGACGGATTAGAGGTGTATGGAATTGAAAACATAAGTGAATTAATAAACTTTTTTAATAAAGAAATACCTCTACAAAAAACTGTTGTTGACACTCGCAAAGAGTTTTATCAAAACCTGAGTGAAGTTGATTTTGACTTTGTAGATGTAAAGGGACAGGAAAATATTAAACGAGCACTTGAGATTGCTGCCGCAGGAGGTCATAATGTGATTTTAATTGGACCACCAGGGGCAGGAAAAACCATGCTTGCAAAACGATTACCGACAATCTTACCCCCATTGTCTTTGCATGAGGCTCTTGAAACTACAAAAATTCATTCAGTGAGTGGAAAGTTAGCCTCTGACAGTTCTTTAATTAGTATTCGACCATTTCGCTCGCCACACCACACCATTTCAGATGTCGCATTAGTTGGCGGTGGAGGCTTTCCACAACCGGGAGAAATTTCACTGGCTCACAACGGAGTACTTTTTTTAGATGAATTGCCTGAATTTAAAAGAACAGTTTTAGAGGTGTTGCGTCAACCACTGGAAGAAAGAAAAGTTACTGTTTCAAGGGCAAAATTTTCAGTTGAGTATCCGGCTAGTTTTATGCTAGTTGCTTCTATGAATCCATGTCCTTGCGGTTTTTATAACCACCCGGAAAAAGATTGTGTTTGTTCACCCGGAGTAGTTCAAAAATATTTAAGTAAAATTTCAGGACCCTTATTGGATAGAATTGATTTACACGTTGAGGTAACTCCTGTTTCATTTAATGAACTTAGCAAATCGGTACAAAATGGTGAAACCAGTTCTACAATTAGAAATAGGGTGGTTAATGCGAGAGAAATTCAAGAAAAACGCTTTGAAAAAAGTAAAGGAATATACGCAAACGCTCAAATGTCTTCAAAACAACTGCGAGAGATATGTGTTGTAGATGATGCTGGGAATGCACTTTTAAAATCAGCCATGGATAAACTCGGACTATCCGCCAGAGCTTATGATAGAATTTTGAAGGTCGCCAGAACTATTGCCGATTTGGATAATTCTTCAGATATAAAAACAAGTCATTTAGCAGAAGCCATTCAATATCGAAGTTTGGACAAAGAAGGATGGGCTGGTTAGTTAATGTAAAAAACGAGTTAATATAATATAACCTAATATTACTCCAAAAATAGTTATCAAAACCCAATAGGTTCCTTTGAACAATTTTTTGTTTTCTTGTTGGTCTTTATAAAATTGATAGCCAATTACAATAATAAAAGTTAAAATAAATAGAATTGCAAAAATTTTCTGACCCTCGGTGAACATGATTAAAATTTAAAGTGAACAAAAGTACGCCCAAAGTTTTTGCTGTCTTTTTCAATTCGATGATATTTTGATTTTATCTCAGGAGATTCCAAAAATCGAATCACACGTTTTTTGAGTTGTCCACTTCCTTTACCATGAATAATCTCAATAGTTTTTATTTTACAATCTATAGCATGAAAAAAAGCATCGCTCAGCGATGCTTCTATCTTTTTAGAATTGTTGAAAACGTCGTGTAAGTCAAGTAAAACCCTACTCATAAATCAAAAGTTAACCAGCTTTTGAGTCGGTTACAATCCAATTGTCGTTTTCTTTTTTCATATTTACATTAATGGCAATCTTTTCATTTTTTCGAAAAGTAGCTTTTATAGTAGCCATATTATCTTTAAATTCAATTATTTCAAATATAAAATAGCTATCCAAATTTCCTTGATAAACACTTCTGAAAACTTCCATTTCTTCAAACGACATAACTTTAACACGTTTGTTAAATTTAAAAACAATCAGATTGTTTGGAATTTTGTCATCATTAATGATAATTATTGGTGTTACACCATTTTTTTCGTCTTCGTTATATAGGTTTTTCAAAGCGTGTAAATCAATGGTTTTTTGAATCACGACGTTGATATCTTTTGAAGACTGAGCAAAGTATGTAAGTGGTACACTTAATACAATAAATAAAAGTAGTTTTTTCATGGCTATAAGTTTTATGGTCTTCCTTAAAATTATACGCAATCAAAGTTAAGTTTGTTGCATTTAATATAAAATACTATTTCATAAAAATATTTTGTGAAGATATTATTTTGAAACCTAATAACCAATAATAATGCCACTGTTTTTTTATAAACCTAAAAAAATGGCTTAATTTTTGAATCACAAAAAAATAAAAATATATACATTTACACTAACTAAAAATTAAAAACCATGAAAACCAATATTTTAAATTACTTTCTTCTAGCTGTATTTTCAATCTCTTTATTCACAACTTCGTGTAAAAAAGATGAAGAAGAAAAAAAGATTGATAATGACACAACCACAGCACAAGACAATGCAATAGCACAAAATGCTTTTGATGACATAAAAAAAGTGGTTGAAGAAGCTGCCGACGACGAAGGAAAAACAAGCAGAACCAGTTATACCTTTGGTACTTGCGCTTCTGTAACTATTACTCCCGCTTGGATTGACACAACCACATGGCCAAAAACCATGACAATTGATTTTGGAACCTCAAATTGCACAGGAAATGATGGAGTTAACAGACGAGGCAAACTGATTGTAACATTGTCGGATAACTACAGAGATTCAGGTAGTGTGTTAACTGTTCAACCTCAATCGTATTACGTAAACGACCATTTGGTTGAAGGCACAAAAACAATTACCAATAACGGTAGAAACACTAGTGGAAACCTTTCATTTACCGTTCAAGTTACCAATGGAAAAGTTACTTTTCCAGGCGGTGGTTCAGCAACATGGGCATCAACCCGAACAAATGAATGGATAGCAGGTGAATCAACAACATTATTTAGCCATGGCATTGCCGGAGTTTGTGATGATGTGTATTTAATAACAGGTTCTGCAAATGGAATCAGCAGAGCCGGAAAAGCATATTCGGTTAACATTGTAACACCTCTCAGAAAAGAAATTTGTTGTAAATGGTTAGTTAGTGGAGTAGTTGATATTATTCCTTCAGGATTAGCTACCAGAACTGTTAACTTTGGCGGTGGTGCTTGCGATAATATTGCAACTGTAACTATTCTAGGCAACGTATTTACCTTTACAATGGGCTAAAATATAACATATTGCGAAACAAAAAATCCATCAATTATTGATGGATTTTTTTGTTTCATACAGTTTCCTTTCCATTAATCCAATTTTATTGCCACTAGTGTATTATCTTAATAATTGATTTGATTTGTAGCATTATATTTGCAATTGAAAATATAAAGTAAAAACGAATGAAAAAAATATTGGTATTGGCATTTATTTCTATTGCCACTTTAGCTGAGGCTCAAAATAAAATCTACAAATTTTCTGTTGATTTAACTATGGTTAATAACGACATGATTAAAATAGAATTAGAAACACCCGAAATAAAATCAAACAAAATAATTTACAACATACCTAAAATTGTTCCTGGTACTTATAAAATCTATGATTTCGGTCAATACTCAATGGATTTTGAGGCGTATGACAAAAAAGGTTTGTCGATGAGTGTAAATAGAATTGACAACAACCGTTGGGAAATTGATAATGCCTCAAATTTGGCTAGAATTTCATATTGGGTTGAAGATACTTGGGATGCAGAGGTTGATAATGTTGTGTTTGAACCGGGGGGGACAAACATAGAGGCAAACGAAAACATTGTTCTAAACAACCATGGATTTTTTGGCTATTTTGATGGAATGAAATCTGTTCCTTATGAATTAACTGTTACACGTCCTGAAAATTTCTACGGCTCAACAGGTTTAACCAATATCAAAACGGTGGGCAATAAAGATGTTTTTTACATAAACAACTATATGGACTTAGTTGATTCCCCAATCATGTATAATGCACCTGATACAACAGTTATGAAAGTGGGTGGTGCTGATGTTTTGATTTCAGTGTATTCAAAAAATAAAGTTGTTACTTCAAAAGAATTGGCAAAAAATATCAGCTCGATATTAGAAGCTCAAAAAAATTATTTGGGTGGAAAATTACCCGTTGACAAATATGCTTTTATAATATATTTATATTCAGGACAAAGTAAATCGGGCGGGAGTGGAGCTTTAGAGCACTCCTATTCTTCTTTTTATTATTTGCCTGAAATGAGTTCTGACAAACTTTCAGAGTTTTTAGGAGATATTGCAGCCCACGAGTTTTTCCATATCGTTACACCTCTAAACATTCATTCGGAAGAAATTGGAAATTTTGATTACATCAACCCCAAAATGTCAAAACACTTATGGCTATACGAAGGTGTAACAGAGTATTTTGCCGGACACGTTCAAATGTATGAAGGGTTAATTTCCTCTGAAGAATATTTGAATATTTTGTCAGGTAAAATAAAAACTCTAAAATATTTCAATGATACCTTACCTTTTACAGAAATGAGTAAAGGATGTTTGGTTGAATACGTTGACCAATACGGAAATGTATATCAAAAAGGAGCTTTGATAGGAATGTGTCTTGATATATTGCTTCGAGAAAGTTCTGGAGGCAAAACCGGAATGAAAGATATGATGGCTAAATTATCATCAGTTTATGGGAAGGAGGTTTCTTTTAAAGATGAAGATTTATTTGACAAAATAACAAGCCTATCCTCACAAGAAATTAGAGAATTCTTCAAAAAATATGTAGAAGGTAATGAACCTCTCCCTCTTGAAGCTATATTCAATAAAGTCGGTATAGATTTTAAAAAAGATGTAATTGTTAAAGAAATTAGTATGGGAGGTGCATCAATGGGATATAACTCCGAATCAAATCGAATTTTTATTGTTGATGCCGGAAATATGGATGCATTTGGTAAATCGTTAGGATTTAAAAACAACGATGAACTTATTTCTATTAATGGAACTGAAATCAACCCATCAGGAGTGAATGCAACTTTTTCTACAATTAAAAAATCATTAAAAGAAGGAGATAAAGTTGCTGTAGTGGTAGCCAGAGAGGACAAAGGTGTTAAAAAGAATATTACACTTAAGTCAAAAGCCATGATCATTGAAAAAAAGAAAGATTATTATTTGGAATTTAATGCAAGTGCAACTCCGGAGCAGTTACAATTACAAAAATCATGGCTTAATACCAAATAAGACTACTGTTCATGATGTGGAACAAAAAAAAACTATACTGGATAGCCCAATGTTTTGGCTGGTTGGTATATGTTGTAATTGTCGGAATATTTAATAAACTAAATGGGAGTGATTTATCATCAGACTTATTATATAGCCTGATGTTTATTTATCTTATTGGACTATCAATATCACATATTTATCGCTCTTTGATAATCAAATTAAACTGGATGAAATATTCAGTGTCAAAGATGATTCCCCGAGTATTTTTTAGTGTTTTTGTTTTTGGATTGGTAGCTTATGTTTTACAAACGCTAATCCTTGAAGTAGTTTTATTTGAATTAAATTTTGATTTTCAGTTTGTAGATGCATTTCCGAAAGTAACAAATTGGTCATTGCTATTTTTATTGTGGTCGTTACTTTATTTTTTATTTCATTTTATCAATAATTATAAAAAAGAAGAGATAAAGAATTTGAAGTGGGAAGTTTTGAGAAACGAAATGGAGTTAAACAAAATAAAATCCCAACTCAATCCTCATTTTATTTTTAACTCGATGAATAGCATCAGAGCTCTTGTAGATGAAAATCCGGAATTAGCAAAAAAGGCAATAACACAACTATCAAATGTGCTTAGAAATTCGTTGTTAATGAGTAAAAAAGAACTTATTCCGTTAAAAGATGAGCTAAAAATTGTTGATGATTACTTGAGTTTAGAAAAAACCCGATATGAAGAAAAATTACAAATAATCAAATCAATAACTCCTGAAACAGAATCTGTTATGGTTCCCCCATTGATGATTCAAACATTGGTTGAAAATGCTATAAAACATGGAACCTCAAAACTAATTGGTGGAGGAAAAATTGAAATATTTTCAAAAATCGAAAATAAAAATTTGATTATAACAATTTATAATTCAGGAATTTATGATAAATCCCTAGTTCCTGAAACTGGTTTTGGTTTGAGCAATACAAAACAAAGATTGAACTTACTCTTTGGGAACAAAGCCTCTTTCACAATAGAAAATGAAAACGATAGAGTAAAATCTGAGCTCATTATTCCCATTCCAAACCAATAAATAAACTAAAAATAGTAGAACATGAAAGTAATAATTGTAGATGACGAACGCCTTGCCCGAAAAGAATTAAGAACAATGCTTTCAGGGTTTTCAGAAGTTGAGATTTTGGCTGAATGCGAAAATGCTCAATCAGCAATTGAAGAAATTGAAAAGCAAAAACCTGATTTGGTATTTTTAGACATTAATATGCCGGGAAAAGACGGATTTTCTTTGCTGGAAGAACTTGATGATGTTCCTGAAATAATTTTTGTAACAGCCTATGATGAGTATGCCTTAAAAGCTTTTGAAGTTAATGCGTTGGATTATTTATTAAAGCCCGTTCAAGTTGAAAGATTACAAGAAGCACTTAATAAATTTAATTCAACTGTTTCAATAAAAAACAATAGTCAGAAACTAGATGCAAGCAGCCAAATTTTTGTAAAAAATGGAGAGCGTTGTTGGTTTGTTAAATTAGCAGACGTCCCATTATTTGAATCTGAAGGAAATTATGTGAGAATCTATTTTGAAACAAATAAACCATTGATTTTAAAATCATTGAATAATTTAGAAAACAGATTGGACGAAAATGTTTTTTTTAGAGCCAATAGAAAACATATCATCAATTTGCTTTGGATAGAATCAGTAGAAAATTGGTTTAATGGCGGATTAATGGTAAAACTCAAAACCGGCATGAAGATAGAAGTTTCCAGAAGGCAAGCCTCTAAACTCAAAGACATGAAAAGTTTGTAAAATATCTTTAATCTATTCAATTATAAAGTTTATCTGTTGAAATAGTTGGTTCGGTATAATTTATTCGACAACAAAAGGAAACAATTAATACATTTATATTTCAAAGAATTTTAGAAGTTAATGAATCCATACTTCATACCAGCTACAGACTCTTCACCCGAAGTGTATTTTGACTTACAAAAAAATATATTTCAAATTCGTGGTAAATCGGTTTTTACTGATGCTGATAAATTTTATTCTTCAGCCATTGAATGGCTCAAAAGTGCAGAAGGAAAGTTAAAAGGACAAATTAACTTTATTTTTGATTTAGAATATTTCAATATAATTTCTTCAAAACGCATTTTGTTTGTTCTATACACATTGAATGAGATGAGAGCAAAAGGTATTGAAATTTCAATAACTTGGAATTTTTCACTTGATGATGATGATATGAGAGAAGTAGGAGAAGATTATTCCTATATGGTTAACATACCCTTCCAATTTGTTTGTAAACAAACAGAAACAGAAATTTTATAAAATCAATCGAATTAAATAAATGAGCTAACTATTCTTGAAGTTCAATTATATTGCTCAATTTTGCGTTTTAAAAATCAAAAAAATGAAAAATACTTCCTTGATTATCAATGTGATACTTGCATTAGCAGTTGCTGTTTTGTATTATCTACACTTTTCTTGCAAAACAAATTGCGAACAGCAAATAACTGACCAACCCATTCCAGATTCTCAGCCACAAACAGAGTTATCATTAGAGAAAATCAATTCAGAATCTAATATTGGATATATAAATATAGACTCTCTTCAAGATAAATACAAACTGTTTGAAGAATTAACTCAAAAATTAAAGGCTAAACAAACCAAATACGAAAATGAGATTGCTGCAAAAATGACAGCTTTTGAAAAGAAAGTAAAAGATTTTCAGCTCAAAGCTCCATCAATGAGTCAATTTGAAGGACAAACCAAACAACAAGAATTAGCCGAAGAAGAACAAAAACTTTATAAATTAAGAGAAGATTTTACCGTTAAATTCCAAGAAGAAGAGGCAAAATTGAACGAAGAATTCCAAAAAACAGTAAAAGATTATATTAAAAAACACAATCAATCAACTGATTTTGATATTATTATAGGAGCATCTCAGGTTGGTAATATTGTTCTCGACCACAAACCTGGAATTGACATCACACAAATAATTGTTGATGGGCTTAATAAAGAGTATAATTCCAAAAAAGCAAAAAAATAATGTTGATTGCCCAACAAAAAAAACAAACAAACTTAGCCGAGTATATTTTGTATATGTGGCAGATTGAAGATTTGATTCGCCTCCACCAGTTTGATATTAGTTTAATCAATGATTCTGTAATTTCTAAATTTGATGTTTCCACCGACAAAAAAGCTGAAATTAAAATGTGGTATCAACAACTGATTGACCAAATGATTAGAGAAAGAAAATCTGAAAGTGGACATATCAGAGAAATTACTCAGCAAGTTGAAGAGCTCAATAATTTACACAACTCATTATTAACTACCATACAAGATAAAAGTTATCAAGAAGCCTACATTGCATCAAAAGATAATATCAAAAATTTTATGTCAAAATCAGGCAATCAGAGTTCATCGGAAATCGAAGCCTGTTTGGTTGCACTTTATGGTCTTTTGGTGTTAAAATTAAAAGGAAGTGAAGTCGGTCGGGCAACTTCAGAAGCCATAAAAACGTTTAGTACATTAATTGCTATCTTAATAGATAGACACAATAAATTAAGAAAAGGGGAGTTACTTTTTTCTGCAGAAAAAAGTAATTGATACGATTTCTGATTGTAAAGAACATTGAAAAAAATAGTACTAATAGGTCTGATTTCTTTTTTGCCTTTTATAGGTAATTCACAATGTACTACCCAAATTACCGTAGATTCTGTTTCGGTACTACCAAACGGTGATGTTATTGTTGCTTGGCAAGCCAGCCCTGATGTAGGAATTGTAAGTTATGATATTTTTGTGTTGAACCCATTCACATCAGCTAACGACAGTTTAAATTCAACTTCTACATCAAATTTATCATTTGTAATCCCTTATGATACAATTGTTTTATATCAAATTGAAGAAATCGGTGTTGTAGCCAATTGCGGAGTCGGTGTTGGAATTAGTCCTGTCGGAAATAATTATCACAATACGATGTTATTAAAATCTCAAATTGACATTTGCAATGCTTCAGTAAATTTGAGTTGGAATGCTTATGATGATTTTAACTCAGGAACTTCTGTTTTGTATCAAATATATGTTAGTGTCAATGGTTCAAGTTATTCATTATCAGGCACCACTAACTCTTTAAACTATATCCATTCAGGCTTATTAATAGGTTCCAATTATAAATTTTTTGTCAGAGCAATTGAAAATAATGGTGTAGGACCAATCACTTCATCATCTAATATTGTAAATGTTAGCGGAAATTTTCTTAAAACACCTAATTTTTTATATCTCTACACCGCCACAGTTATAGATACTAGTAATATTATGGTTCAGTTTTATGCTGACACTGCTGCAGATAATAGAAGATATATCGTAAAACGCTCAACTTCTTATGAAAATGTTTTTACTCAGGTTGGTAGTATAACTGACTATAATGGAATGGACCCATTAATTGAATATTACGATGAAGATGTTGAAGCAAAAAATAATTTTTACACCTATCAAATTGAAGCAGAAAATCAGTGTAATCAGGTGAAAATTACTTCAAACAATGGGCGAACTATCCAATTGAGTGTGGTTCCTGACGAGGTTGCTGCAACAAATTTTTTAACATGGAATTTCTATGACGGTTGGATTGGCGGAGTACTTGAGTATCGAATTTACAGACAATCAAAAGATAACTTAACATTTGAACTAATAAAAACAATTCCTGCTTCCTTAAATCAAAACACATTTACAGATTATGTTGACAATGAAATAATTGGTACAGGTGAATTTTGCTATAAAGTTGAAGCTATTGAAAAAAATACAGTTCATGTCGGAAACATACCGGCAGCATCAAGCCTATCAAACGAATATTGTGTAAAACACAATCCTTTGATTTACATTGGAAATGCTTTTGAACCAAAAAGTTTGTTTAACCCTGTTTTCAAACCCTCAGCAATTTTGTTTGATTTATCTTCCTACTTATTTGTTATATACGACCGTTGGGGACATAAAATGTTCGAAACCAATGACCGTAATTTAGGTTGGAATGGTCAGCTGGATAATTCAGGAGAAATGCTTCCCATGGGAGCCTATGTGTACCTTATCAAAATAAAGTCAAACAATGGAGATGAAATCCAAAGGCGAGGTATGGTTACTTTAATTCGATAATCTCCATAATTGGTATATGTTTTGATTTAAAACTATATACATTACTTTTGCTTTTTGATGGTTAAACTTTTTCACATACTTGTTACACTTTTAACTTTTTTAACGTGGGACTCCATTTATGGACAATCTCAGTATTCAGACTGTACCAATTTATTGGAAATAAAAGATTCAGTTTTTCATGCAAGAAATATAATTGGATTTGGAACAAAAAAGGAGTTTCAAAATAATTTTAATGATAACTTAACTACTTTTCCATCTGAAACAAATTCAATTTGGTATTTAATTAAAATTCCAGCAACAGGTAAATTCACATTTGACATTTTAGCTGACAATCCGAGTGATGATTGGGATTTTCTGTTGTATGAACATAAAAATTTGTTTTGTAAAAGAATTGATTCAAATCGAATAAAACCGATACGTACAAATCTTTCAAGAAGCTCAAATACAGGGCTTTCTTTAACGGAAACTAAAAATTTTTCAATGCCTGGAATTAATAATAACTATAGTAAATATGTTGATGTTGTTGAAGGAAATGAATATGTTTTGGTTGTAAACAACCCCAAACAATCAGGTTCAGGACACAAACTGATTTTACATTTACCTCAAAAAACAGAAATTAAAAAGGTTGAAGAACCTATAAAAACAGAACTCCCAAAATTAAAATTCTCTTTAGATATAAAAGATGCAATAACACATCAAGCTGTCTCATCAAATGTTTCTCTTACTGGACTTCTGAAAGAAAACATTGAAATGCAAGATATAACTCATTATCAGGTATTGATTGAAAAGGGAACCTATAGAACAAATCTTTTAGTTGCAGCTCCAAATTATATGTTATACACAGCAAAGTTTAACATTAAAAAATCTGCTGATGTTTTTACTGAAACAATTTTATTAGAAAAAATTGAAGTCGGAAAAAAAGTAAGCCTCGAAGATATTCAATTCCAACCTGCAAGTGATAAGTTTTTACCAACTGCAAAATCATCTTTGAAATCACTTTTATTTTTTATGCAGCAAAACAAAAGTGTTGGTATTGAGATTGAAGGACATGTTAATGGTCCAGGAGAACCAAATCATAAGGATTTTATTACTCTTTCAATGAATAGGTCAATTGCGGTTAAGAGATACTTGATAGAGAATGGAATTAATGAAGAAAGACTAGTTTGCTCTGGGTTTGGCAATTCTAAAATGATATACTCTCAACCTTCAACCGACGAAGAACATTCAATGAACAGACGAGTTGAAATTAAGATTTTGAAGCAATGAGTTTAATTTTAGGCATAGAAACTTCTACCAAAATGTGTAGTGTTGCTATTAATAATGATAGTAAACTTCTTGCTTTTCGAGAACAAGGTGGAGACTACTCTCATGCCGAATTATTAGCTGTTTTCATTAAAGAGGTTTGTGATGATGCTAAAATATCGTTACAAGATATTGATTATGTAGCGGTTGGAAGGGGCCCTGGTTCTTATACCGGTTTACGAATCGGTACTTCTGCTGCTAAAGGTATCTGTTATGCAATTGAAAAACCGTTACTTTCAATTGATACTTTAAAAATTATGACTTTTAAAGTAATAGAAACCGGATTTTATAAAGACTACTTATTTTGCCCAATGATTGATGCAAGAAGAAAGGAAGTATATACATCGGTTTACAATTCAAAATTGGAAGAGATTATTCCAATCTCTGCTAAAATAATAGATGAAAACTCCTTTTCAGAGCTTTTAAAAAGTGAAAAAATACTGTTTTTTGGTGATGGGGCTGAAAAATGTAAATCGGTGTTGAAAAAGCACACAAACGCGATATTTATTGACAACATAGAACCATCGTCAATCCAGCTGAATCTGTTAGCGAATAAAATGCTGAATAACAACCCCTTGTTTGAAGATGTTGCTTATTACGAGCCTTTTTATTTAAAAGATTTTATTACAACCTCAGGAAACAAGTAATCAATTTTGATTATTTGCAGTCTCCAACAACAGATTCTGAAATAAAAGTATATTTTCCTGAATTTTTTTTAATTGAAATCAATTCGTAGGGATAGGTAACAACCTGTGAGTAATTGCACTTCGAGTTTGGAGTTGTTTCTTTAATTTTTACAACAATTCCATTTTTTTGACTGAGAACCTGGCTAATTTCAACGTGGTATCCGCTGTTGTTTTTCATTCCTGAAGCAACCAAAATAAGAGTTTCTTCATCAAAATTAATTTTTGGTTTCTCAACTGTTTCTGAATAATGAGACCAAATAGAACTCCATATTTTATTATATGCTTCTTCGTCTTGAATCACAATTCGCAAAGGTTCTATGATTCCACTCAAATTATTTTTAGAAATACTTCTGAATTTTAATTCCTTAGGAGAATCTTTTTCTACTTTAATTGAAATACACGAAGCCAATACTCCAATTGAAAGTATAACCAATCCTGAAAATATGAGATTTTTACAGCTCACCACAAAATGAGATTTACATCAAACCCATAGATGTTCGAACACCTCTTCTTCCATCACATTTTTTTTGACTTGCACAAGATGCAATCAAAGAAACAACTACAACAGCAAGTAAAATTTTAATTATCCTTTTCATGTTTAATTATTATTTAAGGCAAATTAAATACTTTTTTATGGTATTTTCAAGCCCAAAATACAATGCGTCAGAAATTAAAGCATGTCCAATAGAAACTTCTAGTAAGTTTGGAATATTGCTATGGAAATACAACAAATTTTCTAAGCTCAAATCATGTCCTGCATTTATTCCTAATCCATATTTTTTTGCCAATCCAGCAGCTTCTACAAAAGGTTTGATTGCTGCCTCTCGATTCTGGATGTATTTTTCTGCATAGGGACCTGTGTAAAATTCAATCCTATCGGTTCCTGTTTTAATAGCATTTTCAATGTTAATCGATTCTGTATCAACGAATATTGAAGTTCTTATTTTATGAGCCTTAAATTCATCTATTACTTTTTTCAGAAAATGATGTTCTTTTAGGGTATTCCACCCGGCATTTGATGTTAAAACTCCTGGTGGGTCAGGAACTAAAGTAACTTGGTTTGGTTTAACATTTAAAACCAAATCAATAAATTTTTCATCAGGAAATCCTTCAATATTCAGTTCGGTTGTAACTACTTTTTTAAGTTCATAAACATCATCATATCGAATATGCCTTTGGTCTGGTCTGGGGTGAACGGTTATGCCGTGTGCACCATATCTTTCACAATCTATTGCTACCTGAATAACATCTGGAACATTTCCACCTCTGGCATTTCGGATAGTTGCAACTTTATTGATATTTACACTTAACTTTGTCATAATTATTATTTGTAAATTTGAATGAATTTGATTCAATTACAAAAGTAATTTTTTTAGATAATTCAATGATAGCAGAAACTCTTATATCTTATGAAATTCCTCCACTTAAGCCGACTGATAGTGGCTCAAAGGTACTCCAATGGATGGAAGATTTTAAAGTAAAGGATATGCCTGTGGTATTAAGTAAGAAATACATCGGGTTGATTGAAGAATCAGACTTGATGGATAGAAACAATCTGTCTGATAAGTTGGAGTCATACAATTTAAATCTAAAAAAACCATTTGTTTTCAAGCACCAACATATTTTTGATGTAATAAATCTATTTGTGCAACATGATGTTGATGTTTTACCTGTTCTCAACGAAAAGGAAGAATTTGTCGGATTGATTACTTCCGGTAAAATCCTTCAATTTTTAGCTGAGATGGTTTCAGTATCAAATCCGGGAAGCATTTTAACTCTTGAGTTGAATATGATTGATTATTCACTTGCTGAAATAGCAAGATTAGTGGAAGCAAACGATGCAAAGATTTTAACTTCTTTCATTACTTCGCACCCCGATAGTACAAAAATTGAATTGACATTAAAAATCAATCAAACTGAAATTACACGGGTTTTAAAAACATTTGAAAGATTTAATTACGTTGTTACAGCATCTTACAATGAAAGTGAATATCATCAGGATTTAAAAAACAGATATGATGAATTTATGAGGTTTTTAAACCCTTAATTTTTTCATGATTTTCAGACTTTCGATAATTTTATTTCTAATAGCCCTATCCAATACCAGTAGGTCTCAAGATTCAACATCTTACTTAATTGTAAATGAAATTAAACTGATTGGGAATAAAACGACCAAAGATCATATCATTATCAGAGAGCTGCCTTTTAATCTCGGAGATACTATTTTAGTCGATGAATTAAACAAAACCATCGAAAGAACCCAATCCAATATTTTTAATACCTCGCTTTTTAACTTTGTTACTGTTGAAATAGTTTACTTTAATGAAACATACATTTCAGTATATATAACCGTTGAAGAACGTTGGTATTGGTGGCCTCTGCCAATTTTTGAAATTGAAGAAACAAATTTTAATACTTGGTGGCAAACCAGAAATCTTGACAGAGCAAGCTATGGTTTGTATGTAGCAAAGGAAAATTTTAGAGGAAGAAAAGAACGTATAGCTTTTAAAGCACAAGGAGGATATACCGAAATGGCTGGATTTAATTACTCTATTCCATACGTAAATAAAAAACAAACACAAGGATTATCAGTAGGGTTGAGCTATAGCAGAAATCATGAAATAAATTACTCAACACTTGATAACAAAAGGTTGTTTTATAAAAATACAGAAAGCTTTGTTTACAAAGAAATATATGCAAAAGGCACTTATGAGTTCAGACCTAAACTGTATAACAATCACAGTATCCAATTATCATATTCAAAAATTGATGTTAGTGATTCCGTTGTTTTCTATAATGATAATTATTTGAGTAATAAACTCAGTTCAATTTCATTTTTAAGTTTAACGTATTACCTGAAAAGAGATAAAAGAAACAATAAAGCCTATCCTGTAAAAGGATATTTCTATGATTTTCAATTCACTCAAAACGGATTAGGGCTATTGAATACAGAAGTGAGCAATTCTTTTATATTGTTTGGTTACAGAAAGTTTATTCCATTAAACAATAAATTGTATTGGGCAGGAGCTACACGTTTCAAAACAAATTTAACACAAACTCCGTTTTATTTTATGGGAGGATTAGGCTATGGAAACCACCTGGTTCGGGGTTACGAATACTATGTAATCAATGGTAATCATTTTGCTTTAGGAAAAACACAACTCAGATATGCACTTCTCGATAATAAAGTGTTTAAATTCAATTTAATTCCACTTGAGAAATTCAATAAAATTCCTTTATCCATTTTTTCAGGAGTTTTCTTTGATGGTGGATATGTGAGCGAAAACAGAGAAAAACACCCCAATTTTTTAAATGAAAAATGGCTTTTTGGGGGAGGTGTTTCGCTTGATTTAGTGTCCTATTATGATATCGTATTTAGATTTGAATATTCTTTTAATAATCTAAACGAAAATGGGTTGTTTATACACTTTGTAGCACCATTATAAAATAAATTTGAGTAATTTTCAGACAAATTTTATCAATTGAAAGTAGCCATTTATAGTCGTAATATTTCCCAAAATCATGTGATTTTTTTTAATGATTTATTACAAACATTAATAAATCGAAATATTGAAATCGTTGTGTATCATCAACTGTTTTCTGCGATTGAAAAAAACATGCAAATACAATATTTTGAAAATAAAAACGAACTTAATTCGGTTGATTTCTTGTTTAGTATTGGTGGGGATGGAACTTTATTGGAAGCACTTTCTTTTGCTCAAGAGAAGCAAATTCCCATTCTAGGAATAAATACCGGACGATTAGGGTTTTTAACCTCAGTTTCAACCGATGAAATTAAAAATGCTATCGATAGTCTTTTAAACAAAGAATATAGGTTAGAAACAAGATTATTGTTAGATGTTGATCTCGAAAATAATCCTTTTGGAAAATCTAATTATGCATTGAATGATGTAACCATTCAAAAAAGAGATTCCTCATCTATGATTACAATCCAAGCCTATTTAGATGGAGTTTTTTTAAATTCATATTGGGCTGACGGATTAATTATTTCAACACCAACAGGATCTACAGCCTATTCAATGAGTTGCAATGGACCAATAGTTTTACCCAATTCCGGTAATATTATCATAACTCCAATAGCTCCTCATAACTTGAATGTAAGACCTTTGGTTGTACCGGATTCAACTGAGATAAAATTATTTGTAGAAAGTAGGGCTGATAATTTTTTAGTTGCAATGGACTATAAATCAGCAACTGTACCTAATTCTAAAGAAATTAAAATAACTAAATCTAACAGAACTATTCAATTGGTTCGGCTAAAAAGTTTCGATTTTTTAAATACCCTCAGGAATAAGTTAATGTGGGGGCTCGATAGAAGAAATTAAGTTAATTTTTTGATAAAAAAATAAAATACTTTAAATTAATTTTCATCAAATGAAAAATAAAATAATATCTTTGCTTTTGTCCTGAAATAAATAACACAAAATCAAGGAATGAAAAAGATACTAATAATACTTGTTGCCATAATGCTTTTGCCCTCAGTTTCTGAAGCTCAAAAGTGGAAAAGAAACAGAGTTGAATATTCTTTTGGTATTGGAGCCACAAACTTTTTGGGAGACCTAGGGGGGGCAGACCAAGTTGGAACTAATGGACTTAGAGACTTTGAAATAGAAATGACCCGAATGGGAGCTGTTCTAGGATATCGTTATCAGTTAGGTGAAAGTTGGTTTGTTCGAGGAAATTTTGATTATGTTATGGTTGCCGGTGATGATGCTTTAACTGCTGAGCCCGCCAGACACAGAAGAAAGCTTAGTTTTCGTTCACACTTATTAGAACTTTCTGCTCAAGGTGAATACATGCTTGTAAAACAAAAATCCGGACACATGTATCGCTTAAGAGGGGTTAGAGGAAAATCTTGGTTTAGATTTGAGGTATATGTTTTTGGTGGAATCGGTGGAATTTGGTTTAATCCACAATCCAGAAACAAGCAAGGCGATTGGGTAACACTTAAAGACTTAAATACCGAAGGTCAAGGATTACCAGGCGGACCAAAAGATTATACAGGATTTACTGTTGTAATGCCTTATGGAATTGGCCTTAGAAGAAATTTGGGTGGAAATGCCAGACAAGGAAATTGGGCGATTGGATTGGAGTTGAGTATGCGAAAAACATTTAATGATTATATTGACGACGTGAGCACTTCTTACTATGGCTCCGATTTTATTCGTGCTGCTTACGGTGATGAAGCTGCTTATTTTGCAGACCCATCAGGAGTTTATACTGACCATACAAAGTATGGAGAACCACAACAAAGAGGTGATAAAAAAGATAATGATGCTTATATGATGGGTATTATTTCATTAAATTATAAACCTGCTAAAAGAAGAAGAAATCTACCTAAGTTCTAAAATTTTTTCCTTTTATCTCCGTTAAAGTTAGTTGAACGTTTATTATATGAGAAAACTTGTTCTCGTTATTTCTTTTTTAGTATTTTTTATTCAAAAGGCTAATTCTCAACATGCAGAAATAGGCGTTATTTTTGGTCCGTCTTATTATGTTGGTGAATTGAATTCTTCTAATCAATTTAGCAACAAAATAAATCCCTCATTAGGGGTTTTTTACAGAAAAAATTTAAGCAAACGATATTCTATTCGATATGGATTAAATTATGGTTGGCTTAGTGCTGATGACAAAAATAATTATGCAGAATGGAACGACAGCAGAAATCTAAGCCTATCTACATCAATAATTGAAGCATCAGCTTTGCTTGAGTTTAACTTTTTACCCTACCAAATCAATAATTACAACACATATCCACTAACTCCCTTTCTTTTTGTTGGTGCAGCAGTTTTTAGAACATCTCCTGAATTGACTAATAATAATACAAAAACAAAGCTTACTTCGGATCCCATAATTGCACCATCTATTCCCTTTGGTTTCGGCTTTAAATTTAACTTTATCAGAAATTTAGGTTTAAACATAGAATGGGGAATTCGCAAAACTTTTACTGATGAACTAGACGGATTATCCCCTGAATTAAGTAATGGTTACCAATTGAGCAATACCCAGAACAATGATTGGTATTCGTTTGCAGGAATTTCTTTGAATTATAAAATTTTAACTAAATCTGACCGTTGTCCGGTTGCAAAATAGGGTATTTAATATCATATTTGCAATCTTCAAATCAGATACCTTTTGATGAATTATAAAGAACAAATTGACTTAACAAAAGTGCCTAAGCATATAGCCATTATTATGGATGGTAACGGCAGATGGGCTAAAGAACACAATCAACCAAGAATTTTTGGACATTCAAAAGGTGTTGTATCTGTTCGAGATGTGGTTGAAGGTGCCGGTGAAATAGGAGTAAAACATTTAACATTGTATGCTTTTTCGACAGAAAATTGGAATAGACCAAAATTAGAAGTTACAGCATTAATGCAACTTTTGGTTAGTACTATTCATAAAGAAGCAGAAAACTTGAACAAGAATAACGTAAGACTCTCAGCAATAGGTGATTTATCTAGTCTTCCTGACTCATGCTTAAAAGAACTAAACAATGCAATAGCTAAAACTTCAAATAATTCAGGTTTAAATTTGATTCTTGCATTGAGTTATAGCAGTAAATGGGAAATAACTAATGCAATTAAAAATATTATTAACGATGTTGAGAATAAAAAATTAATACCAACACAGATTAACGAAAATACAATTTCTGACTATCTATGTACCAAAAATATTCCTGATCCTGAGTTATTAATAAGAACAAGCGGTGAAATTAGAATAAGTAATTTTTTGTTGTATCAAATAGCTTATTCTGAACTCTATTTTACTGATAAATTATGGCCCGATTACAGAAAGAATGATCTATTCGAGGCAGTTGTAAATTTTCAGAAAAGACAAAGAAGATATGGATTAACTGAAGAACAGATTATAGCAGAATGAAAAGAATTTTATATTTATTAACACTAGTTCTGTTTCCTTATTTAGTTAAAGGTCAATTTCAAATCAATTCTGATTTAGAAAGCATATCTTATTCATCTCCAAAAGAATATGAAATCGCCGGTGTTACCGTATCAGGTGCTGATTTTTTTGATCCACAAGCAATAATTTCTCTTACAGGATTAAACGTTGGTGCAACCATAAAAGTACCTGGCGACAAAATCTCTAAAGCAGTAAAGAGCCTTTGGGACCAAAAATTATTTTCAGACATAAAAATTGTTGCATTAAAAATTGAAGGAACTCGAATATTCCTGGAAATTAGGATAAAAGAACTGCCAAGACTGTCAAAATATAGATTTATTGGAGTTAGAAAAGGACAGCAAAAAGACTTGAGAGAAGAATTGAATTTACAACGGGGAAAAATTGTAAATGAAAACCTGATTTTGACTACTAAAGAAAAAGTTAAATCTCATTATGTTGCTAAAGGATATCTAAATACTGTTGTAGAAATTGAGCAGGAGCTTGATACTTCGGTTTCAAATAATGTAATTCTCACTATTAACGTTGATATTCCTAAAAGGACAAAAATCAAGGATATTAATTTTTATGGAAATTCTGCTATAAAATCTGGAAAGTTAAGAAGAGGACTAAAAGATGTGAAAAGACGCAGATTTTATAATCTGTTCTCAACTTCAAAATATATTCCGAATACTTATCAAAAAAGTAAAGCATCAATTATTGGTAAATACAATGAAAAAGGATATCGTGATGCTAAAATTGAATCAGATTCTGTTGTTGAGGTAAACAAAAGGCTAGTCGAAATAGATATTACCATTTCTGAAGGAAAACAATATTATTTCAGAGATATAAAATGGATGGGAAACACTATTCATTCTACCGATGTACTCAATAGAATTCTTGACGTTAAGAAAGGGGATATATACAACAAAAAAATTCTCGATGAACGTTTATTTATGAATCAAAATGGTAGAGACGTTAGTTCGCTATACTTAGATGATGGATATTTATTTTTTAACATATCTCCTGTTGAGGTAAACATTCAAAATGACTCCATTGATTTAGAAATGAGAATCTACGAAGGAAAACAAGCTACAATTGATAAAATTTCTATAGTTGGAAACAGCAAAACTAACGACCACGTTATTCGAAGAGAAATCAGAACCCGACCTGGTCAATTATTCAGTCGTTCTGATATTATCAGAACCCAAAGAGAATTAGCACAATTGGGATACTTTAATCCTGAAACTTTGGGCGTTAACCCTAAACCCGACCAAGAAAATGGTACAGTTGATATTGAATATGTTGTTGAAGAAAAACCTTCAGACCAGATTGAATTATCCGGTGGCTGGGGGGCAGGAAGAATTATCGGTACACTTGGAGTTAGTTTCAATAATTTTTCTGCCAGAAACATGTTAAATAGTAAAGCTTGGAGACCTTTACCTGCCGGTGATGGACAACGTTTGAGTCTTAGAGCTCAAACCAGTGGAGCACAATATCAAGCTTACAGCTTTTCTTTTACTGAACCATGGTTGGGAGGTAGAAAGCCAAACTCCTTAAGTGTCAGCCTATTTCATCAAGTGCAATCCAATGGTTTAGATGGAGAAAGAAACCAATCAATTAAAATATACGGATCTTCACTCGGTTTAGGCAGGAGGCTTAAATTTCCTGACGATTTTTTTACATTATACAATGAAATTTCTTATCAATATTATGTGTTGAACCAATACTATTCTGCATTTGCATTTTCTGATGGTTACGCAAACAACCTGAGTTTTAAAACTGTTTTTTCAAGAAATTCAATTGATAGCCCGATATATCCAAGAACAGGCTCTCAAACTACCTTAACATTACAATTAACTCCTCCATACTCATTCTTTAGACCGGCAGACACTGACTATTCAACCATGAGTGCACAAGAAAAATATAAATTCACTGAATATCACAAATGGAAATTTCAAACATCTTGGTTTGCTAAACTAGCAGGAAATTTGGTTATGAATACCAAAGCAGGATTTGGATATTTGGGTTCATATAACTCGGAACTACCATCTCCTTTTGAAAGATTTTACTTGGGAGGTGATGGATTATCCGGGTTTGCATTGGATAGTCGTGAAATTATTGCCCTTAGAGGATATGGAAATGGTGATGCTTCCCCAAATACGGGAGCTTCAGTAATTGTTAAATATACCGCTGAATTACGCTACCCTCTTACTTTAAACCCAACTGCAACAATTTATGGCTTAGTTTTTGGAGAAGCAGGTAATTCATGGGCATCATTTAGCAGAACAAACCCATTTCAGGTATATAGATCTGCCGGTGTAGGAGTCAGAATATATATGCCATTCTTTGGAATGTTAGGCTTAGATTGGGGATACAGATTTGATCAAATACCCGGTAAAACTGATGCCAATAGCCGTAGCGAAATCCACTTTAGTATTGGAGGAAGTATAAACGGTTGGTAAAATAAAGTTTAACAAAACGATTAAATTCGAAAAAATTAAAGGAGGAACAAAAAATGAAAACTCTAGCAAAAATTACAACAATAGTCGTATTATCGATAGTAAGTTTTTCTGCAACAGCTCAAAAATTTGGATATGTGGATACGGAATATATTCTTAGCAATATTCCTGATTACAAAGAAGCCCAAGGCGAATTGGACAAACTTTCAATTGAATGGCAAAAACAATTGGAACGTCAATACAGTGAGATTGATAAAATGTATAAAAATTATCAAGCCGAACAAATATTATTGACCGAAGACATGAAAACCAAACGCGAAGAAGAAATAATCAAAAAAGAAAAAGAAGCAAAAGAATATCAAAAACAAAAGTTTGGTGTTGATGGCGAACTTTTCAAAAAAAGACAGGAATTGGTTAAACCCATTCAGGATAAAGTATATCAAGCCGTTCAAGATGTAGCAAACGTTAGTGGGTTAGATATAGTTTTCGACAAATCCAGTGGATTAACAATGCTTTATTCAAACTCTAAATACAACAAAAGCGACGCAGTCCTAAAAAAATTAGGATACACTCCCGGAGAGTCTAAATAATTAAGGTATATTTACAAATTAAAATAAATAGAAATGAACAAATTAAAATTAGTAGCGGTATTGGTTGTGATGATTGTTTCAACCACAGTTTTTAGTCAAAAATCAGTAAAAATAGGACATATCAACTCCAACGAATTGCTATCAGCAATGCCTGAAAGAACTAAAGTTCAAGGAGAATTGGAAAAATATGCAAATGAGTTGAAAGGAACTCTTGAAACCATGCGTAAAGAGTATGAATTAAAAATTCAAGAATTTCAATCAAAACAAGATGTGATGACTGAAGTAATAAAAAATTCAAAAATCAAAGAAATTACTGATTTAGAAAAAAGAATAACAGAGTTTCAACAAACTGCTGAAGCCGATTTACAAAAGAAAGAACAAGAATTGCTACAACCCATTATTGATAAAGCAAAAGATGCAATTAATACTGTAGCAAAAGAAGGTTCTTTTACATATATTTTGGATTCTAGTGTTGGAGTTGTTCTATATTCAGTTGAATCTGATGACATTCTTCCACTAGTTAAAAAGAAATTAGGTTTATAAAATTTAATTATTTCTTACCACGAATAAAGCTCTTTCAACTAAATTTGAAAGAGCTTTTTTTATGAAAACAAACCGCTTAGATATACAACCATTGCCTATAGGAATTTTTGATTCCGGACTTGGTGGTTTGTCAATATGGAAAGAAATTCATGCATTACTACCCAATGAAAGTACTATATATTTAGCCGATAGTAAAAATGCCCCTTACGGAGAAAAAACGAAAGAAAAAATAATTGAATTCAGTAAAAAGAACACGGAATATTTATTGTCAAAACAGTGCAAGTTGATTGTTGTTGCTTGCAATACAGCAACAACAAATGCCATTAAAATACTCAGAGAAACCTATTCAGTACCTTTTATAGGAATTGAACCTGCTATTAAACCCGCTGCACTACAAACTAAAACAAATAAAATTGGTGTATTAGCCACAAAAGGTACTTTAAGTAGTGAACTCTTTGCCAGTACTTCAGAGCAATTTAGGTCTTCAAAAAATATTATAGAAATTGAAGGAAATGGGCTTGTAACGCTTATTGAAAATGGAGAAATTGATGCAACGCGACCACTCTTAACACAATATCTATCTCCTATCGTTGATGAGGGTGTTGATTATATAGTTTTAGGATGTACACATTATCCTTTTTTAATTCCTATAATCAAATCTATCATACCCAATCACATTAAGATTATTGATTCTGGTGAAGCTGTTGCAAAACAAACCAAAAATATTCTTGAAAAGAATAATTTAATTAATGAATCCAACAATACATTTCAAAATTTTGAAACAAACGGGAACATCGAAACATTTAAAAGCTTCTTAAATCAAATAAATGTTCAGGGTAGTTCTGTGAAGTTCAACGTATTTTAAAAACGACTATACGTTTGATATTCCTAGTTTTTCGTAGGTTTTTAATAGAGCATCTTCATTATCAGTAATGAATAATACTTTGTCTTTTTCTTTCAAAACTGTTTTTCCTGTCGGAACAAAGAACTTTTCATCACGTTTTACCATTACAGCAAGTGTATTTTCCGGCAAAGGCAAATTCATTAACATATTTCCGTGTAATAAAATGGAGGGACTTATTTCAATCTCGGTTGTAACAGATTTGATATCTGATGAAAAGTCAATATCAAAGTTTTTGAGTTTGTTTGAAAATTTTGGTTTTGTTGAAAGTTTCAACCAATTAGCAACCACAGATAATGAAGTTCCTTGAATGATTAAGGAAATCAGCGTACAGAAAAAAACAATATTAAAAATAAGCCTTGCATTTGGGATATTTTCCACGAGCGGAAAAATTGCAAAAATTATTGGAACAGCACCTCTTAATCCTACCCATGATAGAAATAATTTATCTTTAAATTTTATGTTTCTGAAGGGTGTTAAACATAAAAAAACTGTTATTGGTCGTGAAACAAAAATCATCAATAAGCTTATAATAAGCCCCGGTATTATTATGGGGATTAGTTCGTGTGGATTTACCAATAATCCAAGAGTCAAAAACATTATCAATTGAAACATCCATGCGATTCCGTCAAAAAAATTAAGAGTAGAGCGTTTGTGAACGAATTTTGAATTTCCAATAACAAGACCAGCAATATAAACCGAGAGGAAACCATTACCATTCATAAAGTAGGTTATGGAAAAAATAAAAATACAAAAAGTGATAACAAGAATTGGATATAAAGAGTCGTTTCCAATTTTAATTCTGTTGATTACAATTATTGCAAATTTACCCAAGAAATAGCCCAAAGAAGCTCCAATTCCTAATTGCAGAAGTAATGTTCCGCACATAACCCACAGATTGGGATTTTCCCCCATTTTAATAACTTCAATGAGAGTGATAACAATTACATAAGCCATCGGGTCATTACTTCCACTTTCGAGTTCGAGCAAAGGGCGTAAATTGTTTTTTAAATTTAAACCTCTTGAGCGTAAAATAGAGAAAACAGATGCAGAATCTGTTGATGACATGATTGAGGCAATCAATAATGCTGTTAAAAAACCAATTCCTGATCCGCCAATTGTTTTATTTAAAACCCAGTAAACTAAAACACCACTGATAAGGGCTGTTACAAACACTCCTAGAGTTGCCAGAATTATTCCTTGAGAAGCAATGGGCTTTATTTCAACAAATTTTGTGTCTAAACCTCCGGAAAATAAAATAATACAGAGAGCTAATGAACCAATGTTCTGAGCCATGTGTATGTTGCTAAACTGAATACCTATTCCGTCGCTACCAAAAAGCATTCCGACTGCCAAGAACAATAAAAGAGCAGGAACACCAAATTTTGAACTGGCTTTTCCAGCAATAATACTCAGAAAAAATAGTATTG
Source organism: Flavobacteriales bacterium (assembly GCA_020853105.1). Lineage (GTDB taxonomy): Bacteria > Bacteroidota > Bacteroidia > Flavobacteriales_E > Vicingaceae > Vicingus. Next base: position 30,397 of record JADYZM010000019.1, on the reverse strand, counting down.
AGATAACTAGTAAAACTATTTCAAGAGAGAAATTCACAAACTTTGTCTATTTAGTGTTCAATAAATTTAATATTTCGTCCAATTTTGGTGAAAGTATAATTTCGGTTCTTCTGTTTTTTGCTCTACCTTCTGATGTTGAGTTTTCAGCTTTTGGAAAATTATCACCTCTACCAGATGCTGTAACACGAGTTGAAGAAACTTTGTAATCTTCTGTAAGTGTTCTAACTATTGATGTTGCTCGTATAACGCTCAAATCCCAGTTATCTTTAAATTGAACTGTTTTAATTGGAATTGAATCGGTATGTCCTTCAACCAAAATATCAATATCAGTGTTTTTGTTCAACACATCAGATAATACTTTTAAAGCTTCAATACCTTTACTTTCTACTGCAGCACTACCGGATTTGAATAACAATTTGTCTGACATTGAAACATATACTTTTCCGTTTTTGATTTCAACCGACAATTCATCAGAATTGAAGCCAAGCAAAGCATTTCTTAATATTTCATTCAGTCGATTTGTGATAGAATCTTTTTTGGCAATGGTTTGTTGCAATTCCTTTAACGATTTTTCTCTTTCTGCTAATAATTGCTCTTTTTTAGAAAGTTCGTCTGATTTTTCTTTTAATGTTTTGCTGTATTGGTCAGCTTGAGAAACATTCTCATCAATTAGATTTTTGTATTTTGCATGAAGTTTTTCGTTGTCTGTTTTCAAGTTTTGGTGTTCGGTTTGAAGCTTGCTCAAATCACCTTTTAATTTTTCGTTTTCGTTTTCTTCTGTTTTTAAGTTTGAGCATAGTTCATCGCGTTCTTTAACTAAGTTTTTAAGTTTTTTTCCGCCAATAATTTTTTTATCCGGAATTGGGTCGCCACATTTATAGGTTGGGACACAAGAGCTAAGCATTAGTATTGAAGAAAATACAACAATGAGTGAAGTTTGAACGATTTTTTTCATTTTTAATGAGTTTTTGTAAGTAGTAATAACAAAAATAAGGCATTAATATAGCGGATAATTAGCTGTTAGAAGTATTTTTCAACAATCAAAAATTACTTAATTTCGCTTGAAGAAAATAATCCAAAAATATGTTTGATAATTTATCGGAAAAGCTGGAAAGAGCTTTTAAAGTACTAAAAGGACAAGGCCAAATCTCTGAAATAAACGTTGCTGAAACCGTAAAAGAAATCAGGAAAGCATTGTTAGATGCCGATGTTAGCTATAAAGTAGCAAAACAATTTACAGACTCAGTTAAAGAAAAAGCAATTGGTTCAAATGTATTAAATGCTATTTCTCCAAACCAATTGATGGTTAAGATTACTCATGATGAGTTGACTAATCTGATGGGTGGAGGAATGTCTGAAATTAACCTTAAAGGAAGCCCATGTGTAATTTTAATTTCAGGGCTTCAAGGTTCTGGAAAAACAACATTCTCAGGGAAACTAGCTAACTATTTAAAAAACAAAAAAGGAAAAACTCCGCTTTTGGTTGCCGGTGATGTTTATCGACCTGCCGCTATTGACCAACTACATGTGTTGGGAGAACAAATTGGAGTTGAGGTTTGGAGCGACAAAGAAAATAAAAATCCGGTTGATATAGCCCAAAAAGCTATCACTCATGCAAAAAGCAAAGGCTTGAATGTTGTGATTATTGATACAGCAGGGCGACTTGCTGTTGATGAGCAAATGATGAATGAAATTGAGCAGGTTAAAAAAACCGTAAATCCTCAAGAAACTTTGTTTGTTGTTGACTCTATGACTGGTCAAGATGCTGTGAATACAGCTAAAGCATTTAACGACAAAATAAATTTTGACGGTGTAGTTCTTACTAAACTTGATGGGGATACGCGAGGCGGAGCTGCATTATCTATAAGAAATGTAGTTGACAAGCCTATAAAATTTGTTGGAACCGGTGAAAAAATGGAGGCTCTGGATATTTTTTATCCGGAACGTATGGCGGATCGAATTTTGGGAATGGGAGACGTCGTTAGTTTGGTTGAAAAAGCCCAAGAACATTATGATGAGGAAAAGGCAAGAGCATTACAAAAGAAAATAGCCAAAAACCAATTTGATTTTAATGATTTTATGGATCAAATCGGGCAAATTAAAAAAATGGGAAATATGAAAGATTTGATTGGGATGATTCCCGGTGTTGGCAAAGCGATGAAAGACATAGATATTGATGACAATGCTTTTAAAGGGATAGAGGCTATTATTCGCTCGATGACACCAAAAGAACGTTCAACTCCTCAAATTTTAAACGGAAGCCGAAGAAAACGTATCGCAGACGGTAGCGGAACATCAATCCAAGAGGTTAACAAACTCATCAAACAATTTGAGCAAACCGGTAAAATGATGAAAATGATGGGTGATAAAAACAAGATGGCACAATTGATGAAATCTATGCCAAAATCTAGGTAATTTCATTAAAAAGTTGTACATTGAGCAACCAAATTTGAATTATGGAATTGATAGACGGAATTGCAGTTTCTGATAAACTGAAAAACGATATTGCTCAAAAAGTAATTGAATTAAAACAAAAAGGAAAAAAAATACCTCATTTAGCCGCTGTATTGGTAGGTAATGACGGAGCCAGTCAAACCTATGTGAATGCTAAAGTAAAAGCTTGTGAAAAAGTAGGATTCGATTCTACACTTTTGCGGTTTTCAAGTGAAATTTCAGAGTTGGAATTATTGAATGAAATTGACAAGTTAAACAAAGATAATTCAATTGACGGATATATTGTACAACTCCCTCTTCCAAAACACATCGACGAACAAAAAATTACTCAAGCCATTTCTCCGGCAAAAGATGTTGACGGTTTTCACCCCGAAAGTTTAGGAAAGTTAGTATTGAATTTGCCTGGTTTTCTTCCCGCAACGCCTGCAGGTATTGTTGAAATGTTGAGATATTATTCAATCCCTACTTCGGGAAAACATTGTGTTGTAATTGGAAGAAGTAACATTGTTGGTACACCAATGAGTCTGTTGATGTCCAGAAATGCTACACCCGGAAATTGCACAGTAACTATCACACACAGCAAAACTCAAAACCTATCAGAAATAACAAAGCAAGCCGATATTTTGATTGTTGCAATCGGGAAGCCCGAATTTGTTACAGCAGATATGGTTAAAGAAGGTGCTGTTGTCATTGATGTTGGTATTCATCGCATTGAAGATAAATCAAAAAAATCAGGCTTTAGACTTCTTGGCGATGTAAAATTTGATGAAGTAGCTCCCAAATGTTCTTACATTTCTCCCGTTCCTGGGGGTGTTGGTCCAATGACCATTGCCTGCCTTCTTAAAAATACACTTTTGGCTGTTAATTCCTAGAAGTATTAAATATCTCCATAAAACTCAATAGTCGTATTTGCCTTTCCAGAGTTCTTTCAGGAGTTTTCTGATACTTTCTTCTTTGCTGTTGTTTCCTGGAGAATATAGAATGGAGTTGCTTATTTCCTCAGGCAGATACTCTTGAAAAGAAAAATTTTTATCGTAGTTGTGCGAGTATGCATAATTTTCTCCATAGCCAATCTCTTTCATCAATTTGGTTGGAGCATTCCTCAAATGAAGCGGAACAGAAAGATTACCTGTTTTTCGAACCAAATCCAACGCATGGTTAATGGCTATATAGGAAGAATTACTTTTGGGTGATGTTGCTAAATAAATTGCTGTTTGTGATAAAATTATTCGTGCCTCAGGCATACCAATAACACCAACCGACTGAAAACAGTTGTTCGCAATTACCAAAGCTGTTGGGTTTGCGTTTCCGATATCTTCTGAAGATAGAATCAACATTCGGCGTGCAATAAAACTGATATCTTCACCTCCTTCCAACATTCGAGCTAACCAATAGACTGCGGCATTTGGGTCGCTGCCTCGAATGGATTTAATAAATGCTGAAACGATGTCGTAGTGTTGTTCCCCTGATTTGTCATATCGAACAATATTTTGTTGCACAATATCAATTACTTTTTCATTGGTAATGTCTATTGGGTCGGTTTCATAATTAGAAACAACAATTTCTAATGTGTTTAGTAATTTTCTGGCATCTCCGCCTGAAAGTTGTAACAAGGCTTCGTATTCTAGAATATGGATTTTCTTTTTATTTAAAAACTCATCTTTTATTAGAGCAATATGTAAGAGTTTGGTTAAATCATCTTTGGTTTGCTCTTTTAAAATATACACTTGACAGCGTGAGAGCAATGCAGAGATAATTTCAAAAGAGGGATTTTCTGTCGTAGCTCCAATCAATGTTACAATTCCTTTTTCAACTGCACCCAGTAGAGAATCTTGTTGAGATTTGCTGAAACGATGAATTTCATCAATAAACAAAATTGGGTTTTTATTGCTAAACAAATTGCTGTTATTGGCTTTGTCAATAATTTCACGAATATCTTTAACTCCAGAGTTTATTGCACTAAGTGTGTAAAAGGGTCGTTTTGAGTGATTGGCGATAAGATAGGCAAGGGTGGTTTTTCCGACCCCGGGAGGTCCCCATAAAATCATGGAAGGAATCACTCCTTTTTCTATTACATTTCTAAGTGTAGATTCTTTGCCGATAAGATGTTCCTGACCAACATAATCATCAAAATGAGTAGGGCGTAATCGTTCTGCTAATGGAATTTGTGAGTTGATAATGTTTGATATATATCAAGTAAAGTTAAAAAAATATACTCTTACTTGTTTGGTTACTTTATCTTGATAACTTATTAAATTATCTATTTCTATTTTACTAGTTTAAATATTTTATATCCCAAATTTAATTTATTTCCATCAGCATCTACAACGATTATTTGTTCTATGTATATTTTATCAGGGGCAACACGAATTAAATCTTCTAAAAATTCAGCATTAATCTCTTTTGAAACACAATTGAATTCTATATAATATTTAGCTTTTTTGTTTTCATATCCTATTTTATAGCTAAAAATAGTAAACTTATCGTTGGTTAATACTACTTCTTTACACGTTTTTAATTCTTCTATAGTAATAGAACTGGATTTAGAACATAATGTTAATTCAACATCATTGTTTGCATGAGCAAAAGTAGTGATTATCAGAACTGTAAAAGATAAAATAATTCTTTTCATATTGTGTAAAGATTAAGTTTGATAAAAATAGTTATGTTTTTGGAATTCTAAGTTAATGAAATTTTTTGAGAATGTTTATATTCTTTTAAAAATCATCATTTTCTTCGTATTCACTTTCGTTAGGTTTTGCTATTTTGTCAATTATCTTCCCGATACCTTTTTTTTGGGTATTATCGGATTTATTAGTATTACCCTCGTTTGTTTCTGGAGCTTTTCTGGTGTCTTCTTCCCATTCAATTAGAAATCCATCTTTTTTCTGCTTTTTAGAGTTGTTGAGCGTTGTATCGTTTTTAAACATTCCAAACTCTTCTTTTAGCAATTGTTTTATTGTTCTTTTTTCCTCTTTAAAATCAGCACTCCATTTTTCTTTCAAACTTTTCGTATCGTAGCTGATTTTTGGGTTACTCACAGTGCCTGTCATTTTTAGATATAAAACAGCTTTGCCCAGTCCATCATCTTCAACATAACCAAACTCTGCATTTTCTTTCTTTTTTGATTTTGCTTTTTTCCATAAGATGTCGTTCATCAGGAGTTTAAAACGATAATCTATTTCGTTGTTAAAAGTGTGAGTTCCTGAAATTGTTAAATCCAATGCTGATGATTTAATTTCTGTTTTGGGAATAAAAATGGTTTGATTTTTTATTTCTAAAGTTGTTTTTAGTTCTGAGAAGCGAATGTGTTCGAGTTCTTCCATTGCTATAAATTTACTTAAAGCTTGTGCGGGTTGGTATTTGATAAGTTCACCTTTGAAAACAGTAAAGTCTGAGGAAACAATTAATTTATTTTTATTCATATTTAAATTTTTATCCCAAGCAGAAGCAAATTGTATGGTAGAAGTTAGGTTTCCTTTGATATTCTCAGCAATGAAATAATTTTGTCCGAAATTTTCGAGTTGATAGAAGAGCTCATGAATATTAATGCTTTCAACATTACAATTACTGGTAATCACAATTTCGGGTTGTGTTGCATTAACAACTAAATCACCATTAACTTTTCCTTTCATGGATTTAAAAAGTATCTGATTTGCCGTAAAAATTTTATTATGCAATATTATATCCGATGAAAAATCTTTAGCCTCAAATTTTCTAAATCGGAATGTATCAATTTTTGTGTTGAGTTGAAAAGAAATATTTTCAGGCAATACCAGTTCGTATTTAGTTGTATCCTTATTGTTGATAAGCAATTCGTCCAGAATAATTTTTTGAGAGTGCAATTTTGCATTAACCAATAACTTTTGGTTTTCTGAAAATAAATATGCCAACAAATTCTTAAAACTACCGCTGACTGAAAATATACTGTTGTTTAAGCTTGTTTTTAACTCATCGATAATGATTTCATTATTGTTGAATTGAAAGTTTCCATTCAGTTCGTTGAGTTGATATGGATAATTTATAAGTTTGAGCTGAGCATTGTTAAATGAAATATGCCCTGACGCTGATAAATTCTGTAAGTCGCGAGTGCTAACATTTTGTAAATCTTTGATGTATCCTGAGTATTGAATGTCTGCTTTCAGTTGACCCGATGCTAATTCAAGAGTATCTATTTTAAAGAAATTTTTTGCTAAGGAAATATCTAAATCGGCTGCTGATTTTAATTCGATAAATGGATTTTTAAAATCAGTAATTATGAATGTTCCAGAAATATGACCGGCACCAAATTGAGCAGAAACATTTGTTAATTCTAATTTAGACTGTTTTTTCTTACTGTTTTGATATTTCCCTTCAAGACTCAACTCATTAAGCGTTATCTCTGAAGAGCTTTCTGTAATTTGACCTCTGGAAATTTTAAAACTAGCTGAAAAGTCAGGGCTTTGTGTAAAGGAATAATTTCCTTTCACTAAAGAACTAAAAGTTATTTTTCCATTGGCTTTATATGTTTTTAGTTTAGATTGTTGTTGAGGTGGGAGTAATGAAAAAATAGATTCGATTGATAAATTATCCCCTGTTGAAATTAAATCTACATAAAGTGAATTGGGTTTTTCTGTTATTTTCCCGGTGAGGTTTAAACCTAAATCAGCAATTGTAATCTTTCCGTTTTGAATAGAATAGATTTTGTTTTCTTGATTGATAGTCAACGAAGTAGAAAGTTTAATTTTTTTGTTTTTCAACCAATTTTGGTTGTTTTTATTGAGCTGTTGAAGATTCAGTTTTGCTTGAGTAGTCATCACAAACTCTTTCTCAGAGATATTTCCCGATAAACTGATTTTATCAACCAAAACCAGTAAATCAATTTTTTTAAACTCGTTTGTTAAACTTACTGAGATGTTTTCAAAAATCAATTGAGACAACTTTACGTTAAACGGGCTTTCTGTTTGAGTGGTGTCTGATTTCCAAAAATGAAAATTATCGTTACCTTGGTTGTCTATTTTCAAATCCACATATCCATCTTCAACTGTAATTTTTTCAAGCACATAGTTTTTTTTAATTATATCCATGATGTTGAATTGCAAAAAGATAGATTTTATTTTAAATAAATCTTCCTTTTTTTCTTTATCATTTACTTCATCTGCTCTAACATTTTTTAATTCAAGAGAAGCGTAAGGGAATTTTCTGAAAACTGAAAATGAGAGATCTTCGATATCTACTTTGGTTGCTAAATTTTTATTGAGTTCTGAGAGTATATAGGTTTTTACTTCTTCTTCATACACAGAAGCGATATACAATCCTAGTCCAAGTATCGAAAGTACCAAGATTGAGAATATAATTAATACCTTTTTATAGGTTGCCATTTACTAGTAACGTAAACTTTTTACATCTATTTCAAATGTAATATTCGTTTCTTCGGATATCAGCTCGAAAATAAAGTTTTAATTAACAGACAATAGTTATTTAGAAGTTAAAGAAAGAATTATCCGGGTAACATTTTTAAAAAGTTAACTTCTTCTTCAGTGAGGTATCTCCATTGCCCGCGAGCTAAATCTTTTTTGGTTAAACCTGCAAAATAAACTCTGTCAAGTTTAATCACATCATAGCCTAAATGTTCAAATATCCTGCGAACAATTCTGTTTTTACCGGAATGAATTTCAATGCCGATTTCTCTTCTGTCTTCACCTTTTCCTACATAACTTACTTCATCGGCTTTTATCCAGCCGTCTTCGAGCTCAATGCCTTCAGAAATTTGTTTGATATGAAGTTGAGGTACATTTTTATCGGTAGTAACTTGATATATTTTTTTTATTTTATATCTTGGATGTGTAAGTTTTTTTGCTAAATCACCGTCGTTTGTGAACATTAAAACACCCGTAGTAGCTCTATCTAGTCTTCCCACGGGGTAAACCCTTTGTTTAAGTTTTCCAACCAATTGCATAACTGTTTTTCTGCCTTTTGGGTCGCTAACCGAAGTGATAAAGTTTTTGGGTTTATTCATTAGAACATAAACTTTCTGTTCGTGTTTAATGGATTCTTTTCCTACGGTTACTTTGTCGGTTTCTAGCACCCGAACCCCAAGTTCAGTGATTATTTTACCATTTACTGAAACAGCACCCGAAAGAATTAAGGTATCTGCTTCGCGTCTGGAGCATACTCCGGCATTGGCAATGTATCTGTTTAAACGCATGGTGCCGTCATCTTCTCTTTTAACAGGTTTTGGAGTTGTTTTTTGAAAAGGTTTTTTAAAAAGAGGCTTTCTTTCAAACGGTAATTTATGTTTGGGTTTTGATTTTTGTGATGTATCTTCTGTGGGGTTTGATGAATGCTCGAATTTGTTGTTTTTAGTATCTTTTGAGAATTTATTTTTTGAAAAACCAGTATTGGACTGATAATTTTTCTTAGTATTTCCAGTTTCTTTTTTTGGAGTTCTTAAATTATTTTTTTTGGGTTTGTTTTCCATTTCTTTTTTGCTTTGTTTTAATGAATTAACGAACCTCGCCGCCGTTATCTATCTTTATTTCCGGGGATACAAATGCTAAATTGCCTTGGTTTCCTTCAGCCATTAATATCATGCCTTTTGATTCTATTCCTCTGATTTTTCGTGGAGCCAAATTGATGAGAACAGATACTTGTTTGCCTATTATATCCTCTGGTTTGTAATGTTCGGCTATTCCAGAAACTATTGTTCTTACGTCGATACCCGTGTCAACTGTGAGTTTAAGTAATTTATCTGCATCAGGATGTTTTTCTGCTGCTAAAATTGTTGCAATTCGAATATCTAATTTTGTGAAGTCGTCAAAAATTATTTCGTTTTTCATGGCTTTCGCTTTTGGGTTTGACTGATTCTTATTTGAATTTCTTAATTTGTCTATTTGTTTTTCAACTACATCATCTTCAACTTTTTCAAACAATAGAATGGGTTGATTGAGCTGATGTCCTTCATTTAGGTTTATTTCTTTATCGCAACCCATCATAGTTTTAATTTTTTTTGATGTGGCTGGCAAAAAGGGGAGTATTATGTTGCTGAGAGAAAAACAAATTTGAAGTGATACACTTAATATAGTTTTTACTCTTTCTTCATCGGTTTTAAAAATTTTCCACGGTTCAGTATCTGCTAAATATTTATTTCCAAGCCGAGCCAAAGTCATGGCTTCAGTTTGAGCGTCTCTAAATCTGAATTGCATAATAAGTTCTCCAACTTTATTTTGGATGGTTGGAATAGACCGCAACACTTCATTATCATAATCGGTTGTGTTTCCTATTTTCGGAACTTTTCCTTCAAAATATTTGTGAGTCAAAACTAACGACCGATTAACAAAGTTCCCTAAAATAGCGACTAATTCATTGTTAACTCTTGCTTGATAATCTTTCCAAGTAAATTCACTGTCTTTAGTTTCAGGTGCTATTGCATTCAGCACATATCTCAACTCATCTTGCCTGTTCGGTAATTCTTCTAAATATTCATGCACCCAAACAGCCCAATTGCGTGAGGTAGAAAATTTATCTCCTTCTAAGTTCAAAAATTCATTTGCCGGAACATTGGTTGGCAAAATAAATTCTCCGTGTTCTTTCAATAAAATAGGAAAAATAATACCGTGAAAAACAATATTGTCTTTTCCAATAAAATGAATCAATTGGGTTTTATTGTCTTTCCAAAAGTCTTCCCAGTTTTTTCCGTTGTCTGAAGCCCATTGTTTTGTAGCAGAAATATACCCAATCGGGGCATCAAACCAAACATAGAGAACTTTCCCTTCGCCTCCTTCAACAGGAACTTTTACACCCCAATCGAGGTCTCTTGTAATAGAACGAGGTTGCAGACCATTGTCAATCCAACTTTTGCATTGACCAATAACTTGTTTTCTCCATTCGGTTGGGTTGTGTTGTTGTTGATTGTCTAGTATTCCTTTATCTATCCATTGTTTCAACCAATCCTCATGTTTGTTCATAGGTAAATACCAATGAGAGGTTTCTTTTAGCACAGGGGTTTTTCCACTTAAAGTCGATAATGGATTAATTAATTCAGTGGGGTTTAAGCTAGAACCACATTTTTCACATTGGTCACCATAAGCCCCTGCAGAATTGCATTTCGGACAAGTTCCAGTAACATATCTATCGGCTAAAAATTGTTGGTGTTCTTCATCAAAAAATTGCTCGGTAGTTTCTTTGGTAAAAGAGCCTTTATTGTAAAGTGTTTTAAAAAAGTCAGAAGCAGTTTTATGATGAATTTCAGAAGATGTGCGGTGGTAAATGTCGAAATGAATTCCAAAATCTGTGAATGAATTCTTAATGATAGTGTGATTTTTATCTACAATCTCTTGTGGAGTACAACCTTCTTTTTTAGCTCTAAGAGTGATTGCAGCTCCATGTTCATCTGAACCGCAAATAAAAGCAACGTCGTTTCCTTCGCTTTTTAAATACCTCACAAAGATATCTGCCGGTAAATATGCTCCAGCCAGATGCCCCAAATGTAATGGTCCATTGGCATAGGGCAAAGCAGCAGTTATTGTGTATCTTTTTTTTTCTTTCATAAAACCAAAACTGTTGATATAGTTTTTGAACAAGATTTTTTATCTTCGTGCAAAAGTACATTTAGTATTGAAAATATTATCATGAAGAGAAAGGAAAAACCGCAATCTCTTGTTGTGGGTGATAAAATCGGACTTTTATCAACAGCTCGAAAAATTACGCTTGATGAGCTGGATTTTGCTTTAAAACTAATCAAAAATTGGGGTTTGGTTCCTGTATTGGGAAATACTATCTCTGAATCTGATAATCAATTTGCAGGGACTGTTGAGAAAAGAATTAATGATTTTCAAAATTTTCTGGATAACCCTGAAATTCGTGCCATTCTATGTGTTAGAGGTGGTTATGGAACTGTTCAAATAATAGATTCTATAGACTTTAGTGAGTTTACAAAAAATTCAAAATGGATTATTGGATATAGTGACGTTACTGTACTGCATTGTCATATCAATAGAAATTTGAATATACAAACACTCCATGCATCTATGCCTGTAAACTTCTCAAGCAATACAAGTCAATCGTTGGAAAGTATAAAGTTTGTTTTGTTCGGTACTCAATTAAAATATAAAATTAATTCACATAAATTAAATAGAGTAGGTGTAACTTCTGGTGAATTGGTGGGAGGAAATTTATCCATTATTTATAGTCTTTCCGGTTCAAATTCTCAATTGATAACAGATGGGAAAATTCTTTTTATTGAAGATTTAGATGAATATCTGTATCACATAGATAGAATGATGATGAATTTGAAACGTTCAAAATTGCTTGAAAACCTTTCTGGATTGATTGTAGGAGGAATGACAGATATGAAAGATAATTCTGTTTCTTTTGGTAAAAATGCCTATGAAATTATAGCAGATGCATTAAAAGAATATGATTTTCCAATTGCTTTTGATTTTCCGGCAGGGCACTTAAATGATAATAGGGCATTAATAATAGGAAGCCAAGTAAAATTTAGTGTTACCCACGATTCAACAGAACTAATTTTTATTGACTAAATGGCAGAACACAATAGACTTGGAAAAGAAGGAGAACTTTTAGCTGTTGATTATCTTAAAAAGAAAGAGTATTCAATTCTTGAAATCAATTGGAGTGAAAAAAAATACGAAATAGATATTATTGCCAAACACAACAATCAATTGATTTTTGTAGAAGTTAAAACCCGAAATACTGATTTCTTCGGTAATCCTGTTGAAGCTGTTACACCAAACAAACAAAATCATTTGATTGAGGGAGCAAATTATTACATTGAAAAGTACGAAATAGATTTAGAATGTCGGTTTGATGTTATTGGGGTTGTATTAAATAAAACTAATTTTTCACTTAATCATATAATTGACGCATTTTATCCCGAAGGTTAATTTTTTTATTTTTATCTAAATCGTTTAAATTAACAAAATAGATTGATATACAATTTGTTAACTAAATATTTATTTGTTTTATAAATTTATTATATCCTATATTTGTGTTTCAAAATAAAATAATATCGTTTTGTAACAACGATATATTTTTTATTAAATAACTAAAACGATTTAGATAATGATAAACACAATAAAAATAATGAAATTATGGTGGTTAGTTATATTATTAATTTGTAATTCTAGAAGCAGCATGGCACAAGTAAATTTTTGTGCAACAGCAAATAATGCAGGAAATGTATCTGGAACTAGTTGTGCAACGGCTGGATTTAATCAAGCTGTATCAACTAGTGGTAATTTATTAGCTGCTGATAGAACTGCGGAATTGCAAGGAGCAACAGGCTGTGGAGTTACTGCTCAAGATGTTCATTGGGAAAGATTCACTGCTACAACAACTTCAACAACAATTGATTTTAATGCTATTTCAATTGCTGCTCAAATAACTATTTTTTCCGGTGTATGTGGAGCATTGACAGAAATAGGGTGCGATAGTGGTTTAGCCGGAGCAAATTTAACTGTAGTTGTACCAACTGTAATTGGGTCAACTTATTATGTGAGAATTCAAGCAACAGCCAGCAATGCTATATTAAATGGAAATATGTGTATTTATTCCACTCCACCTTTAGGACCTACATGTAATTATACATTGGTAATGAATGACTCATGGGGAGATGGTTGGAATGGAGCCTATATAAATGTATATGTCAATGGGGTTTTATTTGCTGGAAGTCCATTTACGTGTACTGGTAGTCAAACCATATCAACGTTGAGTATTCCTGATGGTGCAACCGTCTATTTAGATTATTTTGCAGGGTCTTATGAAAGTGAAGTAAGTTATTCATTTGTAAATCCTGGAAATACTGTATTATTTTCTGATGGGCCAACTCCATCAACTACTAATCCTGTATATGGTCCAAATGTTTTAGTTTGTCCGGGTGATGAGCCATGTTCGCCTTATTCATCATCTGTAGCTTGTGGAGCAAAAACAACAGGAACTATTGGTTCTTATACAAACTCAGCCGTTCCAGCACCTGCATGTGGTAATTATGTTGGAGGAGATATGTGGTACACTTTAACAGTACCTGCTTCCGGAAAAGTAGAAATTTTAGGAAAACGTGTTTCAACAGGAGTTTCTGATATTGCCGTCGCAGCTTATACGTCAGCAGCTTGTGGTGCTGCTAAAACTTTAGTTGGATGTGATGATAATAGCGGTAGCAACAATATGCCAAAATTGAATTTGACAGGACTTACTGCTGGTTCAACTTTATACATTCGTGTTTGGGAGCCAGGAAACGATGCATCCGGTACTTTTGAGCTAGAAATAACTGATCCAAACACACTATTTTGTTTGGTTGGAAACGCATCAATGTACAACTATCCTGCCGATACTTGCATTCAAGTTACACCAAATTTGAACAGCCAAAAGGGTTGTGCATGGTATCAAAATACAATTGATTTCAGTTCAAATTTTGACCACACTTTAGAAGTGTATTGTGGAAATAACGATGGTGGTGCTGATGGACTTACTTTTACATTTCATAATGATTCTCAAGGAACTTTAGAGTGTGGAAATGATGGTCAATTTTTGGGTGCTGGAGGGATTCAAAAAGCTGTTGTAATAGAAGTAGATACATGGAACAACGGTGGAGCGCAAGAAATGGTTCAAGATCATATTGCGGTTTGGACAAGTACCTCAGGCGAAGGTTCTCCTATTGCCGGTCCGGTTACTGCTACTGCAGGTGCAACTAATATTGAAGACGGAATGATTCATATTTTAAGAATAACATGGAATGCAACCACAAAACAAATGCAGATTTATTTTGACGGAAGTTTAAGGTTGACATTGACAAACGATTTTGTTACAAATATCTTTGGTTCAAGCAATGTTTTTTGGGGCTCAACAGGCTCAACCGGTGGTGCAAGCAATCAATATTATGTTTGTCCACCTGCTTCATTGACTACTTTACCAATCAAAATGTCAAGTTTTACTTCTCAATGCGATGATGATAATATTAAGTTATTATGGACAACAGCTATGGAATTGAACAACGATTATTTTACTATTGAAAGAAGTAGTGATGCAATAAACTTTAGTGCTATTTATAAAATTGATGGAGCTGGAAATAGCAATGAAAATATAAATTATGAATTTATTGATTTAAATCCATTGAATGGAGTAAATTATTATAGAATAAAACAAACGGACTTCAATGGAGAATTTTCCTATTCTGAATTAAAAGCCATGAAGTGCAATTCTGAAATAGAATTTTCAATTTATCCAAATCCTTTTGAAGATCAATTAAAAGTAGTTTTTTCGGAAGAAATTAAAGAATCAATAAGAATCTCTATTAATGATTCTTTTGGAAGAATAGTCTATGATAAAATTGTAAAAGATATTTCAGTTTTAGAAATTGATTTAGATGACAACCTGAGGGCAGGAACGTACGTTTTAAAAGCAACATTCAGCAATAAGCAATTAATAAAAAAAATGGTAAGACTTCAATAAACGTCAAACGAAATTGATATGAAATGAGAAATATGAAATGAGAAATATGAAATGAGAAATGTGAAAAATGAAATACGAAAGAATTATAAATAAGATTTTTTATCTCTTTTATCAAACGAATTCAAACCCTTCACTTTTAAATAAATTGATTGGAGTTTTGTCTATTCCTTTGACAGCATTTATTTTGTATATAATCATAAATTGGAAATAAAATTACCACAAGACCTTCTTACTTCTAAACTTGTTGGAAGTTCGATGTGACTAAAAGAAGTATTTTCCGGATTATTTATCTGATTTATTAAAACAGTAAGTGCCTTTTTCCCCATTTCTTCTATAGGTTGAGCAACCGCAGTAATTGATGGGTAGCAAATTTTAAAAGCATCAATATCATCAAAACATACCAATGCGATATCTTGTGGAACTCGTATATTCATTTCTTTGAAACATTCTAGACATGCAACAGCAATATTATTATTGGCAACAAATAATGAATTTATGCTCAAAGGTGGACTCAGTAAAATTTTTAATTCTCTATATACATCTACCACTAAATTCTCATAAGAAATTTCTCGAATCAGATTAGAATCAATTTTAATGTTGTTTTCTTTTAAAGCCTCTTTGTATCCGGCAGTTCTGTCTTTTATTGTACTAAGATGCGAAGGACTGATTGTTAAATGCCCGATTCGTTTGTTACCAAGTTTTATCAGATGATTTACTATATTTTTAGAACCCTCTTTATTATCAACTACAACATAGTTTGTGTCAATTTTTGGTAAGTATCTATCAATTAAAACAAACGGAAATGAATTTTTTTTAAGTAAAATAATATCTTCATTTTTTTCTTGTGTTGTAGAAATAATTAGCCCATCTACTTTTCTGTCGATAAGCATCTGAATCAATTGAGATTCTTTTTCTGAGTTTTCATCAGAACTGCAAATTATCAAATTGTAACCGTATTTGTTGGCATTGTCTTCAATACTTCTACAAATTTTTGCATAAAATGAGTTAGAAATATCAGCAACTATTAATCCGATTGTATTTGATTTTCCCATTCTTAAACCTCTGGCAAATTGATTTGCTTTATAATTCAGTTCTTTTACTTTATCTTTAACTCTAGCTTGTGTTTCAGCACTTATGCCTTTCTCATTCCCTTTGTTATTAAGAACTAATGAAACTAAAGTTTTGGATACCCCCAAACTTTTTGCAACATCGGCTAAGGTTGGTTTTTTCATGATTAAAAATTTTTAATAAAATTACTAAATCGTTTTAGAATAGCGTATATTAGCAATGTAATTTGTTTTTATGAAATTAGAAAAAAACTACAATAAAGCTTTTATTTTATTAACCTCATTGTTTTTTATGTGGGGACTAATAACAGTTCTAGTTGATTCACTAGTACCGCGTTTAAAAGAAGTGTTTGAACTGACTTATTTTCAAGCAGGATTAGTCCAATTTGCTTTTTTTATTGCGTATGGATTAATATCAATTCCTGCAGGAGGATTATTGCAAAAAATCGGATACAAATCCGGAATTATTTTGGGATTAATCATTATGGGATTTGGGTGTTTACTGTTTTATGATGCTGCTGAGTTTAGACTTTTCGGATTATTTATGTTTGGTTATTTCGTTCTTGCAAGCGGAATGACAATATTACAAGTTGCGGCAAATCCTTATGTAACTGTGCTTGGCGACGAAAAAACTGCTTCGTTCAGATTAAATTTATCGCAAGCATTTAATTCCTTAGGAACAACCATTGCACCTGCAATTGGTGCAATTTTTATTTTGAGTGATAATATTAAAACAACATTAGAAATAAAACAATTAGACACAACTGCTAAAGAAAGTTATTTTGCAACTGAAGCCGCTGCAGTCCAAATCCCATTTGTTGTGCTATCTGTTTCGTTGGTTTTATTAGCGTTAGTTGTGAAGTTTGTTGATTTGCCTCAGTTGTTAAATAAAGTCGGTAATGCCAGTTATACAAAAGTTTTACAAAATAAAAAGCTACGAATGGGAGCCTTAGCTATATTCTTGTATGTTGGAGCTGAAGTAGCAATTGGTAGCTATTTGGTTAATTATTTTTTGGAAATGAATATTGCTCAAACAATTCGTAACAGTCAAATAATGAGTAATATAGCTAGATTTATACATCAGTCTAATTTGGATTCGATTGACGACAAAGGAATTGTTGGGGCTTTTGTAATGTTTTTTTGGTTTGGTGCTATGTTGGGTCGATTTCTTGGTTCATATCTAACCATTCGTTTCAAACCTCAAAAAGTGCTGACTTATTTTTCAATATTTGCTATTCTTTGCGTTTTGATTTCAATAATGACTGGTGGATTTGTTTCAATGTGGTTCATATTGGCTGTTGGGCTATTCAATTCTATAATGTTTCCAACAATATTTAGCATTGCAATTGACGGGTTAGGTGATTTAAAACCAAACGGATCCGGAGTTCTTTGTACCGCAATCGCCGGAGGAGCATTTATACCTCCTATCTTCGGTTTTTTAACGGATTTAAGTGGATTTAAAACAGCATTTCTTTTAATTATTTTTTGTTATTCGTTTATTTTATATTTCAGCAAAAAAGTGGAATCACTATGAAAAAAATCGCAATAGGTATAGATATCGGAGGAACCAATACTTTGTTCGGATTAGTTGATAACTCAGGAGAATGTTTGACTAAAAAATCATTGCTAACCTCAAATTACGATACTCCTGAGAAATTGATTAAAGCCATTTTTGATGGTGTTCAAGAAATGAAAGATGATAGAAATGACATAGAAATCATAGGAATAGGAGTTGGTGCACCCAACGGTAATTTTTATAACGGAACGATTGAATATGCTCCAAATCTCAAGTGGAAGGGAGTAATTAATTTGATTCAACTTTTTAGAAAATATTTTGATTTACCTGTTTACGTAACAAATGATGCAAATGCGGCAGCCATTGGAGAAATGACCTACGGTGTAGCTAAAGGGATAAATGATTTTGTAGTAGTAACCTTAGGGACAGGTTTAGGAAGTGGAATCGTTTCAAATGGAAAATTAATTTATGGACACGATGGTTTTGCCGGTGAATTAGGGCATACAATAGTTGAAGAAAACGGAAGAGATTGTGCTTGTGGACGAAAGGGTTGTTTAGAAACTTATGTTTCAGCCACTGGGATAGTAAGAACAGCACATATTTTATTAGCAAAATCATCTAAACCAAGTATAATTAGTGATGAGAAAATTACTGCAAAGTCCATTGCAGAAGCAGCTCAAAAGGGAGATTCATTAGCTCTTGAAATTTTTGACTATACAGCAAAAAAATTAGGACTTAGTTTGGCAAACCTTGTGGCAATCACTAGCCCTAAAATAATAGTTCTTTTCGGAGGGTTATCAAATTCAGGAGAATCCATATCTGAACCTACTCAAAAATATATGGAAGAATATCTATTGCAAATTTTTAAAAATAAAATAAAAATAACCCAATCTTTTTTTAAAGAAGGAACTGCAGCTGTTATAGGTGCAGGCTCATTAGTTTGGAACGAATTAAAAAATGATGAGACTAATAAATAATAAATTAGTTCAAAAAACATTACAGGTTCTATGCATCGTAATATCCTGCAATAGTTTTGGGCAAAATGTTTGCTCAAAAAGTAATTACGAAAATGTTGACCCATTTATCGGAACGGGTGGTCACGGTCATACCTACCCTGGCGCAACCATGCCGTTTGGAATGGTTCAATTAAGTCCGGATACAAGGCTTGACGGTTGGGACGGATGTTCCGGATATCATTATACAGACACCATAATTTATGGATTTTCACACACACATTTGAGTGGAACAGGTGTTTCAGATTATGGCGATGTTTTATTAATGCCGGCTCAAGGCAATGTGGAATTTGAAAATGGCTCTTCTCAAGGTGCAAACAAAGGGTATGCATCTTGGTTTAAT
Organism: Flavobacteriales bacterium; assembly: GCA_020853105.1. Classification (GTDB taxonomy): domain Bacteria; phylum Bacteroidota; class Bacteroidia; order Flavobacteriales_E; family Vicingaceae; genus Vicingus. Next base: position 11,557 of record JADYZM010000019.1, on the reverse strand, counting down.
AAAAAAACAGAAAAAGCTTCACCCGGATTTTATCAAGTAAATTTAGCTGAACACAACATTGATGTTAGATTAACAGCCACAACCAGAGTAGGAATTCATGAATATACATTCAATAATTCCGATACTTCTCATGTTATTTTGGATTTAACTCATCGAGATAAAGTCATAGAAAGCAATATTAAGATTGTTAATAAAAAAGAAGTTGAGGGGTATCGAATTTCTAGTGGGTGGGCAGCAAAACAACACATCTATTTTGTTATTCAGTTTTCCAAAGAGTGGATTGATAACTCTTACGACAAATCAAACACTCCCACAGGAAACGAAGAAAAAACAAAAGTTGCTTTAAGATATTCAACAAAAGCAGGAGATAGGTTGGTTGTTAAAGTTGGTATTTCATCGGTTAGTATTGACGAGGCAAGAAAGAATTTGAATATTGAAGCACCACATTGGGATTTTGAAAAATATAAAAATCAAGCAAAACAAATTTGGGAGAAACAGTTGTCTAAAATTGAGGTCAAATCAAGCAATCAAGACGATATTTCTATTTTTTATTCATCTCTTTATCATACGATGATTGTCCCCAACGTGTTTTCAGATGTATCCGGTAAATATCGAGGAATGGATCAACAAATTCATCAATCCGACAATACAAATGTGTATTCTGTTTTTTCATTGTGGGATACTTTTAGGGCAACACATCCGCTATACACCATTATTGAGCAAGAAAAAACAAAAGAGTTTATTGATACTTTTTTAAAACACTACACACAAGGAGGTAGATTACCGGTTTGGGAATTGGCAGCCAATGAAACTGAATGTATGATTGGATATCATGCAACATCAGTAATTACAGATGCTTTTGTAAAAGGGATTAAAAATTTTGATGCAAATACCGCATTTAAAGCAATGCAACACAGCTCCAATTTGAATCATTTTGGGCTTGAGTTTTATAAAAATAAAGGAATGATTGAATCTGGAGATGAAGGAGAATCAGTTTCAAAAACACTCGAATATGCTTACGATGACTGGTGTATTGCTGAACTTGCAAAACAATTAAAGAATGATTCTGTGTATTCTGAATATACTGAAAGAGCCCAATACTATAAAAATTTATTCAATCCCGAAACAGGATTTATGCAGCCCAAACACAACGGTGGTTGGAGTTTAAATTTTAAACCGGAAGAAGTGAATTATAATTTTACTGAAGCAAATTCTTGGCAATATTCTATGTTTGCTCCCCATGATATAAGTGGGCTAATATCTCTCTATGGTGGAGAGCAAAGGTTTGAAAAAAAATTAGATGAACTCTTCTCAGCCGAGTCCAAACTAAGCGGAAGACATCAAGTTGATATTACAGGTCTTATCGGGCAATACGCTCATGGCAATGAACCTAGTCATCACATGGCATACTTATATAATTATATCGGTAAACCATGGAAAACCCAAGAAAAAGTTCAACGGATTTTAACCGAACAGTATAAAAATGCACCTGACGGATTATCCGGTAATGAAGATTGTGGGCAAATGTCCGCCTGGTATGTTTTAAGTGCTATGGGATTTTATTCAGTTACACCCGGATTGGATTATTATACAATTGGTAAACCACATTTTGATGAGGTTACCATAAAACTTGAAAATGGCAATTCTTTTAAAATAATCACCCAAAACAATAGCCGTAAAAATTGTTACATTCAAAAGGCATATCTAAATGGAATTGAGTATAACAAGTCTTATATAAATCATCAAGATATTATGAGGGGTGGAAAACTGGTTTTTGAAATGGGCGACAAACCAAATTATTCATGGGGAAGCAAAGCTGAATCCAGACCTGTATCTCAAATTATGGAAAACAAGCAAATAACTACAGTTCCATTTTTTGTGTCCAATTCACAAAGTTTTAAAGATTCAACACAGATAATGATTAAAAGTATAGAGGAAGGCGTAAAAATATACTACAGACTTTCTGAATCTGATGAATTTATACTTTACTCGAAACCAATACAGATTTCAAACTCCGCTTCTATTGAAGCTTTTTGCATTAAAAACAATACTAAAAGTCATAGTGTTAAGGCATTTTATAAAAAGATGAAGAGCGAAAGAAGCATTCAATTGGAATCAAAATACAGCAATCAATATTCTGCAGGTGGAAACCACGCATTGATAGACGGTTTAAAAGGAAACAACAATTATAAGTCCGGTTATTGGCAAGGCTATAATTTTGATTTGCTTGCTACAGTTGATTTAGGAAGTGTTGAGTATGTGAAATACATATCAATTGGGGCTTTGCAAGATATCCAGTCTTGGATATTTTATCCTCCTCAGATAAATATTTATATTTCTGAAAATGGCAATGATTTTAAAAAACTGACGGAAATAAAAAATGATTTCCCCGATAACAAATATGGAGCTTTCAATAAGCTGTACGAATACAAAGTTAATGAGGTCGTGAAAGCCAGGTATGTAAAAATTGAAGCACCCAGCTATGGATTATGTCCTGAATGGCATCTAGGAAATGGAAATCAATCCATGTTGTTTTTTGATGAGATTACAATTGAATAATTAACCTATAGGCGTATTGAAATTCCGATTTTTCCTCCTGAAGATGCATTTCCGCCTCCAAGTTCAAGATTTGCTCCCAGTTTATCGTTGAAATAATAACGTCCGCCAATTTGTAGTCCCAGACCTAATCCGGAAGTCCTATTTCCTTTATATCCGCTGGGGGAGCTCCAACTGTAAAATCCGATGTTTGCACCTCCATATACATCAAATTCAGGAGCAATATCCAAAAGCGTGTTGAAATGGTAGTTGCAGTTGGCAGAAAAACCCAATATTGAAAAATCATATTTTACACCTACCAAGTTTTCATTATAAGAACGATATGAAAATTCAGCTCCTGCTGTTATATCTTCGTGTACACCATAATCAAACCCAACATATACCGGAAGTCCGTAGTTTGACAAGCCAAAACCTGCATTAATTTGACCTTGACCAACTTCAATCGGGCTTTGAGCAGAAAGACCTGAAACAAACAAAATACAAACAGCAAATAGAATTTTTTTCATAATTTTTATGTGATTTTGAGCGAAAATAGGATTAGTTTTTTATATGCCACGTTTAAAATTTTGTCGATAAGAAATAAAATCTGAATTTGTAATAGCTGAGTCAAGTTGAGAAATAAATACTTCTTTGTCTTTGCCGAGAACCCCTTTTAAAATTAAAAAGTTAGAAGCATGGTCGCTCCTAAAAATGGTTTCTTTTAGTTCTAAATTGGCTATAAAAGTTCTCATTTCAATTGTCAGTTCTTGAGTTGATAAAGGAATAAAATCGCCTACAAACCGTTTTTTGAAATGATCGAGTCCCTTGTATGTTGTCAACACAAGAGTTGAAGCATATTTGGGTTGTATTTCATTTAACACTTTTGCAGAATTTACAGCATGTTGCTTTGATAATAACTGTCCACCCGCTCCGTTAATTATCATAACAGATGAGTCTATTTCGCAGAGTTTGGCTTTGTTCACCCCCTCAACAATAGATTTGAAAGTTTCACCTTTTTGTAAACAATCAAGCACTTTATCATCTCCCGATTCAATACCAACATACAGTAAATCAAGTCCTGCTGCCTTGAGTTCCTTTAATTCTTGGGTAGTTTTATTGATTATATTATCAGGAGTTGCATAAGTAGAAACGCGTTGTAAATTTGGAAATGTAGCTTTTAACTTTTCAAGTATTCTAAGTAAACGGGGTGTTGAAAGTACCATTGGATCACCATCGGCTAAAAAAACTTTTCTAATCTGAGTTTTGTATGGTAAAAAAGCATCAATATCTTTAAAAACGTCTTCTTCCTTACGGGCTTTAAATTGTTTAGAGGTGTACATTTCACAAAATGAACACTTGTTGTATGAACAACCTAAGGTTACTTGAATGATTAATGAATAAGCCTCGCTTGGTGGTCTGAATAATGGTTCGTTATAGGTAATTGGGTAGTGATACACGTTTTGTTTCTAATTTTTGAATTTTCGTTTGTGAAAAAACTTTTTTTTTGATGGAAAAGTTTTCGTGGGGTTGTATTCAGGTCCGTCCTCAAAACCTTCGGGCAATTTAATTTTAGGAATAGTTTTTTCGATGAGTTTTTCAATTTTTGAAAAATCATAACACTGTTCTTTATTAATAAATGTGAGAGCTACGCCTTTGTTGTCTCCCCTTGCAGTTCGTCCAATTCGGTGTACATAGTCTTCTTCGTCTTTGGGTACTTCGTAATTGATAACCAAGTTAATCCCTTTAATGTCAATACCTCTGGCTAGAATATCGGTTGCGACTAAAACTCTGACTTTTTTGTTTGTAAACTCCAGCAACACCTGTTCTCTTTCTTTTTGTTCAAGGTCAGATTGAATACCTTTGGCTTGAATCCCAATTCTACGAAGAGCTTGGGTAATTTCTTTAACCATCAATTTTTTACCGGTAAAAATCAACACTTGCTCAAAGTTTGTTTTGTTCAAAATTTCTTGAATCAAACGAATTTTTTGGGAATCATAAACCAGATACGCTCCTTGTTTTATTCCTTCATTGGGTTTTGAAATGGCTATATTTATAGATTCAGGATTGTTGAGGAGTTTATTTGCCAAAAGCCGGATTTTTTGCGGAAATGTTGCTGAAAACATTAAGTTCTGACGATTTTTAGGCAAGTAATCAGCAATTTTTACAATATCTTCATTAAAACCCATGTCCAACATACGGTCTGCTTCATCTAACACAAAATGAGAAACTCCGGAAGCATCAAAATAACCCATGTTTAAATGAGATATAAATCTACCGGGAGTACAAACAATAATATCAGCACCGGTTGTTAGTGCTTTTCTCTCGGTTTCAAAACTTTGTCCGTCTCCACCTCCATAAATAGCAAGAGAAGATACGTTAGTAAAATAGCTTAGTCCCTCAATTTGCTGGTCTATTTGAAGGGCAAGTTCTCGAGTTGGTACTACAATAATTGTTTTAACTTTTTCAGTTTTGGAATTTTTGAATATATAATTGATAATGGGCAAGATAAAGGCAATAGTTTTACCAGTTCCGGTTTGAGCACATGCAATCACATCTTTTTGTTGCAAAATAATCGGTATTGCTTGCTCTTGAATTGGAGTTAATTCTGAAAATCCCATAGAATCTAACGCATCGAGTACTTGTGGTTCAAAGGGAAGTGTGTTGAATTTCATACAATAAATTCTAATAATTGTTTAGAATGAATCTTGGCGTTATTTTTTGTCTTTTCTCTAGCTTCTTCGGAATAATCTGCCATTTCGTAAGAAAAAACTTCACCCAAGTAGTCCATTTTACAGTAGTCTGCCAAGCCTTTGAACGGAAATACTATTTTTTCAATAGTTTCTTTAGGGTATAACTTTCCGGAACTTCCTGCTGTAATCGAAACTAACAATTTTTTATCTTTCAGTTTATGCCCATCTTTTCCAAAGGCAAACCCTTTTACAAAAATATTATCCATCCATTCTTTTAAAATACCGGGAACACTATACCAATAGAGTGGAAATTGAAAAATAATCACATCGGCTTCCAACAATGAAGTTTGTTCTATATCTGTATTAATTTTGAAATCCGGATAGAGTTTTGCAATGTCTCTTACCAATATATTCTTGTCAATCAAAGATTCAATTATCAATTTGTTTGAAAACGATTTCTCTAAATTAGGATGGGCTAATATAACAAGTACCTTTGGATACATAAGTGTATTTATTGTCGTCAAAGTTCGTTTTTTTATCAAACTTATTCAATCGGAAAACTTAATTTTGAAACCGCTATGGGAAAAAATATTCATTTTGTTAAAGTTGACGAAAAAATTGAGTTGGCGTATCAGTTTATTAATTTGAATCAACCCACAAAACCGATTCTGGTTTTCCTACACGAAGGGCTGGGTAGTTTTGGGCAATGGAAAGACTTTCCCATAAAATTGTGTAATAAATTAGGGCTTGATGGACTTATTTATGAAAGATACGGCTATGGACATTCTACCCCTTTGCAAGAAACACGAACATCAGATTATTTAGACATTGAAGGAAACTACTTTTTACCAAAAGTTATTCAAGAACTAAAGTTAGATAAACGTGAAATAATATTAATTGGGCATAGCGATGGAGCGAGTATTGCATTAATTTATGCATCGCTTTTTTCAAAACAAATTAAATATGTTATAAGTATTGCAGCTCATGTGTTTAATGAACAAATCAGCGTTGATAGTATAAAGCGTCTTAAAAAACAATATCAAAGTAGCGATAAACTGAAACGGATTTTTGAAAAATATCACTTCAATCATACAGACTCTACTTTTTATGCATTTGCAGATACAATTACTCACTCAGATTTTAAAAACTGGAATATCGAACATTATTTAAAAAACATAACTGCACCCATTTTTGCCATTCAAGGTTTTGATGATGAATATGGCACTGAAATTCAGGTAGATTCAATCATCACAAATTCCAAAAGCAAGTATAATAAAAAACTGATGATACCGGATTGTGGGCATTCTCCACATATTCAAATGACTGATTTTATCGTATTTCAAATTGCTGATTTTTATAAAAGTGTTGAACAAATAAATTCCGGAAAAACAATTGAGCATGAACCCTCCGCACTTTAAAAAATTGGAAAATATGTTTCATCGAGCTCCTATCAATTTGTTGATGAAGCCTAAACTTGTCGTCTCTCACGGAAAAGCTGAAATTACAATGGAGGTGAACGATCAATTTTTTCATGCTGCAAAAGCCCTTCACGGTTCAATATTTTTTAAAATGCTTGATGATGCTGCTTTCTTTGCTGCAAATTCAATTGAAACCGATGTGTTTGTTGTTACCGGAAGTTTTGAAATCAAATTTTTGAAACCTATAACTGGGGGAATTCTTGTCGCTATTGGTGAAATGACTAAAAATTTAGGTTCCAAGATTGAAGCAAGAGCTAAATTATATGACGATAACGGAAATTTATACGCAATTGGTTCAGGGGTTTTTGTGAAGACAAAAATTTTGCTTTCTTCAATAGAAAGCTATGAAAATTTGTACATTTGACTTATGCGCAAGCTTTTTGTAATACTTTTTATATTTTTGGTACCGAACCTTGTTTTTTCTCAAGTAGATGAGGAGTCTTACGTTTTTGACGACAGTAAAAAAGCAAAAGCCGATGAAGAAAAAAAAGGAAAGTTTAATTGGAAACGAGTTACTGTAGGAGGCGGACTCGGCGCAACTTTTGGCGATTTGACTTATTTCGAAATTTCACCTACCGTTGGATATTACCTCACTGACCAGTTACTCACAGGTATTGGAGGTACATACATCTATTATTCAGACAATGTATATAAATACAAAACCAATATCTTCGGAGGAAATATTTTTACAGAGTATTTATTTAAAGATTTGCCCATTATGGCTCATGTAGAAACCAATCTCATGAACTATTTTTCATGGAATGAACAACAAAGAATCAATGCTATCGGTGTTTTTGTTGGTGGAGGCTTAAAACAACAACTTGGCGACGGGCGTTCCTACTTAGCCATTCTCATTTTATGGGACGTTAACGAATCCAAAGATTCATTCTACCCTAATCCGATTATCAGAGGTGGTATATCCATTGGACTATAACCAATTTTATAACCGGATAAATAAAATCATAACTTTTTGAATAATTTCTTAAATTTGAATTTTAACAAAAATCCAAGTTATGGTTAAATTATTTACTATTATTTCTTTTCTGCTCCTTTTTGCCTCGAACCTATTTTCTCAAAAAAGCATATATCCCAAAAATACATATCAAGCTGATTTTGAATCCGCTTACAATCAATGCCCAGATATTCCCCGAGGTATATTAGAGAGCATCGCATTTACTACCACCAGGTTTCAACATTTGAATAATGAAACTGAAAGTTGTATTGGCATTCCACCAGCCTTCGGCGTAATGGGATTAACTCTTGACGGTAAAGGATATTTTAGAAACAACTTAATATACATTTCTCAACTTTCGGGTATGGCAATTGAAGAAATACTTCTTTCTCCTGAAAAAAATATATTGGCATTTGCAAAAGCATACAACTCTTTATTACAAGAAGCTAGTTTCGACAAATCTAAACTTGAAAACCAAGTTTCTATTCTTGTTGCTCTTAGTGAACTTCCGGTTGACGGCATATTGAATGACTTTGCAATAAACTCACACTTGTATTCTATTTTTAACTTTCTTAACGATGAAAACGCTCAGAAAATATACAATTTCCCAAAGCATACAATCAATTTGGAGTCTATTTTTGGTATAGAAAATCTGAAGATTTTATCCTCTTCAAAAGTTATAGTTACTGAAAATTCAGTTTCAACTGTTGATGGAAAGTTATTCAATTCTACTCCTCATTCAACACTTTCTGCCGACTACGCTCCTGCAATATGGGATGCAGCTGCAAGTTGTAACTACAGTTCACGAAGCGGTACTGCTGTTGGTGCTGTAACTATACATACAGTTCAGGGAACTTATGCTGGTTGTATTTCTTGGTTTAAAAATTGTTCAGCAAGTGTTTCTGCTCATTATGTGTTGCGTTCTTCAGATGGACAAGTTACACAAATGGTATTAGAATCTAACAAAGCATGGCATGTTGGAACTGAAAACCCTTACACAATAGGATATGAACACGAGGGATATGTGAATAATCCTTCTTGGTACACAACTGCAATGTATCAAGCATCAGCAGATTTAACCAAAGATGTTACCCAAAGCGGGTATGGTATTGCTCCAATCAGAACTGCATATTTTCCATGGGCTCCTACTACTAATTATAGCTCAACAAGCACACCGGGTAGTTGTACAAAAGTAAAAGGACACCAACATTACCCCAATCAATCACACACAGATCCTGGTGCTAATTGGGATTGGGATTATTACTACAAGTTAATCAACAGCGGAACTTCAATTATTACAAATACGAATACTACCGGAACCACAACTGATGACGGAGGAAACGGAAATTATTCCGACGATGCAAGAACACTATATTTGATACAACCAACAGGAGCAACTTCAATAACATTAACTATAAACTCATTTAGTCTCGAAAACAATTGGGACTATCTCTATGTTTATAATGGAACTACTCCATTTAGTCCTCTGGTTGGGTATTACACAGGGACAAGTATTCCCTCAACAATAACTGTTAACAGCGGAAATGTGTTGCTCGAGTTTCGGTCAGATTGTGCAACCAATGCTTCGGGTTATAATATTTCTTGGAATTCAGTTTCTCCTGATGTTGTTAAACCAACAACTGTTGTAAATCCGATTGCTAACCCTATTCAAGATGATTTTACAGCTACTTTTACCGATGCAGATAATATTGGAGGAAGTGGAATACTTCATCAATTCTATCAAGTTATTGATTTTGACGGTACGGAATGGAGAGCAAATAAATATAACGGATTTTTTAGTGATAATTTTGATACAAATATCCACCCAGATTGGATACTAGCAACAGGTAACTGGGGAATTTCTGGTGGAAATTTGACCCAAACAGATGACACATTAACAAATACCAATATATACAGTACGTTAGACCAAAATTCCCAATCTAAATATTTGTATCATTGGGCAGGAAAAATCGAAGGAACAGGAAACAACAGAAGAGCAGGCTTTCATTTTATGTGTGATGATGCATCACTCACGAATAGAGGAAATTCCTATTTTGTTTGGTTTAGGCTTGACAATAGCAAAATTCAAATTTATAAAGTGGTAAACGATGTTTTTACTCTAGAACAAGATGTTTCTTATACTTTTACTGCATCAACATGGTATGATTTTAAAGTAACTTGTAACAAAACAAACGGTGAAATTGACGTATTTATCAATGATGTTTTTAGTGCTTCATGGATTGATACATCTCCTTTATCTGTAGGCAATGCCATATCTTTTAGAAGTGGAGATGCAATTTATTCCGTAAATAATCTAAAAGTTTATCATAACCGAGGAAACTCACAACTTATTACTGTTGGAAATGATACTCTTAGCGATATTCGTTTTGAGGGAACCCCGGCTGGCAAAGTAAAATCTATTGTTATTGATAATGCCAAAAATGTTTCAACTATTTCAGAACACTTGGTAGATGTTGGTTGGACAACAGCAATTCAAAAGCAAAATGAAATAGAAATGCTTAAAATATACCCAAATCCGGTTTCAGACGTTTTGTTTGTTGAACTTAGTTCAATTCAAACTATAAAAAACTGCACAATTCGTGATGCAAATGGTAAAATTATTTCTACACCAAATGTTTCGGCTAGAAATAAAATTCAGGTTGACGTTTCCAAATTGCCATCCGGAATCTATTTTCTTGAAATAGAATTTGAAAATTCAATTCATAAAGAACAATTTATTAAAAAATAAATCTTTGGAATACGTTTCATTAGAAGGTTCTGCAATCTTCATAGAACGTTTTTAATTCACAACAACTTTCTCAAAATTTGTTGGTAACATGGTTAATTATTTTATTTTACCGATCTGTTTTATTCTTTTTTTTATTCCTTAAATTCGGTACTAATTGAAACAATGATTTAACCCTTATTAAATAAATTTAGAATCTATGGCTAAGACTAAAAACTCAAAAATTTATGTGTTGGATACATCTGTAATTTTATACGACCACAATGCAATAAACCATTTTGAGGATAACGATATCGCAATTCCAATAACTGTTTTGGAAGAATTAGACAATTTCAAAAAAGGAAACGACACTAAAAATTTTGAAGCTAGAGAATTTATTCGATTTCTAGATAAAGTGAGTGGAAACAACACTCTTCAACAATGGATTAAATTAGATGGGGACAAAAGAGGAAAATTTAAAATCATTATGCATCATAAAAAAACAAAACACGATGCAGAACATATCTACAATGACCATAAAGCCGATCATCGCATATTAAACGCTGCAATTTCGTTGCAAGAAGAATACCCCAGCAGAATGGTGATTTTAGTCACTAAAGACATAAATCTAAGGCTAAAAGCAAAAGCACTTGATTTACCTTCAGAGGATTACTTAACAGGAAAAATCCAAGATGTATCAGATTTAGTTTCAACAGGAAAAGAAATCGTTGATGGAGTTGATGTTGAGGTTATAAAAAAAATATTCAATGGAGGCAAAATAGAAGAACCTGAACTCGAAAATACTGAACTCAAAAAAAATTCTTTTTATATACTCCGAAACGGTAAAAACTCTGCATTAGCATATTATAACCCTTTTGAAAACACTCTTGAAAGAGTTGAAAAGGAATATGTTTATGGAATAAAACCCAAAAATGCAGAACAAGCTTTTGCCATTCATGCGTTGTTAAATAACAACATAAAATTGGTAGCTCTGCAAGGGGTTGCAGGAACAGGTAAAACACTTTTAGCATTGGCTAGTTCACTCGAACAAAAAAATAGTTTTAAACAAATTATTCTTGCACGACCCATTGTTCCGTTGAGTAACAGAGATATTGGTTATCTGCCGGGAGATGTAAATGACAAAATTGGTCCTTATATGGAGCCTTTGTGGGACAAC
>JADYZM010000018.1 GCA_020853105.1 Flavobacteriales bacterium | reverse complement strand
TTCGATAGCAGCAACTTCTTGAGCAATAAAACCAATGTGTTGTAAACTATCTAAATTCATGTTGTTTTGAGCATCATTACTCCACTCGTAAGAAACTCCACGCATTTGTTTTACTTTATCCAACGAGCTGGCTAGCGTTTGCACATTGGTTTTTACGTTTTGGTCGGATAAGGTTGATTTATCTATTCGTTCGGTTATTTCATTCACTGCCTGAACTGTAATAGGTATAATTGCGTTGCAATTTAATGATTTATAATTCACGGCAGGATAGACTTCATTGCCTAAACTATCTAATTCAGCCGGCATATAAGAATCGTGTACTAAATCAGGTAAAACACTTTCCACCTCTTGTGCTATAAAACCATATTGTTTTCTATCTTGAAAATTAAATTGAGGAAAACCCGTAATGTCCATTTTAAAGGTTGATGGTTTTAGTTTTCTTAACACATCGGTAGCACCTTTGATATCATTTATATCGGTTTTAAACTTTTTGTCTGAAACCAACATTCCATTAATAATTTCAACATCACCATTAAAAAAACCAGCACGAGTAATATTGCCTCCTGATGCAGCAGAATAAATACCATAGTTTACTGATGAAGTTGAAGATCCTGACGATACAAAATAACCCCCGGTATTTTCAACATCGCTACCAAAAGCAGTGCTTTCAACCCCTCTATTATAATCAGAAATACCATTACTAAAGGATTGAAACTGACCGCCTATATTATGAAAGCCATTACTTCCTCTACCTGAAACACCAATATTATTTTGATTTTGAGACCCTCCAAGAAAAGGTGTGAAACTACTAAAAAAACCACCATAATTTGTTGATGCATTACTTGATGTACCACTCACACCTGAATTTTGTTCATTCGGACCAGTTGCATTACCAAAGATACCGTGTCCAAATCCCCAATTAAAAGTATTTGTTGCATTATCCTCGTTCACAACTAAAGCACCAATGTTATTAAATTGTGTATTGGTTGTGATGCCTCTATGAACCTCAAGTTTTGCATTTATTGGTGTTGTACAATCATCACCAATTTTCACAAAATTCTCACCGTGATTTAAAGTATCTATTGGATCGGTAAAATAATAATTAAAATTATTTAAAGGGATTTCATAATTACCAGTTAATGGATTTTGTGAGGCAGAACAATAATTACCAACTCCTCCTCCTCCCAAATTACCAATACTTCTCCAATGCACTCGGTTGTGGTCATTGCTGTCTATTACTAAAACTTGCAACAATGTATCTCTTTGAGTAACTGTTCTAATACGTAAATCGCCATCAATATCAAGTTTTGCGTCTAGGGTGTCTAAAGAAAAATTGCCTATACCTACCATTCCATGATTTCCTGCTAATGTAGATGCTGATGCAGGAACAATTCGGACATCTTCAACTGCTCCAGTGTATAAAACCAAAGGTAACATTTCCTGTTGTTTGATGTGGGCTGTTCCGGTAGTAGTAATACCAACACGTAAACCATCGACTATAGTTTGCCCAGTACCTGTTTGGTTGGTGATTTGTAGCCAAGTGTCTTTTTGTTGGTCTCTACTCATGTGGAGCAACGATTGTGGAGCAACATAAACAGGATTTTCTTCGCCAAAAGTGGGTCCCAAACCCATGTTGCCTAAGGCAGTAAACCTTGCAATGTGTCTACCATCTAAATCGCTGGGGCTAAATAAATCGCCAGTGTTGATGCTGTTTGCAAATCCATCAACATTGCTGGTAAACCGAAAACATAAATCATCAGAACCTATAGAACCCGTATTTGGATTATTTGACCAAGCTACTACAAATTCATTACGATTCTCAATAATGTTGCTATTATCAAAATTACCGGAATTATCGAAAAAAGGCCGCATACCTACATACCCAAAATCTACATTTTCGGTAAACGAAATACCTCCTCTCATCCAAGGTCGGTAACCTTGTTGTTCGGGCGAACCCAAGTCGTTGTTGAGGTGCAATAAACTATAAGGTCCTCTGCCTACTGCAGCGTTTGTCCCCCATATATTGCCTGTGTTACGCCCAATACCTACATAACCGGGTGTAGGGATGGCATTGTAAGTACCAATGGAGCTTTGCTTGCTTTGGTTGATGTGCATCCGCTGATTATTGCCTGTAGTAAAAAACTTAATGGGGGTATTTTCTCTGTTGTGTATTTCGGCATATTGTTGGTTTTGGACATTGCTGGTGGCATCGTAGCCTACCTCAAAGCCTATACCATTTATCATGTTATCGGTTGTAAACCTAATGGTGTTTACAAAATTAGTTTGATGTAAATGTAAACGAGATAAAGGAGTAAAATTAATGGGCAAATTATTGCCCATGGCTATTCTACCTGAGGCAGATGCTGTATTTCCATCTACAATAAGCATACGGTTTATTGCACCATTGGTGTTAAACAGCATACGACTGTTGCCTTGTTGGGTTTGAAGTACTGTATTGGTTGAGTTTGCAGCCACATATAGCCTAAACTTTTCGGTTAAGGTGTTGTTGTTTGTGCCTGTGTAAATACTCCAAATGTTGTCGGTATTGTTTATGCCATCGGTGCGGAACATTAAACCATTGGTTGCAGGGTTGTTTACTAATAAAAATTGGTTTATATGCAGCTTGGCTTGTACACTGGCGTTATTGGGAAAGTTACCGACACCAACTTTTTGCATAGTTGCAGGATAATCAGTTCTTATATAATTAAAAAATGGCGGATTTGTTAAAAACTGAGCTCTACTTATCATCGGCAAACTTACTAAGCCTAAGATGATGATTTTTTTTAGTTTTGTTTTCATCGTTTTAAGGTTTTAGTTGGTTAATAAAAAAATTAAATTAATTAAGAATTTGAACAAATCCTTTTTTTGTTTCCTGTTCACCTCTTTTTTTTGTTAGGTTAATCATATAATAATAAGTGCCATCAGGTACTTTTATGCCCGAACTAGTTCGCCCATCCCATAATTCAATATAGCCATCACTTTCTACTTCTAACTTTCCACTTTTAACTGTTTGCCCCCATCGGTTAATTATTCTCCAATTAATTTTTTCATAACCGCTTACTTTAATACAAAATACATCATTTACTCCGTCCCCATTCGGTGTGAAAACATTTGGGATTAGTAGTGCATCATTTTTGTTTGTGGTTGTGTCGGTAGGTGGTATTGGCAATGTATCGTAGTTGCAGCTATCGGGGTGGTAGGTTTGGTCGAAATAACTTTCAATAAACGAAGGAAAGGTAAATTGGGATTTTCTTCCGTTCAAATCCACTGTATTTAAACTAAAATTTACAGATACTCCTGAATTATTTGGAAATTCTATTTTAGAAATTTTCATGGTATCGTAATTAGCTAAATAAATTACACTATCAATCGATAGTTGCATACCACCAATATGATCATTTCCAATGCCTTGATAAATTGTCTGATAAGAATTAATTATATCTATTGAGTTAGATGAAGATACATCATATTGCCCTATTAAACCACCAAGTGTTGCAAAATATAATTTATTACCATTAGGAGAAAAACTTAAACCATAACCACCAAAATTTACAAAAGTAGAATCATCAATTTGACCGCTATTAAAATTGAAACCAAATAAGTAGTAATAATAAGCTAATTTTTTTCCATTAGGAGAAAATTTCATTTGATTTTCATAATTCATTACAATTACACCTGTATTAGAAATAACAGGCGTATTATTTAACCCATTTTCGGTAACCAAATAAGCATAAAAGGCATCAGTACCGTATTCATGCCCCACCACCCAAATACTATCTCGTGTGCAGTTCATGGTTGCAGCCATACCCTCGGTACTCGGAGCAAACAAAAACAGGTTTTTTAAGGTAACATCGCCAAAACCGCCATTTAGGCTTAAATCAACCATAGAGTAATTCATACCTCTTGCTCCGAGGTTTTCGGCACAATCAACCGTAAACACATAAAAAATAGTTGCAGAGTTTGGTTGTGGTATAATAATTACACCCTGTGTAGCACTGTTGTTGGGTCCTGGAGGCACACAACTGCCATACAAACCTGTACCATTAGGCATTATATTGTGGTTTTTGTCCCAAATAGTATCGCCATCGGTATAAAACAATAAATTGCCGTTGATGTCGGAAATACTGGCACAACTTTCCCAAGAGTCAAGCTGCCCATTCGTAACTGCCACTGGGCTGCCACTGCTAAAATCCAACCCTGCACCGTTGCCAAAATACCAGTGGGTAGCACGTTTGGCTTCGGGGTGTTGGGCTTTTGCAAATAAGCAACTACATACAAAAACAGAAAACAAAAAGAATTTATTCATTTGTTGGATTTTTTAATTTAAAAGACGAAACACTTTTCTAAAAAGCGGCATCGTAAAAGTAGGTTTTCTTATCTAATCATAAGCACCTCCTTTTTTGTTAAGTAAGGGTGGTTATACTCTCTCTCTACAGCAGCATGGTTAATGACTTGTTCGATGTTATGTAAAATGTTAAACAACATAAAGAAAAAGGAGTTTTGTTTTGCTAATATAAAACAAAAAAAGTAGAAAAGCAAAAATAATTTGTATCCTTCGCTGCCTCGCTCCTGAAAGGCTCTGCCTTGTAGTTTTTAATACCACGAGCGAGACGCTCGCGGTAGCGTGGGTTCAACATCAGAAACAAAGCAGCTACTTCTCAGCTAAAAAGCTTTGCAGTTGAGTCAAAAAACCTATTTTATCAATTCAACACAATTGGGACAACAATTCTATTGGGAATTGTATTTGTTAAAAGTGTAACCGTATAATTTCCTTTGGTTACCAACGGTAACTTTTTAATTTGGAAATAAGCTGTTTCCCCAACTTGCACTTCAGAATTAGGAAGGTTAATTTCAAAACCTGAGTGAGAAAATTCTGCTGCAAATAATTTAAGGGCTGCTTCACCTGAATTGGTAAACTGGAACTGTTTTTCCACTGTTTCCGGTTCAAAAATTAATACAGAATCTGTAATAGTCAATATTGGCAATTTTTCTATTTCAGAACCATCAAGGTTTATACCTACAGTATCGGTAACTGATATTGCAATAATTTCAATTTTACGTTCTACAGCAGCTCCCGGGCTATAAACTGAATTTCGCTTATCTTCTAAGTCATCACTAATTTCTTTCGACTGGTATTCGCCAAATGGTACTTTTGTAAAATACAACGCCCCTCCGTTAGTTGCTGAACCATTAATGTACGGTAAAATTCTTCCGTGGTCATACTCGCTCAAGTAATTTATCAAACTTGAGATTCGTCGTAATGTTAAATTCACGTTATAATCTGACTTGGAAAGTGGACTGGCAAAACCTTTAATGGTAAGAGCAATTTGGTTTCCATTTTCAAGTTCTTTGATTAACAATGGAGTAAACATTTCTAAATCTTTGGCTCCCTTATCAATATTACTGCTGAATAAATCCTCAATTTCTACTAAAGCATCGTCTTTTTCTACTCCTTTTAATCCGTTAGAATATTCTCTTTTGTATTCGGGATACAAACGGGTATATTCTTTATAGGTGGTTAAATAATTAAGTGTAGTTACAGTATCTCTAGAACGAGGATTGGGTACATCGTTGTGAAAATACAACCTAACGGGCAAGTAACGATTAAGTTCTTCAAGTGTGGTATATATTTTCTTACTTGTATCCGGTATTTCATAGTAATAAATATCGTTACAACAGGTTTCTCCTTTTTTGGTGTATGAGCCTTTTCTGTTCGAGGCTAAGAGTACGGTGTTGCTTCGGATTGAATAATAAAAATCATTGGTGCTTGTGTTGATAGGAAACCCGGCGTTTTTAACCTTTTCAGTTGTTTTTAAATCCGTCTTAACCTTAAAAACATCAAATCCGCCTAAACCTTCGTGCCAATTCGAGCTGAAATATAAATTAGAATCTTTTGTATCGTAAAATGGTGTAATTTCATCTTCTATTGTGTTGATAATTTTTCCCATATTTTCGGGTGATTGAAAATGATCATTTTCTTTAATGCTGTACCAAATATCCATCATTCCAATACCACCTTCTCGATTTGATGAAAAAAACAGAACTTCTTTTCCGCTAATCTCAGTGGCAAAAGGCTGCGTTGTTGTTGCTGTTTCATGATTAACACCCACAACCTCATAGGGCAAACCAAATCCTTTGCTATCAACCGGAACTGCATAAATTTTACAATGTAGATTTCTGTTGCAACGATTGTAATAGAAAGTATTTCCTTTACTATTTAAACATCCGTTTGCAATATGGTAACCTTTTTCGTTTACTTCATCATTTAATTTTTTATCAGAAACCCAAATATCACCGTTTTTTATGCCTTTAAAAAGTTTAAGTAAATAATAAGATGTGTCCGTTACTTCATTGTTTTCTTTCATTTTTTCATCACGAAGTGATGAAAAAATTAGTGTAGAATCGGATAGCAATGTGGCACCCAATTCGCTGTTGTATGTATTGATTGAATTTCCTATATTTTTAACATCAATAGGCAATGAATCTTTCAAAATTTGTACGGCAACATCGCATGCTTTTATTTCTTGATTAATTTTTTGATAATAGAATCCCTTTTTATCCGACTGAAAATATCGCTTTGACTTTTTAAAATTTTTTTTGGCATCAGCATATTTTCCGTTGTATTTCAACATCATGGAATACCAGTATGGTGCCAGCGGAAAGCTCTTTCCTTGATCTTGTTTGTATATGGATTGGTAGTGCCACTCAGCTTTTGCATAGTCGTTATACAAGCGAAGAGATTCGGCATATTTGAAAAGTAAATCAAGGTAAGTGGAATCTAACATCAAAGCCTCTTTATACCATTTTGAAGCTCCGTAATAATCTTGTTGAGCAAACAAATCATCTCCTACTTTAATCAGTTGTTTTTGCGATTGAGCAGAAACGCCAAATGTAGTTGATAGAACTATTAAACAAGTAAACCAAATTGGTTTCATGAGCAAAACTTAATTGGTTAAAAGTATTAAAAAAATAATAAAATACAGTACCCGGAAGTTACTCAGATACTTCTCCTATTCTTCTGTTCCTAAAAAATGCAATTGTTGAAATTATCAATATAACACCTACTGTTATAGGTACAAAAGTTGGAATCGGAACCGGGTCGCCCTTGGCATACGAATGAAGTCCGGAAAGATAATAGTTCACACCAAAATAAGTCATAATAACAGTACTGAATCCGATAACTGAAAGAAAATTAAAAAGATATTTTCCGTTTGCTTTTGGAATAAATCTCAGGTGAAGAATCATTGCATACACAAGCATAATTACCAAAGCCCATGTTTCTTTTGGGTCCCACCCCCAATATCTACCCCAACTTTCATTTGCCCATACTCCGCCAAGAAATGTTCCGGCAGTAGCTAAGAAAACACCTATGGTCAAGGTCATTTCATTAATTAATGTGAGTTCTTTGATTGTGGAAGAAACTTTTTCTTTGTTATTTTTTGATTTAACTATCATTAATATAAGATTTAACAAGCCCAATAAGGCTCCTAATCCTAAAAATCCATAGCTGGCAGTAATAACAGCAACATGAATCATTAACCAATATGATTTGAGAACAGGCACAAGGGGTGTAATTTCAGGGTCAAGCCAATTAAGGTGGGCAACCATCAAAATTAAAGAAGTTAGTTTTGCTGTTGCAGCTAAAGCCATTTTTGAGGTTTTTGAAAATAAAAATCCGGCTAAAAGAGTTGCCCAAGCTATATAAATCATGGATTCATACCCGTTACTCCACGGTGCATATCCTGAAATATACCATCTGGCACCTAAACCGATTGTATGAAGCAAGAATAAAATGAATAAAAAAACAGAAAGACCATACACTACTTTTAATTTCCATTTTTTAGCCGAAAAAATATCGCTTAATAAAAAGAACATCATCAATAAGCCTGTGAATACATAGTATTTGAATAGCCTGTCAAAAATTTGAATTTTGTTATATAAAATTTCTGTATCTATTTTGGATTGTTTTGGAATTACCAATCCACCAAACTTGTGTTGAAAATCTGAAATATGTTTTAAAATACTGTCGGCAGACTGCCATTTTTTTGTTGCAAACGACTCATTGATAGCAGCAAAATAGAGTGTTCCGATTGATTTAACAAAAATAGAATCATGAGAGGTAAAGTTTTTGTAATCCAACCCGGAATACCAAGTGTTGTTTGTATCACCGTCTTTAGGAAAGATTCGCAACATGGCTCCTTGATATACCATAAAACAAATATTTGCTCTTTCGTCAACAGCAATAACTTCTTTGTCATATTTGCTACGTTCTGCCGGTTTTTTTCGGTTGGCTTCATCTGCATCTTTTGCAAGAATATAATTGAAGTCTTTGTCAAAAAAATTGACAAAAGAGGCATAATTGTCGGTAGCCTTAAGTTTTTTCTCCAATTCGGGGTGGCTCACTTTAATCATAGCTTGTTTTTGCCAATATCCGGGATTGTACATCATGCTTAAAATTACCTGATTGGAATTCATGTTTTGGAATTCTTCACTTCTCATCACTTTTCTCATCACCTCTGATGTGAGCGTTTGTAAAGGTTTTATTCTACCTCCTGCATCTTGAACCAGAAGTTTTCCGAATTTCTCTGCATGAGTTTCATCGATAACAACATATTCGCTAGTCTGGTGTGGATTGTTTTGTGCAAATCCAACGCCAACTGTGGCAAATAAGAGCAAGGTTAACGCCTCGCGTTTTAATCGAATGTTTTTTATGGAGTTATGAAGTGAATTGAACCTCGATTTTTTAGAAATTAAAGTAAGTGCCATTCCTAACATCAGGAAAAAGTATCCTATATAAGTAACAATAGTTCCCCAATAATCATGGTTCACAGAAAGTATTGAACCCAATTCATCTTGCTCATAAGATGATTGGAAAAAACGGTATCCGTCATAATCCAACACATTATTCATATATACCAATTGTGAAAATGTTTTACCGTTGCGGTTATCACTCAGGGTTACTTTGCTTTCATAAGAAGAAGGACTCATTGAACCGGGATATTTTTCCAAGTGAAAATCGTCAAGACGAATGTTGAAAGGTAAAATAATTTCTTTCGAGCCGTAAGCCAAAGAAAAGTTCAATCCTTTCATTTGAAAAATAGTATTTCTTGAAGTATAACCTTTGCCTCCAAACAAGGTAACCTCATTTGTTGAATCTTCACAAACAACATCAACAACCAAAGCATCTTCTCCTCGAACATCTTTCGGTGCTGATATTTTTTTTATTTCAGCACTTGAATGTAATTCTTTAAATACCAATTGAACACCTCCAACTGTATATAATCTTCTTCCAACAAAGGGTTGTATTGAATCTCTTACAATAATTCCTGTGCTTTGGTCGTCCATACTCAAAAACTGTATGTCATAAGGTGATAAAACAGTTAATCCGTTTTCGGTTTCATTAATTTTTATTGCCTCAGACAAAGTATTGTCATTAAAGGCAACAGGAAAATCACCAAAAAAACGTGTTGTCCCTGATTCAATGTATCTGGAAACCCTCCCACCTTCGCCAACGGTTACAATTTCTAACAATTTCTTTCCATTTTCAATGTCAACAACAGTATCAACCGAGTTTGGAATAAAATCTTTGAATTTTACATGAATATCGTTGTTCTCGAAATGGAAATTCACATCAAACTTTTGATTGTATAAAGGATTTAGAAAAAGTGGTTTTTCAAAAGTATATTGAACTTTTTGATTATCAACTTTAAATTGTAAATAGGTTTGTTCGGAAACTATTACATTACTGGTTTCGCCCTCCCTCAACCTCATCAAGCCTTCAAACCCTATATATCTTGTTATGCCAGCTCCTATCAAAACCAGAATAAATGCCAAATGAAACATGAGTATCGCCAGTTTTGATTTTTGAAACATTTTGTATCGAAAAATATTTCCAATCAAATTGATAGTTAAAAGCAACAAAACCAATTCCAACCACTTTGTATTGAATACCACATTTTTTGCAGCCGGTGTCCCAAAGTCGTTTTCTATAAATGTGGCTACACCAATAGCAGCAGCAAAAACGAACAATAACAAAGCAGTAAGCTTTGTTGAGAACAATATATTTTTAATAGAAGTGAGCATTGTAGATAAGATGAATTTTGACTACAAAATTAACTAATTTTGAAGCAACAAACTGTTTAAGAAAAATAATTTGAAAAGTATCAAAACTATAAGTTTTATTGGTTCTGGCAATGTTGCAACTCAACTTGCAACTGCTTTGTTTTCAAAACAATTTTTAATTCATCAGATTTATAGTAAATCTATTGAAAATGCAACTGTTTTAGCTGAAAAAGTGAATGCTGATGCTACTTCTAATATCAGTGAGTTAAACAATAAAGCGGATATTTATATTGTTTCTGTAACTGACGATGCAATTGAACAAGTTTTGCAACAATTCACTCACAAAGAAAAGTTGATTGTACATACATCGGGAACGGTTGAAATGGATATTTTTAAAACCAATGGATTTGTTGCCTATGGAATTTTTTATCCTCTTCAAACTTTAAGCAAAACAAGCCCTGTTGACTTTACTACAATTCCATTTTGTATTGAGGCTGTCAGTCCAACTGTTTTTGAAACCTTAAACCAAACAGCAGCCCAACTTTCAAATCGGGTGTACTCAATTAATTCTATACAAAGAAAACATTTACACGTTGCTGCTGTTTTTGCTTGTAATTTCACCAATGAAATGTATCAAATTGCTTCAAAAATATGTGCAGACAACAATTTGGACTTTGATATTTTAAAACCTTTGATACTTGAAACCGCAAACAAAATTCTTATAAAATCACCTAAAGAAGCACAAACCGGTCCGGCAAAAAGAAAAGACTTCAAAACTATTGAGAAGCACATCAAATTGCTTGAAAATGATATAAAAACTCAAGAATTATACACATTAATAACCCAACACATCATAAATTCAACTCAAAACTAAAAACAAGCATGAGCAATTTTAAAGAATTACTTCCAAAAATAACAACCTTTATATTTGATGTTGATGGAGTACTTACCAACGGTATGGTAACGTTATTTCCAAATGGAGACATGATTCGCAACATGAATATTAAAGACGGATACGCACTACAATATGCTATAAAACAAGGATATAACATTGCCATAATTTCTGGCGGAAGTTCTGAATCTGTTCGACTGAGATTAAATGGACTGGGAATAACTGATGTTTTCTTAAAAGCCAGTAATAAAGTAGAAGTTTTTGAAAACTATTTGCAATCAAAATCCATTGACACAAACAATGTTCTTTATATGGGTGACGATATTCCGGATTTAAACGTAATGCAAAAATGTGGAGTTGCTACTTGTCCAAGTGATGCTGCGGTTGAAATCAAAAATTGTGTACATTATATTTCTGATAAAAAAGGAGGAGAAGGCTGTGTCAGAGATATAATAGAGCAAGTGATGCGATGTCAAGGTAAATGGTTAGAAGAAACTGCTCATCACTGGTAAGGTTTTAGACTTTTTTATTTTAACAACTTTTGTGTTTTTTTCAAAAAAGATTTAACTGTAATTTTGTAACCTATGGTTTTTGTAACTCGAAGAGAACGATTTAACGCTGCTCATAGATTGTTCAAGCCCGAATGGAGTGATGAGCAAAACTTTGAAGTTTTTGGTAAATGCTCTAATCCCAATTGGCACGGACATAACTATGAACTTTGGGTTACTGTCTGTGGAAAAACTAACCCTGAAACCGGTTTTGTAATTAATTTAAAAGAATTGAGTAAGATAATTCGTTCAAAAATAGTTGAAATAGCTGACCATAAAAACTTGAATCTTGAAGTTCCATTTATGAAAAATAAAATCCCTACTGCTGAAAATATTGCAATCTCAGTATGGGAAGAAATAGAAGAATCCATTGCTAATTTAAATTGTAATCTACACTGTGTAAAAGTGGTAGAAACAGAAAACAATTCAGTTGAATATTTTGGAAAAAATAAAGTATGACAGATATAGATAAAAACATGTTGGACGAGAACAACATGGACGGTTACGAAAAAATTGAACAATACAACCAGCAAAAAGTTAAACAAATTTCTGGTCACTACTCCAGAATTATTGAAAATCTTGGAGAAGACATACACAGAGAAGGTTTAGAAAAAACACCTGAAAGAGTTGCAAAAGCTATGCAATTTCTAACTCATGGATACGGTCTAAATCCGGCTGACATACTAAAATCAGCAATGTTTAAAGAGAACCACAGCCAAATGGTTATTGTTAAAGACATTGAACTCTATTCTATGTGTGAACACCACATGTTACCATTTTTTGGAAAAGCTCATATTGCTTATATTCCCAACGGCTATATTGTTGGATTAAGTAAAATTCCACGTGTGGTTGATGCGTTTGCAAGAAGACTACAAGTACAAGAACGCCTCACAGATGAAATTAAAGATTGTATCCAATCAACATTAAAACCTCTTGGAGTTGCTGTGGTTATTGAAGCTCAACACATGTGTATGCAAATGAGAGGTATACAAAAACAAAACTCTGTTACAACAACCTCTTCTTTTACAGGCGCTTTTGAAAAAGACAGTACCAGAAAGGAATTTATAGCATTAATTTCGCATAAAATGTCATAGTTTGGTGCCAAATTGACAACAAACTATAATTTGGAATATAGTTTGAACAACACAAAAAAACACTTAAAAATAAAAAAATATGTTTACAAGCCCAGCATTTCTAATAGGTATAGTTTTTATGCTAATCGGTTTAGCAGTAAGCCAAATGCTAAAATCTAAATTCAATAAATATTCAAAAATTCCACTATCCACTAATTTAAGCGGAAAAGAAGTTGCAGAAAAAATGTTGCGTTATTACGGAATAAATGATGTGAAAATTGAATCTGTACCAGGAAAACTAACTGACCACTACAACCCAATTAATAAAACTGTTAATCTTAGCCCAGAAGTATATGAAGGAAGAAGTTCAGCAGCCGCTGCAATAGCTGCACACGAATGTGGACATGCCGTTCAACATGCTACCGCATACAGCATGCTAAAATTAAGAACTGCTTTAGTTCCGCTTCAGAATGCAAGCGGAAAAATCATTAATATAATAGTTATGGTAAGCATCTTTGGAGGATATTTTCTATTTAAAGCCCTACCATTTGATTTGATTTTATATACAATTATTGCAGCTTATGGAGTAATCACTACATTCAGTTTTGTTACTTTACCTGTTGAATTTGACGCAAGCAACAGAGCTTTGGTGTGGATGAGATCCAATGGAATAGTTAACTCTACAGAATACGACAATGCAAAAGATGCACTCAAATGGGCAGCTTCTACTTATGTAGTAGCAGCAATAGGCTCTCTAGCAACATTAATGTATTACGTATCTTTGTTGGGAGGAAGAAGAGATTAAAAAATCGAATCCGTGTGAAATAATTAATTATAAAATTATACTTTTGGAAAAACATCATTAAAAAAGACAAAAAACTAAGTTATGAGCATATTAGTAAATAAAAATTCAAAAGTAATAGTACAAGGTTTTACAGGTAGTGAAGGAACATTCCATGCAGGACAAATGATAGAATATGGAACAAATGTAGTTGGTGGTGTAACACCCGGAAAAGGCGGAACATCTCATCTTGAAAAACCTGTTTTTAACACGGTTCAAGATGCTGTAAAAACAACAGGAGCTGATGTTTCTATAATTTTTGTTCCTCCGGCTTTCGCTGCCGATGCAATTTTGGAGGCTGCCGATGCAGGAATAAAAGTTGTAGTATGCATTACAGAAGGTATCCCTGTTAAAGATATGATTCCTGTTAAAGAATATCTAAAATCAAAAGATTGTAGATTGATTGGTCCAAACTGCCCTGGAATTATTACAGCAGGCGAAGCAAAAATAGGTATCATGCCCGGCTTTATTTTTAAATCAGGAAAAATAGGTATAGTTTCAAAATCAGGAACTTTAACTTATGAAGCAGCCGACCAAGTATCAAAAGCCGGCTTAGGAATTTCAACAGCAATTGGTATTGGTGGTGACCCAATTATAGGAACTACAACACAAGAGGCTATTGAACTTTTCATGAAAGACCCACAAACCGACGGAATAGTTATGATTGGTGAAATTGGTGGAAATTTAGAAGCAAATGCTGCTAATTGGATAAAAGCAAACGGCACCAAACCAGTTGTTGGATTTATTGCCGGAGAAACTGCTCCAGCTGGAAGAACAATGGGGCATGCAGGTGCTATAGTTGGTGGTGAAAACGACACAGCTCAAGCTAAAAAAAGAATTATGAGAGAATGCGGAATTACTGTAGTTGACTCTCCTGCCGAAATCGGTGAAGCCATGGCAAAATTGATGAAAGTTACAGCATAAATTACATTTTCATGAAATTATTAGAGGGTAAAGTATCCATAATTACAGGAGCCACAAGAGGTATCGGTAAAGGCGTTGCAGAAATATTTGCAAAACACGGTTCTCAAATAGCTTTTACTTATGTTTCATCTGATGAACAAGCTAAAGAAGTTGAAAAAACACTTTCGAGCTATGGAATTAAAGCAAAAGGATACAAATCAAATGCTTCTGACTACAATTCTGCCGAAAAATTTATTAACGATGTTGTTGCTGAATTTGGTAGAATTGATGTCATTGTAAACAATGCAGGAATTACCCGTGATGGTTTGTTGATGAGAATGAGTGAGCAAAATTGGGACGATGTAATCAACACAAACCTAAAATCAGTTTTTAATATTACAAAAGCAGCATTAAAAACATTACTTGGACAACGCTCAGGGTCAATTATTAACATGAGCTCTGTTGTTGGAATTGAAGGAAATGCAGGTCAGTCTAATTATGCTGCATCAAAAGCAGGAGTTATAGGTTTTACAAAATCAGTTGCACAAGAGTTAGGATCTAGAAATATCAGATGCAATGCAATATGTCCCGGATTTATAGAAACAGAGATGACCGCTCAACTCAACCAGGAAATAATGAAAGGTTGGATAGAAGATATCCCTTTGAAAAGACCAGGAACTCCAGAAGATGTTGCCAACACAGCATTATTTTTAGCCTCTGACCTATCTTTGTATGTTACAGGACAGACAATAAATGTTTGCGGAGGAATGCAAACCTGATATAAAAATAATTTTAAAATAAAACAGGCAGCCAAAGGCTGCCTGTTTTATTTTAAAATAGATAACCTATATATTTGCTAAAAAAAATTGCATTGGTACCAAATAAATTCAATATACTGTTTTTAACCTCTTGGTATCCGAACAAAATTGAGCCTAAAAACGGCAACTTCATTCAACAACACGCAATTGCAACTTCTAAATTTTGTAATGTGGCAGTTCTCCATGTTTTAGCCAATAATCAAGATGAAGATTTTCAGATAGAAGAACAAACTCAAGCAGGAGTTTATGAGGTAATTGTGTATTATAAAAAAATTAAATCTACATTCCCTGTTATCTCCCAGTTGTTGAAACTAAAAAAAAGAAGAGTCGCACATTTGTTGGGCTATAATAAAATTTTAAACAAAATTGGAACAATAGATGTTTGCCACCTCAATGTAGTCTATCCTTCAGGAGATTTTGCTCTGTATCTAAAGAATAAATTCAAAATTCCTTATATTATCTCTGAAAACTGGACATCATTGCATGCTCCATACTATAATTCACTGAACCCGATGATGAAAAAGTTAATTTCTACAACTTTTGATAATGCCTCCGTAATTTGCCCCGTTTCAGAAGATTTAAAGAAATCTATTCAAAAAATATCAACTAACAACAATTATCAAATAGTTCCCAATGTTGTGAACACAGATGTTTTTTATCCGACTCAAAAAATTCCGGAAAAAAGAATTTTACACATCTCAAATCTAAAAAATGAACATAAAAACATTACCGGAATACTTGATACTATTAAAGAATTGAGCAAAATCAGAACTGATTTTAAAATAAGCATAATTGGTGATGGTGATTATGAATATTTTATAAGATATGCCAAAAAAATTAATCTTCCTGAAAATTTATACAAAATAGAGGGAGCAAAATCATACCATGAAGTTGCAGAATTAATGCGAGCTCATGATATGTTTTTACTGTTTAGCAACTACGAAAATTTACCATGTGTTATTGCAGAAGCTTTGGTGTGTGGACTACCCGTTTTAACGTCAAATGTTGGAGGAACATCAGAAATGGTAAATGAAACCAACGGAATAATTGTTCCTCCCGCAAACAATATTGAACTTTTAAAGCAGTTAAATAGCATGCTGGATAACTTAAACTCATACAAAACCCATGAAATTGCTAATGAGGCTAAAAATAAATACTGTTATGAAAGTGTCGGGAGAAAATTTTTACAAGTTTATCAGAACATTATAAACTCTAAGCTTGAAAAATAATCCATACATAAAATCTTTTTTGGAACGAAAAGGCGGAAGAATTGTATTTTCTTCATTTTTTACAAAACTTATTTCCTTTCTAATTTCTGTGTTCATTATTCGAATCATTCCCAAAGAAGAATATGGATTCATAGTTTATGCTATTTCAATTATTGCTTTTATTGCACCTTTCAAAGGTTTTGGTATTTACCAAGGTTTTTTAAGATACGGTTCAATTTCTCCCTCTCAGCAGCTAAAAAAATATTATTTCAATAGAATTTTATTTAAAGGGTTGTTGTTCTCTGCTGTATTGATACTACTGTTAATTGCTCTATCTCCATTTGTTATCAGCAATGTTCAAAATAGTTTTTTATATTTGGTTGTATTAAGTTTTCAGCTCATTACCTTACTTGTAATTGACACCGTTGCCACCTATGCCAGACTAATAGGATTAAACAAATTGTATGCAGACATTAACAACTACAATACTCTTCTGTTGTTTATTATTTCAATACCGTTTGCATATTTGTGGGGTAGCTGGGGATATGTTTTAGCTATGGTATTAGCACCAACAATTTATAGTGTTTTCTTGCTTTACAAACTAAAATTATTCAGATATAACAAGAAACTTCAATCGGAGTATAACACATACACTTTTTTAAGTTATGGATTCTATATGAGTTTAGGAGGGGTTTTATCTCAGCTTTTATTTGCAGTTGATGTTATTCTCATCGGAAATATTGTAAAAGATGCTGAATTGATAGCTCAATACAAAACCTCAAACATCATTCCTTTTAGTTTACTTGTACTTCCTGTTGCAATAATAAATACAGATTATGTTCAACTTGCACAAAAAGCCTTAACCGATAAACTGGAAGTTTGGAAATATTATATAAACTATCTTAAAATCATGAGTGTTTTCTGCATGTTTATTTTAATCTTGTTCTATTTCTTCTCTAATGATTTATTAGCCATATTTGGAAAAGAATACCAAAACGACAATAATTTGATGTTTGTTTTTGCTGTTGGCACAATTGGAGCACTATTGTTTAGAAATCCATTAGGAAACATCTTATCAGTAATCGGTTGGCCCAAAACAAACGCATTTTTCTCTTTGATTATACTCATTATTAATGTTTTTGCAGGTATCTATTTCGTAAATCAATTCGGAATTTTTGGTGCTGCATATACAACTTCTGCTTTAATGTGGTTGTCTGGAATATTTTCATTATTTGCTTTGATTTATTACATCAAAAAATAACTTCTTTATTTAAAGTTATCACTTAAAATTTAATTTTTATCCGTCAGTTTAACTGAATATAAAATTTTATTTAGCTAATTATCAGCTTATTAAAAATATTTTTACTACTATGTATTGCATAGTATTATCTTTTGTATATATCTTTGCATTATCAAATAGTATGTTAAACATCTTTTAATGTTTATCGATAATAAAAAAAATAGTATGAATGTAGAAAATGCACAAGCACAAATGAGAAAAGGAGTACTCGAATATTGTATTCTGTCAATTCTCAACAATGGAGAAGCTTACCCATCAGAAATCATTGACCAATTAAAAAGAGGAAAAATGATAGTGGTAGAAGGAACACTTTATCCTCTGTTAACAAGGCTAAAAAATTCTGATTTACTTTCTTATCGTTGGGAAGAATCAACATCAGGACCACCAAGAAAATATTATCAACTTACCGAAAGCGGTAAAATATTTTTAAACGAATTAGCCAAAACATGGAAAGAATTGGTAGAGGCTGTGGAATTAACTCAAAAAAACAATAACTAATCTAAACACTAAATAAAATGAACCAAACTGTAACAATAAACATCGGCGGTATAGTATTTCATATTGAAGTAGATGCTTATGAAACACTGAAAAACTATTTGAATAAAATCAAAGGATACTTTGATAATTCAGAAGAACGTGATGAGATTATGAACGATATCGAGGCTCGTATTGCAGAAATCTTTAGCGGAATGAAAAATGAAAAAAATCAAGTAATCACCTCTTCAGATGTTGACTCATTAATTGGAGTTATGGGAAAACCCGAACAATATATCAATGAAGAAAGTGAAACTAATGAAAATTCATCTAAATCAAAAACATATCAATATACATTTTCCACAAAATCTGAAAAGAAGCTTTTCAGAGACAAAGACGAACAAGTAATTGGTGGAGTTTGTTCCGGATTAGGAGCATATATCGGTGTAGATACAGTATGGGTTCGATTATTTTTTGTAATTGCTTTTTTCATCGGTTTTGGACTAATCACTTATATCATCTTTTGGATAGTGATGCCTGAAGCCAAAACAGCATCAGACAAATTGAAAATGAAAGGCGAACCAATTAATGTCCAAAATATCGGTAGAAAAATCGAGGAAGAAGCCAACAATTTAAACGAAAAAATAAAAAACATGAACACCAGCAAGGTTTCTGGCAAAGCAAGTTCTGTAATCCAAAATACTTTTAGTGCAATTGGCTCAGTGTTTACTACTATATTTAGTCTTGTTGGTAAATTTATCGGAATTACATTCCTGATCATTGGTGTTTTCTTATTAGTTATCTTACTGGGTATGTTATTTGGTTCAAGAACTATACTTTCAATAACCAACGAAGGCATTTTCTCATTTGAATCAGCTGACTTCTTCAACATGATATTTGAAAGTCAAGACCAATACCTATTAGCAATGCTCGGATTTGCTCTTGTTATCGGAATACCAATATTAACACTGATTCATTTAGCAGTAAAACTGCTATTCAACTATAAACTACACAAAGGACTAGGTATTGCTGCTTCTATTTTGTTTACAATCGGAATTGCAATTTGTGTATTGATTGGTATTAGAGTCGGAACAGAAATTTCAGCAGATGATGAAATCGTTAAAACTCAGATTGTTAACTCAACAAACACAACACTTTACATCAAATCTCCAAATACATCAATGCCAGGCAAAGGAATATTAGATGAAAAAGTAACCAGCATCTCATTAACGGGTGATAGCTTATACATGAATGAAGTTGAACTTGGCATAGAACCTTCGAAAAACGACAGTATTTTACTTGAAATTAAGTACAAATCAAATGGAAGCACTCCAAAAAATGCTTTAAACAATGTAAGAATGATACATTACAACTATCTTATAACTGATTCAACTTTCATTCTGGATAATTATTTTTCAACTCCGAAAGAGAACAAAATCAGAGGACAAGAAGTTGAATTGACATTATATATTCCTATAAATAAAACTATCTATTTAGATGATTCTGTTAGAGATTTGATATATGATATAGACAATGTAACCAACACGTATGACAAAGAAATGATACGAAACAAATGGATTATGCTCAAAAGCGGTCTAACGTGTCTGGATTGCTATGATATTAAAGGGATTTCAACAAAACAATTGGATTCATTAAATACATACATTCCTATCAATTAGCAGTTTAGTTGTTTCTTTTATAAGTGCAAATGTTTAGTTAGTAAATCAGGGGTTTTCGAAATCGAAAGCCCCTATTTATTTAGTAGATTTGTTAAAAAAACAATGGATTTAGAAAACATTTGTACTCAAGTAAATGATTTAGCCAAAGAAGTTGGAACTTTCATCAAATCTCAAGTCATAAACAGTTCAGACGTTGAGGTTAAAAGCAGAAACAGTTTAGTAACTTTTGTGGATAAAACCTCAGAAGAAAAATTAGTTAATAAACTATCAGAAATTATTCCCGGTTCTGGTTTTATAACCGAAGAAGGAACCTCAACAAAGATTGGGAAAGAGTTCAACTGGATAATTGACCCCTTAGATGGAACTACAAACTTTATACACGGAGTTCCGTGTTATTGTGTAAGTATCGGGTTGCAAAAAAACAATAAATTAGTGTTGGGTGTAATATATGAAATAAACTTAGACGAACTTTTTTATGCATGGGAAGGAAGTAAAGCATACTTAAATGGGAAAGAAATACATGTGTCTAAAACCAAAACCCTTGAAAATTCACTAATTGCAACAGGATTTCCGTACTATGATTATGAAAAACAAACCGAATATCTCGATTTATTCAAGGATTTAATGAAAAATACCAGAGGACTACGCCGATTGGGTTCTGCTGCTGTTGATTTAGCTTATGTTGCCTGCGGAAGGTTTGACGCCTTTTACGAATACAGTTTACACCCTTGGGACGTAGCAGCCGGAGCCTTTATTGTCCAACAAGCCGGTGGAAAAGTAACTGACTTTAAAGGTGAAAATAATTACCTGTTTGGAAAAGAAATCATTACCAGCAATCCACAAATCCAAAACGAATTATTATCTAAAGTAAAAGAGTATTTTAAATAGTAGTCCTACCTTTGTAAAAAAAAATACCATGAAACTTTTCTTATTAATTACCGGATTATTAGCCCTAGCTGTTTTCGGTATGGCTGTGAAAATCATATTTAAAAAGGGTGGAAGGTTTGATAAGACTTGTGCAAGTGCAAGTCGAATTTTTGGTAAAGAGTCAGAAGGTCAACCGTGTGGATTTTGTGGTGCAATGCCCGACGAACAATGTAAAAATGAAGAAACAACTGCTTAATCCAGTAAATCTGGACGGCGTTGTTGAGTGCGTTTGAGAGCTTGCTCATCTCTCCATTCTTCAATTTTTTTATGATTTCCGCTAAGTAAAACATCAGGGACACGAATTCCTTTAAATTCTTCAGGTCGAGTATAAACCGGTGGCGAAAGCAAATTATCCTGAAAAGAATCTGTCAAAGCAGAAGTTTCATCACCTAATACTCCCGGTATTAAACGAATAATAGCATCTGCTAAAATAGCAGCAGGCAGCTCTCCTCCTGTTAAAACATAATCACCGATTGAAATTTCTTTAGTTACATAAATATCTCTGATTCGTTGGTCAACACCTTTGTAATGTCCAGCCAAAATCATTAAGTTTTTCTTTATAGAAAGAGCATTGACAGTAGTTTGTTTCAATATTTCTCCATCGGGAGTCATATATATTATTTCATCGTATTTCCTTTCTGCGAGTAATTTTTCGATACAATCTGAAATGGGTTGTGGCTGAAGAACCATGCCGGCACCTCCACCAAAAGCATAATCATCAACCGTTTTGTGTTTATTGGTTGAATAATCACGAAGAGAATGAATTACAATTTCAGCTAAATTTTTATCTTGGGCACGCTTCACAATTGAACTTGTTAAGGGTCCTTGCAACAATTCCGGCAAAACGGTTATTATATCAATTCTCATAAGCAAATATAGTGAAATTGAACAACGATTTTTAACGAGCCGGACAACCTAATTTTTGAAATTAAGTTTTGATTTATGATAGTTAACTACTTCATTTTTTAACTTACTTTTGTTTTTCTAAAAAGTCAAGTTTAATATCATGAAAAATAGTACCCATTGGTCAAAAGAGCAAATTTTAGAAATATATAACAAACCTCTGTTGGAACTGATTTATGAGGCGGCTACCGTTCATCGTAAACACCACGATCCAACAAAAATTCAGGTTAGCAAATTAATATCTATCAAAACAGGAGGTTGCCCAGAAGATTGTGGATATTGCCCACAAGCTGCCAGATACCATACCAAGATTGAAAAAAATGACCTAATGCCTGTTAGTGAAGTTCTATCAAAAGCTCAAGCAGCAAAAGATAGTGGTTCTTCAAGGGTTTGTATGGGTGCTGCTTGGAGAAACGTACAAGATGGAGAAGAATTTGACCAAGTAATTGAAATGGTGAAAGGAATAAGTTCAATGAATATGGAGGTATGTTGCACTCTTGGAATGGTTACAGAAAATCAGGCAATTCGTTTGGCTGATGCAGGACTACATTATTACAACCACAACATTGATACATCTGAAGAATATTACAAAGAAATTATTTCAACTCGCGGTTTTGACGATAGAATGAAAACATTGGAAAATGTTCGTAAAAGTTCGCTAAAAGTGTGTTCCGGAGGAATAATCGGAATGGGAGAAACAGTTGAAGATCGTATTGGTATGTTAATGAGTTTGATGAAACTAAGCGAAGCTCCTGAATCTATTCCAATCAACGCTTTAGTTCCTGTTGAAGGAACACCACTTGAGGAACAGGAAATAGTTCCTGTATGGGAGGTTGCTCGTATGATTGCAACTACCCGTATTGTTTTTCCAAACAGCCGAGTTCGATTATCTGCAGGTCGCATGCAAATGAGTAAAGAAGGTCAGGCATTGTGTTTTTTAGCAGGTGCCAGCTCAATTTTTGCCGGAGATAAATTACTAACCACACCAAATCCGGGGGATAATGAAGACTTACAAATGTTTTCAATTTTAGGATTAACCCCTACAGAAAAGGAAAAAGACAACGATAAAGTCAAAATCAGAAAGGATAGAAAAGAAGAATTGCCAATATCTGATGAAAAGTGGAGTCGTCCCGGACATTATATTGAAAGAAATGTTGTTGCAACTGAAAAAGGAAAAGAATTGAGAAGAACATTAAAAGAAGGGAACTAAAATCTCAAATAAGCAGAGAGTACCTCTTGAGACGTATAAAATGGATAAATACTCCGCTTATATCAGTAAAAAACTAGAAGGAAGAGTAGAAGAAAACGCTTTACGAACTCTTAACAGCAATCACAATTCAATCGACTTCTGCTCTAACGATTATCTTGGATTTGCAAAAGAAAAAGCGATACATCAATTCAAGAACACTTTAGAATATTTTGGATCAACCGGCTCACGACTTATTTCAGGCAATCATGAAACAACGGAACAAGTTGAAGATTTTTTAGCAAAATTCTACTATTCAGAATCAGCACTTCTGTTTAACTCGGGCTATAATGCAAATGTTGGATTATTTCAATCACTGCCTCACAGAAACAGCATAATCATTTATGACGAATTGATTCATGCATCTGTTCGAGATGGAATTCGAATGAATAATGCAGTTCATCATTCATTTAAACATAACAACATTGAATCTCTCGAACAAAAATTAGCTCAAGCCAAAGATTATATTTATGTTGTTGTTGAGTCTGTTTATTCAATGGATGGAGATATTTCTCCATTAAATGACATAGCCGAATTGTGTGAAAAATATGGTGCTGCACTTCTGGTTGATGAAGCTCATGCAGTAGGTATCTATGGAAAAGGCAGAGGATTGGTTCATGAGATGAATCTCGAAAACAAAGTGTTTGCACGTATAGTAACTTTTGGAAAAGCATTTGGCTGCCACGGTGCAGCAATCCTTGGCAGTAAGTTATTAACCGATTATTTAATCAACTTTTCCAGGGCTTTTATATATACCACTGCCCTACCGCTTCAAAACATAGTTTCTATTCAAAAAGCACACGAATTTTTGCTACAAAATCTCAATAGAATTAGCTCACTTTTACAGTTGATAGAATATTTTAAAACAAAAGTTGTTCAATTCAATATTCCAACAATCCCGTCTTCCTGTCAAATTCAGTGTGTTTTAATTAGCGGAAACAATAAAGTAAAGAATATAGCCGGAATTATTCAATCAAAAGGTTTCGACGTTCGTCCTATACTATCTCCAACTGTTCCTAAGAATCAAGAACGCATTCGAATCTGTATTCACAGCTTCAACACCAAATCTCAAATAGACAACCTAACTACTGTACTTAATAACAACCTATGAAACGATTTTTTGTAACCGGAATTGGAACAAATGTTGGAAAAACTGTTGTTGCAGCAATATTAACAGAAGCTCTTGAAGCAGATTACTGGAAGCCTATTCAAGCCGGTGATTTGGATAATTCCGACAGTATAGAAATTAAACGATTGATTTCAAATAAAAAAACAAAAATATACCCCGAAACTTATCGTTTGTCAAATCCATTATCGCCTCATGCAGCCGCGAAATATGACTCTATAGAAATTGATATCAATAAAATTACAATTCCTATTACTGATAATCATTTGATAATTGAAGGTGCCGGAGGCTTAATGGTTCCGTTAAATGAGGAAAAACTAATGATTGATTTGATTCAACAACTAAAAGTTGAAGTAATTTTGGTTTCAAAGCATTATTTGGGAAGCATAAATCATACTTTACTCAGCATCGAAATTCTCAAAAGCAGAAATATTCCAATTCGGGGAATTATTTTTAATGGCAATGAAAATCAAGATACAGAACAAATAATTTTAAAATATTCTTCTATCCAATTCTTGGGTAGAATCAATCCTCACACTCAAATAGATAGAAAGGAAATTTTGAATTATAAAAATACTTTCGTTTTTGAAGATTAAAAGTGAACTTATTTCACAAAATACATTTCCATCTCTCCCTTGCCTTTAGCATTAATTTTTCCTCTCGGAATACATTTGTATTTATCCTTAATCAAGAGATATGTTGCTTCTGAAATATTTATTTTTCCTACCTCACCGTTTGATTCCATTCTACTGGCAATGTTAACGGTGTCTCCAAACAAGTCGTACACATACTTCTTTTTACTTACAACACCGGCAACAACAGGACCCGAATGAATTCCAGCCCGCATTTTCCATTTAATGTCATTCTTTTTGTTTCTTTCTTCAAGAAATTTAAACATTTTTTTGGCAGCCTCTACACACCGAACAGCATGATTTTTATTTTTTTCCGGTAATCCGCATGCAGCAAAATAAGCATCACCGATAGTTTTTATTTTTTCAACTTTTAATTCGCCTAAAATATCATCAAAATGCCCAAAAATTTCATTGAGTTCTTTCACCAATTTAATTGGTGAAATATTAGAAGCCAACGAAGTGAAATCTTTGAAATCAGTAAAAAGTATGGTAATATTTTTATGCTTTTTGGCTCTTGCTATTCCCTTAACTTTTAGTTCATCGGCAATCACCTTAGGCAAAATATTTAATTACAATTCTTCTGATTTTTTCTTTTCTTCAATGATAATGTTCTCAGCTTTTTTCTTTTCTGTTATATCTCTAATTATCCCACTATAATACCGTTTACCCTCATTATCCCAGCTTCCTAATGTAAGTTCTATCGGGAACTCTTCTCCACCTTTTTTTATAGCACTCAGTTCAATAACATTTCCGATTGCTCTAGGTTTTCCTCCTTTATTCATTCTGTCCATACCCGCATTGTGCAATTTTTTGAATTTATCGGGAATTATTATTGTAATTGGTTTACCCAACACTTCACTTTCTTTGTAGCCAAAAATATGTTCGGCTCCTTTGTTCCAAAACAGTATTTTTTTTGATTCGTCTGACGTTATAATTGCATCATTTTTGGAATTGCTGATTACTTGGAATCTTTTATTTTGCTCCTGTAATAGATTTTCTGCTTTTTTCTTTTCTGTTATGTCTCTGATTATACCGCTATAATACCGTTTACCCTCATTATCCCAACTCCCTAGAGTAAGTTCAATGGGAAACTCTTCTCCTCCTTTTTTTATGGCACTTAATTCTAGCACTTTACCAATTGACCTTGGCTTTCCTCCTTTGTTCATTCTGTCCATTCCATCATTGTGCCTTTTTTTAAATTCATTGGGAATGATTAGTGTAATTGGTTTTCCGAGAGCTTCCTTTTCAGTATATCCAAAAATATGTTCGGCTCCTTTGCTCCAAAACAGTATTTTTTTTGATTCGTCTGATGTAACAATTGCATCGTTCTTAGAACTGCTGATAACTTGGAATCTTTTGTTTTGAATCTGCAACAGATTCTCTGCTTTTTTCTTTTCTGTTATATCTCTGATTATACCGCTATAATACCGTTTACCTTCATTATCCCAACTTCCTAGAGTAAGTTCAATGGGAAACTCTTCTCCTCCTTTTTTTATGGCACTTAATTCAAGCACTTTACCAATTGACCTTGGCTTTCCTCCTTTGTTCATTCTATCCATTCCATCGTTGTGCATTTTATGGAATCTATCCGGAATGATTATGGTAATGGGTTTCCCTATAACTTCATCTTCTGTATATCCAAATATATGTTCGGCTCCTTTGTTCCAAAACAATATATTTTTTGATTCGTCAGATGTTATTATTGCATCATTTTTGGAATTGCTGATTACTTGGAATTTCCTGTATTGCTCTATATATATTTTTTTGAATTCTTCCACCTCTTTTTTTATGTCTATTCCTTTCATAGAAAATTTTTTATACGTTCAATACAGTTTTGATTGGCTTATATGCAATTTCAAACAAATATAATATAAAAAACTATTTTATTATATTGTATTAATTAGCAACCCATTAAAAATAATGCTTTTGATAATCCAATTGACTTGCTTTAATCACCTCAAAAGCTTCTTGTTGACTGTATATATGGGTAATTTCTACTTTAGTAATAGCATCACCCGGAATATTTTTATAGGTTAGAAAATAATGTTTCAATCGTTTGATTAAAGATTCTGGACATTGGTTCACATCATTCCAGTTGCCATAAACTTCATCGCCTTTTAGAATTGCAATAATTTTATCATCAGCCTCTCCATTGTCTATCATTCTGAAACCACCAATGGGGATAGCCGGCACAATAATGTTACCGTGTATTATATTTCGTTCAGAAAGCACACAAATGTCAAGTGGGTCACCATCACCAACTATGTTGCTTTTACCTGATTTTTTCATACAAAATTCAGCAACATTTTCAGCACAATACGTTTTAGGAATAAAACCATACAAAGCAGGAACGACATTTGAAAATTTTTGAGGTCTATCTACCTTTAAAAAACCTGAAGCCTTATCAATTTCATATTTCACCGAATCGGAAGGCGTAATTTCAATAAACGATTTAATTTCCTTTGGAGCATTTTCTCCTATTTCTATACCGTGCCAAGGATGTAACTGAAATTGATTTTTTGGTTGTTTTTCCATGTTTCTATTAAGATGATATGACTACAAAATACGGTCTTTTATTCCTGTTGAAGGGTTATTTTTATTTAATTTTGGGTTAAATTATTGCAATACTTTCAACTATTTAATGGAAAACAAAAAACTTACCATCGGTTTCTCGCCCTGCCCCAACGACACCTTTATTTTTGATGCTTTGATTCATCATAAAATTGATACCGAATGCTTGGATTTTGAAGTTTATTTAGGCGATGTAGAAGATTTAAACCAAAAAGCATTTAACAACGAATTAGACATTACCAAATTAAGCTACCATGCTTACGGTTATCTTACTGACAACTATGTTTTACTAGATGCCGGCAGTGCCTTAGGTGCGGGTTGTGGTCCTTTACTTATAACAAAACCCACCACTCTCCACTCATCACTCAATACCTTAAAGATAGCGATACCCGGAAAATACACTACTGCTAATTTTTTGTTAAGCATTGCTCACCCAGAAGCTACAAATAAAGTAGAAATGCTTTTTTCCGACATTGAAGATGCTGTACTTTCTGGGAAAGTTGATGCTGGTTTGATTATTCACGAAAACCGTTTTACGTACCAACAGAAAGGACTAGAAAAGATAATCGATTTAGGAGAATATTGGGAGAAAACTACTTCTTCGCTTATTCCATTAGGCGGTATTGTTATGAAACGAAACCTGCCTACTGAGACCATTCATAAAGTAAACCGATTGTTGCGAAAAAGCATTGAATATGCATTCGAAAACCCTGATTCTCCTTTAGCGTATATGCAATGCCATGCACAAGAAATGGATAAAAAAGTAATGATGCAACACGTTGATTTATATGTAAACAAATACTCTATTGATTTGGGTAATGAAGGGAAATTAGCCATTACTAAAATGTTTAACTTAGCCCAAGAAAAAGGAATTATTCCACCAATTAGTAACTCGTTGTTTGTCAATAGTTAAGAGTTTTACAACTCAGCACTCAACGCTCAACACTCGTAAAATGATAATTATAACAGGTGCCGCAGGTTTTATAGCAAGTTGTTTGGTAAGCAAACTCAACCAAGAAGGATACAAAGATATTGTGTTGGTTGACGATTTTTCGAACGCAGAAAAAAACAAAAACTTTGAAGGGAAAACATTTTCTCAAAAAATAGACCGTGAAGAATTTATTCCTTGGTTAGAGAAAAATCACCAATTGATACAATTTATTTTCCATATTGGAGCTAGAACCGACACCACCGAATTTGACACCAACATATTTGACAAATTAAACCTCAATTACACCAAAGACATTTGGAACTTGTGTGTTAAACATGGTTTACCGTTGGTTTATGCATCATCGGCTGCTACTTACGGTTTGGGCGAATTTGGTTATGACGACAACCACGAAGTGGTTAATAAATTAAAACCACTTAACCCTTACGGTGATTCAAAAAACGATTTCGATAAATGGGCATTGGCCCAAGAAAAACAACCATATTTTTGGGCTGGTTTAAAGTTTTTTAATGTTTATGGTCCAAACGAGTATCACAAAGGACGAATGGCTTCGGTAATTTTTCATGCGTTTAAGCAAATTAACCAAACTGGAGCCATGAAACTGTTTGCTTCGCACAACCCAAACTATAAAGATGGTGAACAATTACGTGATTTTGTTTACGTAAAGGATGTAGTAAATGTATGTCTGTTTTTATTAGAACACCGTAAAAATTCTGGACTTTACAACTTAGGTTCTGGCAAAGCTCGTACGTTTTTAGATTTGGTTAAAAACACTTTTAACGCAATGGACACAGCACCCAACATTAGCTTTGTTCCTACGCCAGAAGACATTAGAGACAAGTACCAATATTTTACTGAAGCCAACATGAACAAGCTTAAAAGCATTGGTTACAACAAACCTTTTCATACCCTTGAGGAAGGTGTGGAAGATTATGTAAAGAATTATTTAGTTGATGGGAAGTATTATTGATTTTCTAATTAAAGTTATCGAAATAAATTGTTAGGTGAAATTGAAATGATTACAAGTGGGAATTCATATATTGAGTTAGATGACGATGAAATTGAGCAGTTTTATGATGAAAGAAATAAGGTTTGGTGGGATGCCGTTTTAAATAAAGGACATTATCTCAAAGTTCAAGAAGACACTAGTAAAAAAATAGGGGAGCCATGGAAAATAAATCCCTATCGCAATTCATCCGTTATTACTTGTCCATTAAATGATAGAAACAAAAACTATTTCACACATGAGTTATTACACGCTTTTATTTCTGTAAATGGGTTTTACTCAGAAAACAGGCATGAGATTCTAAGAAAAAAAGACGAGGATTTCAGTAAAATATTTTGTCTTTTAGAAAGTGGACTCCTTAATTCTTTCCAACATCTAAGAATGTACCCAATGTTCAAAAATGCTAGATATGATTCTCAACAATTTCGAACAGACAATCACACAGACTATAAAGTGAAAGAAAAATTACTTTTATTAAAGAATAAGATTCCTTATAATCAATTCTTTTCTAAATATATAGAACTTTATACAATCGTTATTGATCAAACTAATGAAAGCAAAAAAGACAGTTACCAATTAGTGCTTGACAAGTTAGAAAAAATTGACAAAACAATATTTACTCCCTTAAAAAAAACACTAGATGGTTGGATACAAAAAGAAGACCCTGACTACTTTTTTGATGATCTTTACACATCTTTAATTGATGAGTTAGAAATTGTATTCAAAAATCATTAAGTCTTCACTTTTACCTCGTTAACAACAATTTATGATTACTGATATTCTTATCAGACGTAATCCGAACATTATAAATACCACCTACAAATTCATTAAGGTTAATAGTTTGAACTGTACCCAACGAGATGTTACTAATGATCTGATAATGAACTTGTTTTCCTAATAAATCATAAATTTCAATTATTACATTTGATGCAGTTTCTAGAAACGATATGTTTACAATACCATTACTAGGATTAGGATATATTTTAACATTAAAATCTGTTGTTGATTCATTTATTCCTGTAGGTATTTGACATCCTATTGAGGTCAACAACGAACTTCGTGGACCAAATAAAGCTGCATCCATCCTCCCCGCCTGACCAAATGTGAACATGGTTGTAATTGCATCATTTGAATAATCCATATAGTTATAAAAGTTTATTCCCGGATAACCCCCTGTACAAGCATCTGTAACTGGAAAAGATGGAGAACCACTAGATTTATCTGCTTGATTAGGTGTGTCAAAAACAAAATCATCTCCTGAACATGCTGGTTCGTCTCCCCATATATGTCTCAAGTTTAGCCAATGACCCACCTCATGTGTTGTTGTTCGCCCTAAATTAAAAGGAGCAACGACATTACCAACCGTACCAAAATAGTTATAACCAATTACTACACCATCAGTGTTTGCTGCCCCTCCTGGGAACTGAGCATAACCTAATGTATAAATATCATCACCTCCAAATTCAAGTGTCCAAAGATTCAAATATTTGTTCCTATCCCATATAGTCGATGGCTTTATTATCGATTGAATATCTAACCACTCCCAACTTGCCTGTGAACCTACCCACCGTTTAATACCATTTGTTGGATTTCCAAATTCATCTTGTTGAGCCAAGCAAAACTGAATTAATGGGTCATCTGAGACACCTCTAAATGCAGCTGGTACATTAAAAATATCTGTATTGTATCTTCTAAAATCTCTATTTAACGCATCTATTTGAGATTGAATTTGTGCATCAGAAATATTTCTACCAGTTCCAATCGGTTCACCAAAATGTATTACATGAACAACAACAGGAATAGTAATTACCGATCGTGGCGTATAAATCAATTCTACTTGTAATGATGCACACAAAGAATTACTTGTGCAATCATATTGGTCTATCAACACATCAAAAGTCTCTGTAACTATTGGATTAAACAGAATTTCAGATTG
Organism: Flavobacteriales bacterium; assembly: GCA_020853105.1. Lineage (GTDB taxonomy): Bacteria > Bacteroidota > Bacteroidia > Flavobacteriales_E > Vicingaceae > Vicingus. The sequence goes on along the minus strand of JADYZM010000018.1, from coordinate 51 downwards.
TGAACCTCCACAAGCATCATCGTTATGTGCAACAGCAAAACCAGAAGTATT
>JADYZM010000017.1 GCA_020853105.1 Flavobacteriales bacterium | reverse complement strand
TAAATCATTTGATAGATCATAGGTTTCTGCAATAAACATACTATTCAATAGAATCAACTCTCTGCGAATCCAATATTCAATTATAGAATTAATTAAATAATCAAGCTCTGTTAAATCCATTACACAATAGTTTGATATTTGTGTAATAAAATAGGGAGTTAATCTATCATTGTATTTCTTTTTATAAGATGTTTGTGTTATAGAAATGATATCAATAGTCCTTCCTTCTTCTTTTAGGATTAACATCAATTCAAAGATTAATTTATGTTCCTCTTTATAAAAGTGAAATGGTTTTAATCTGTCGCAATATTCAATGGCTTTATTGTCTGTCAATATAGTACCAACGATGTATTTTTCTTCATCTACGCTAGATGGAGGAAGTTTACCTGTTGACTCTTCGGTCTTCATCCAAGAAATTGATGTTCGCCTTTGTTTCATTTGCTTTGTGTGTTAACTTTATAGTAAAATCATTATCGTATTGCTTAAATTCGGGATTTAAAAACGAGGAAAAGTGCATTTGTATCTGACCAGAGGTTTTAAGGAATTCTTTATAAAGTCCAATACGTTTCTCTAGATGTTCATAATCCGATTCTTTTAAAGCACGTTGAAACATTATTTTGGCTTTAGCCTTATTGCCTACCTTACCATATAGATTCCATAGTTTGTCAAACAGATCTCCTATATTTTGCCTAGATTCTCCGGACCATTTACCGTTTATTATATAACAACCGGTAGTAAGGGTTCTTATGAGCATTCCTTTAGCAACAAGACTTTTTCCTATGGACTTATATTCTTCGATAGATAGTCCAATTTGACTATAAACCTTTTTGTATAAATACACGGTATCGATTTCTGATAAATTTTCGTTAACCATAATATCATAAAAGGCATCTAATAGGGCGTATTCATCACATGTTAAATTAAACTTACATCGTTTAGCGTGAGAGATAACGGTTTTGCCACGTATTGTAAACGTGTTTTTTTGAGAAATGAAATTCATAGAAAAGTTTTTAAGGTTAATTAAACAGAAAAAATCTTTCTTTATTCTGGTTTTTTCATATCATCGGGAATAGCCTGTACTGTTTTAATATCAAGTTTTTTCTCTGTTTCTTTTTGGAGAAAATCTGTAACACTTTGAAATGCTATGCCTAATAATTCTCTTTGTTGTTCTCTCAGCCATAAAGAAGTAGACTTTAGTGTACAATTTCTTTCTGGACTAATAGTTTGTTTTATTCCTTGTCGTTTTTTCATGTTATTTTTGGCAATAACATGTTCTACAGAATCTATTGTCATAGACAATCCTATTAATAGATTTTCGGGAGAATTTTGATATTGAATCATTGCCGTACCGTCTTTTTTAAAATTAATAACATAGTCAATACGACCTTTCATTGTTCCTGCGATTTCGTCTTTTGGCGTTTCCATGGTTTTATTGTTGTTTTAGGTTTTGTATTAATACATTTAATCTTCCGTCTATCATATCGCTTAATCTGGAATTTTTTCTGATTCTACCTGTCGGAGTTTTTCGTTGTGCATTTATGATAGATTCCATTTTTAGCATAGATAAACAATCATCAATGAAACTAATATGTTCCATTAATTCATTTTTTGGTGTTTTGTTTTTTATCATTACTTTGGTACAAAGTATAACTTCTTCTGTGTTCATTACACTTGTACCAAAGATTTCTGAGCCTCTATGTTTCATGTTTTAAGCAAGTTGCTTTCCTTCAACATTTCGTTTAAGTCTGTCAGTAGTTCGCTTATTTAGCCACATCAAACTTTCCTCTAATTTAGTAATGACAATAGCATTTTCTCTGCAAGAAAATTTAGCTTGTAAAAAGCTCAAGCGGTCAATAAGCACTTCAATAAGTTCTTCATTGGTTGTGCCGTCAGCAACCGTTTTTAATTCAGTTGAATTCTCTTCTTTTGGTTCTTTGTGGATGAATTGAAGTGTTTGGCCTTCTGCATCCTTGTTTTCAAAGTTTGACAACTCGTAAGTGTGTCCGGGTACTTTTACTTTCATAATATAAATTGTGGGTTTTACAAAGCCGCCCAAGGCTATTAATTTATTTTTAATAATTTAAGTTAGGTTTTTTTAAAAACAAAAACAAATCTCTATTCCATTCAGCATCATTTAAGGCATTGTGTTCGTTATTTTGTTTTGGATAGTTTGGCAACTCTTTTACCTTTTTCAACTTCTCCTCAAATGTTGCAGGGCGGTCTTTCTCTTGTAAATCACCTTCACCTAATTTGCCTGTGTTGCTCCAGCAATCCCTTCCATAATACCAATCTTGCTTATCAACCCATTCATCCAGCATTTGCTTTAAATCTTTACTATACATTGGAAATCCGTTAGGTAGTTGCATCATCGTTCCGAATATCCAACAGAATACTACCCAATCATAATCTCCATAGTAGCCATAAAATTCAGGGTAGTCATTATTCTTGTATTCGTAAAAATGATTACCGAAATCATCACTCTGCAATTTGCCCCCACAAAAATCAATTATCTCTTGTTGTATCTGTTTCATTGGTAGCCATCTCATACTTTCTTGCCAAAGTCGTGGGCTTCCGTGTGGTGGATATAATTCCATTTTTGCAGGCAACTTGTCTAGCACATTTGTTTTTAACCAAT
>JADYZM010000016.1 GCA_020853105.1 Flavobacteriales bacterium | reverse complement strand
GTTTTTATGGAAAGTTCAACTTGCTTGAAATTAAAGCAAGATGGACAAGTCAAAGGAACTTATTAAACTTGGTAAGAGAATTCGTGAATTAAGAATTAAAAAAGGCTTGTCACAAGCTAAACTAGGTATCAAGATTCTGAAAAACCAACAGTCAATCCATAAAGTAGAGGTTGGAGAATTTAACCCAACATATATTTACTTACTTGAGATATCCGAAGGTCTTGATATTTCAATATCAGAATTGCTCGACTTTTGAGGTGTAAAAACAAGCATTTAAAATGGCAACAATAAACAGACCATTAGTAGAAAACAAGTAACTGATTTTTCATTCCGACAGAGGAGTGCAATATGCTTGTGATGATTTTAAAATGGTGTTGAAACAACAAAAGATTGTTACACAAAGCATGAGCAGAAAAGGAAACTGTTGGAACAATGCCGTAGCTGAAAGTTTCTTTAAAACATTAAAAACAGAACTTATTTACCATTACCGCTATCAAACAAAACAACAAGCAGCTTTATCTGTTTTTGAATACATTGAAACCTGGTACAACAAAAACAGATGACACAAACATTTAAATAATTTAACTATCTTAGAACACGAAAATTTATTTAATAACAATTTTAAAAATGCGGCTTAATGACTTACAATTTTTTGTCTACTTTTTGTTTGCAATTTCAGTATTTAGTATTATTTACTATTTCTTGGGCAACACAAAAAAAGGCTGTCCAATTGGACAGCCTTTTTAAAGTTTTAGAGGTGAAAAGGGCTATTAATTTATATCTCCCAAGTAACACCACTGTTGAGTAATTCATTTACTGATTTGAATTTAGCTTTTGGTTTCTCCTCATTTAGTTGATTCCAAATACCATCATTAAATGTTGGGGCTACCACACTTCTTATTATTCCAAATACTACAGGAAATTCAGGCGCAGAAAGGTTTATTAGCATATTATGTAATGTGCTTTCAACACAATTCGCATCATGAATTAAAATATCATTTTCAGTAATTCCATTTTCTCCAATGGTTACTACTTCTAGTTTTAAGCCGTTTAAACGTAATCCTTTGTTATTTTGATTGCCGAAAATCATTTTCTCACCTTGTTTTACCCATAATTGGTTTTCGAGTTTACCATCTTTATCGGTAACATTTGCGAAGGCTTTATCGTTAAAAATTACGCAATTTTGTAAAATCTCAACCAATGAAGTTCCTCGATGTTTTTCAGCTTCAATAAATACTTCAACCATTTTTTTTGGTTCAACATCTACTACTCTGGCAAAAAAAGTTGCACTTGCACCCATTGCTAAATTCCCCGGGTTAAATGCTCTGTCAACTGTTCCTTGTGGCGATGATTTGGTTACTATGCCTGTTTTTGAGGTTGGAGAAAATTGACCTTTGGTTAATCCATAAATCTCATTGTTAAACAATAAAATGTTTATGTCAATGTTTCTTCTCAACGCGTGAATAAAGTGATTTCCGCCTATAGCTAAAGCATCTCCATCACCCGTAACTTGCCATACACTCAACTTTGGATTTGCAAGCTTAACTCCGGTGGCAATTGCCGGAGCTCTCCCGTGTATACTATGAAAACCATAGGTTTCAACATAATACGGAAAACGAGATGAACAACCTATTCCTGAAACAAATACAATATCTTCTCTATTTTTTCCTATTTCAGGTAGTGTTTTCTGAATTGCATTTAAAATAGCATAATCGCCACAACCCGGACACCATCGAACGTCTTGATTGGTTGCAAAATCTTTCGCTGTTAAATGTGTATTTTCTTGAGTTATATGTTGAGGTGTTAGTTCCATAAATAAAAATTTTTCATAGGTATTTGTTAAATTCTGTTGCTAACTCAGCAGTTGTAAATGGCAATCCCTGAACTTTATTAAATGAAAAATAATTAAATTGAGGCAATTCACTTCTGAGTATTTTAACAAATTGCCCTAAATTCAACTCACAAACTAAAATAGTTTTGTAACAAGCAAATACCTCAGCAGTATTTTTTGGCAGAGGATTGATGTAGTTAAAATGAGCGTATGCTACAGTTGAATGTTGTTTATAAACTTCATGAAATGCAGTAAATAAGCTACCAAAAGTTCCTCCCCAACCCACAATTAACAAATCGCCTTTTTCAGCACCTTTAACTTCTAAATTAGGAATAAAATTAGCAACACGCTTTACTTTTTCAGCACGAACTTGCACCATTCTTTCGTGATTTTTTGGGTCATACGACACATTTCCTGAGTTTTCCTGTTTTTCAAGACCTCCAATTCTATGCTCAAATCCTTCTGTACCAGGGACAGCCCATGCTCTAGAAAGAGTATCTGATTTTCTCAAATATGGTTTCCACTCTTCTTTGTTGAGCACATTCACTTTATTAGGAGTGATTGAAGGCAGGCTTGATGTCTCTTTTATTTTCCATGGCTCAGCACCGTTTGCAATAAACCCGTCGGTTAATAAAATAACCGGGGTCATGTGCTCAATAGCAAGTTTTGAAGCCATAAATGCAAAATCATAACAATTTGACGGTGTACTTGCAGCTATAACAATCGCAGGGCTTTCACCATTTCTGCCGTAAACTGCCTGCATTAAATCCGATTGTTCTGTTTTTGTGGGTAATCCTGTACTTGGACCTCCTCGCTGAACATCTACAATAACTATGGGTAATTCGGTCATTATTGCCAAACCAATGGCTTCTCCTTTGAGTGCCAACCCGGGCCCAGATGTTGTTGTAACTGCTAAACAACCAGCAAATGCAGCTCCAATAGCAGAACAAATACCTGCAATTTCATCTTCTGCCTGAAGAGAAATCACATCAAAACCTTTGTGCTTCGAAAGTTCGTGTAAAATATCCGATGCAGGCGTTATCGGATAGGTCCCTAAGAAAAGCTGAAGTCCTGATTTTTCGGCAGCAGCCAATAAGCCCCATGCCGCAGCGGTATTTCCGGTAATACTTCTGTATTTCCCTTTGGGTAAATCTGCAGCTTTTATTGTATAAGTAGAAGGTAATAGTTCAAGTGTTAATGCAAAATTGTATCCGGCTTTTAGTGAAGCAATGTTGGCTTTGGCTAATTCCGGTTTATTTTTAAATTTATTTTGCAAAAAGTTTTCGGTAATTTCTAATGGGCGGTTGAACAACCAGTATATCATACCTAAAGCAAACATATTTTTGCTTCTTGTTTTGAACTTATTTTCGATGTTAAAACTATCAACACTATCTTTTGAAAGCTTAGTTATAGGGGCTTGAATGATTTTATAGCCGTCAAAAGTTCCATCTTCTAGCGGATTAGAAGAATACCCTGCTTTTTCAAAATCTTTTGCTTTAAAACTATCGCTGTCAACAATGATTGTTCCTCGGTCTTTTATCCATTCAGTGTTGGCTTTTAGTGCCGCAGGATTCATAGCAACCAACACATCTACTTTATCACCGGGAGAGAAGATGGTTGTATTTCCAAATTGAATCTTAAATCCGCTAACACCGGCGATTGTCCCTTGTGGAGCTCTTATTTCCGCGGGATAATCTGGAAAAGTGGATAAATCATTCCCTACAAATGCTGTGGTGTTGCTAAATTGGTCTCCCGTTAGTTGCATTCCGTCGCCCGAATCTCCTGCAAATTTAATCACTACCCTATCCAGCTCTTCTGAAATTTTTGACATTTCGTAATTTTTGTGTTGTTCAGCATACAAAATTACTACTAACTAAATGAAGATAACAACAATTTTAGTTTTTATCTTAAAAAAAATACCGCCCTGTTTTGGTCAGTTTCGAAACCTTAAAAGAAAAAACCCGTCTTTAGTACTGCCAAAGACGGGTTTAAGTATAAGTTTTGATTTTAGTTTACTGTTTGATAATCTTTGTTGTTTTGTCGTCGATTTTTAGAAAATAAACTCCAGTTGGGTAAGCAGTTAAATCCAATTGATGTTGATTGCTTTGAATTTTATTCGAAATCAATTTCTCGCCAATTACATTAAATAGTTCAATTGTTTTTGGAGTATTGTTTTCTATCACAACTTGAACTATTCCGTTTGTTGGGTTTGGGTAAACACTTATTGATGACAAGTCGTTTTCTTTAATTGATGTGTTAATTCCTAGTTTAACAAATTTATCTGCTGAAACATTACCTCCTGCGTCGGTAAATTTTCCTCCAACATACATTTCACCTCCATAAATGACTATTTCAAAAACTTCATCATTTAACCCTCCTGCAACTGCACTCCACGTGGTTCCATCAAATTTTGCAATATTATCAGCATCAGTAATACCTTTAGCGTCAATAAATTTTCCTCCAATATAAATATCACTCCCGAAAACATCAATTTCTGAAATCCAGCTGCTTCCTGAGCCAACACTAAAATTATCAATACTACCCCAAACTGTTCCGTTATGCTTTGCGATTTTCATTGGAAATTCGCCACCAATGTACAAGTTGTTGTTATCAAATGTTATTTCATAAACAGCTCCAACTTGACCACCCCATCCATAAACATCATGAAATGTGGTTCCATCAAATCGTGTAATATAATCGGCTGCTGGGTTTCCACCCGCATTTTCAAAATTACCTCCAATGTATAAATCGGTACCGTTAACAGCAAGTGCACTAACAACAGTAAAGTTACTTGCACTTATAGCTGTTGAGCTTATTGCACTCCATTGAGTTCCATTCCATTTAGCAATATAATCGGCATTTGGATCACCTCCTGCATTGGTAAATTTGCCGGCGACAATAAGGTCAGTTCCCATTTGCACCATTTCAGTTACATAGCTATTTAACCCCATATCAAGTGCATGCCATGTGTTAGAAATGGTATTCCAACGAGCAATTCTATCCATATTTGAATTTCCGGCAGCGTCAGTAAAATTACCTCCGACATATATGTCATCGCCAATTTTTATAGCACAATTAACAACGCCAATTCCGTTGGGAACACCTTTCCAATCACCTAAAACACTCCACGCATTGCTTGAAAACTTTCCAAATGAAAAAACATCCGAACCAACTGTAAGCGTGTTGTTTGCATAAATGTCATTTCCATCGAATGCAATTGCTGATGTAGTTGATGTATAGTTGCCTGCTCCAATAGGTGTCCATGTTTGTGCTTTTAATAATATACTACCTGATAAAAAAAATGCAGTAAGTACTAATTTGTAATTTTTAATCATAAAATCGTTTTTTTATTGTTTAACAGCACAAAAATATCAAACAGCAAAAAAAAATGAATACGACATATTTCGTATTTTAAGTACGAAAAATTACTTAGTTAAACGGGAATTCTAATGTAGGCAGCAGTTCCTTTTACTTGCTCATTATCAAAATCTAACGAGCCTTTAATCAGCTCTATTCGACTGTTGAGGCTATTTAACCCCACTCCTTTCTTAACTTTGTTGGCATCAAAACCAACTCCATTGTCTTCGTAAGTAAGTTGAAGAGTATTGTTTTTTAGTTGCAACAAGATAGAGATATGAGTTGCTTTACTATGTTTTAAGGAATTGTTTAGCAACTCTTGACAAATTCTATACACATTCACCTCTATTTTTTCTGGCAAACGAATATCAATACCAATTGATTGAAAATCAAAATCTAGATTGCTTTTTGGTAAAATTTTATTGAGTAGTTCTTCTAAAGCTTTTTCTAACCCAAGCTCTTTCAGTGTAACAGGCATTAACTGATACGATATCTCTCTCACTTCTTTAGATGTTGAATCAAGTTCTTTGTTAATGTTGTCAAGTTTTGATTTCACATCGTCAGTAGCTTGATGAAAAATTTCATTTAAATTCAGCTTTATAGCAGTTATATCTTGAACAATTCCATCATGCAAATCTTTTGCTATTCGAATTCGCTCTTTTTCTTCGGCTTCTAAAACCTTACTCAATGCAATTTCTTGTTGCTCTTTTAATAGCAGTTCGGTCTTGTGTTTGTGTTTATTTCTAATGAAAATTAAAAACACTACCAAAAGAGCTATACCTAACGAAAGAATAGATGTGTATAATATTTTTTCTTTCTTTTCTAATTCCAACAGCTCTTGTTGTGCTTTTATTTGTTGTTCTTTTTTTTCGGTTTCGTATTGAGTTTTTATATCTAATAACTGTTTATTTGATTCGGTATTTAAAACACTATCTTTATAATTTGAGTAAAGTTTGTAGTTGTCTAAAGCCAATTTTAGGTTCCCCATCTTTGAGTGATAAAAATGCAACAGATAATAATAATCATCAATTTTATGAAAAGCATTTATTTTTGGCAAAAGCACTGTACAGCTATCGATAAAATGTTTCCCTTTAGTTAAATTTCCACTGTATGTGTAAATTTCTCCTAGAGATAGAAAGGATGAAAACCACTCTAATGGTTTATTTCGTTTGGTTAAATATCTTAGAGCATCTTCTGTGTAACTTATACCTTGAATAGTATCTCCCATTTCAAAATATAAAGCACCAAGATTTTTGTTTGCACTAATTAACCCTATTGAATCATTCGCTAAATGACGATATTCAATTGCTTTTTTGTAGTTGTATTCTGCCAAAGAATCCTTTATTTCCATGTAATAAACATTAGCTAAAGAAGTGTAGGTATTAGCAATTGCTTTGTTATCATCATTTAGTTTCAAAAAAAGTTGTAATGACTTAATTGCATATTCTTCTGCTTCCTTATATTTTCCTGTTTCCATATAAACAGCAGAAATATTGTTGAAACAACTGGCAACATTGTATTCGTGTTTCATTGTCTCAGCTATTTTTAATGATTTTGTAAAATAATTTAATGCATTTATAAATTCGCCCTTATAAAAATATTCTTGCCCAATTTTTTCGTTTAGTTGTGAAATGTCTATCGAATCGTTTGCGTTTTTTAACTTGCTTTGTAATTCGGAAATGGTTTGAGCAAAAAACGGTAATGAAATAGCAACTAATAAAAATAAAACAACAAGTTTTGGTTTTGCAGCCATGTGTTACTTTACAATTTTATTTTTAATTGCCACACTAATTAGCTTACCAACCGAATTCACATCAAATTTTTGCATAATGGCTGTTTTGTGTGTTTCTACAGTTCTTGGGCTTAAATACATTTTGTCGGCAATTTCCTTTGGAGATAACCCATCACACAAAAGAGTAAGTACCTCAACTTCTCTTTCTGTCAATGGTTCATTCAATACAAATTGTTGCTCACCTTTTGTTTTTCCATATCCGCTAAGGTGTTTTAATACCTCTTTCGAAAAATATATCTCGTTTTCTTTTATTATAGCTTCATGTAATTCCTCCAATGTACAATCTTTACTTAAATACCCAGAAGCCCCTTTACTAATACAATCGTCAATAATTGCCTTTTCATTGTTCATCGACAGCATGTTGCAACGTAAATCAGGAAATCTTTTTTTTAGTTCAACAAGTGTTTTTCTCCCGTCCCAAACCGGCATTTCTATATCTAAAAAAACCACATCGGGTTGTTTTATCAAACAAGCATCAAACAAATTCTTACCATTCTGAAAAATTTCTATTTCCCCCACTTCAGGAATTTGACGAAATATTGATGCTAAACCTTGTGCTACAATGTTATGGTCGTCAGCAAGATATATATTTAACTTTGTTTTCATAGATTCTTTGGTATTAACCCACTCACACAACCTTGTAAAAATAGTCTTTTTATCTGTTTAAAGAAATTTATTAAAAATTATCTCTATACCCTATCTTTTTTACAAAAATAAGGTGCTTTGACATTAATTATTTAATACCTTTGTCAATTGATTATCATCAAATTTAATCATGGATAAACATTCCTATTTAAGCAACGCAGATGTTTCTGCAATTGAAGAGTACTACCAACAGTTCTTAAACAATCCTGATAATGTTGGAGAAGGTTGGAGAAAATTTTTTGAAGGTTTTGAATTTGCCCGTAAAAACTACGACACAGAACTTCCTGAAGGATTCGATAAAGAATTTAAAGTTATAGAACTGATTAATGCCTACCGTTCTAGGGGGCATTTGTTTACTAAAACCAACCCCGTTAGAGCTAGAAGACCCTATTCTCCAACTCTTGCAATAGAAAATTTTGGATTAACAAATGCAGATTTAGAAACTGTATTTCAAGCCGGCAACGATTTAGGGTTAGGAGCTGCTTCTCTTAAAAAAATTATTGAACATTTAGATAAAACCTATTGTCAATCAATTGGAGTTGAATTCATGTATATTCGTAAACCCGAAGAAGTTTCGTGGATAAAAGAAAGAATTGAACGCAACAGAAAATCAACAATTGATGTTGCAGAGAAGAAACATATTCTGCATAAATTGAATCAGGCGGTTGTATTTGAACAATTTTTACACAAGAAATTTGTTGGGCAAAAGCGATTCTCACTTGAAGGTAATGAAGCCTTAATACCAGCCTTAGACGCTTTGGTTGAGCATGGAGCCGATTTTGGCATCAAAGAGTTTATAATGGGAATGGCACACCGTGGAAGACTTAATGTTTTGGCTAATATTTTCAACAAATCCTACGAAAATATTTTTAGTGAATTTGAAGGAAAAGAATACGAAGACAATCTTTTTGACGGCGATGTGAAATACCATTTAGGGTATTCGTGCGACGTTACTTCAGACCATGGGCACAAAATTCACATGACTCTTGCCCCAAACCCTTCGCACCTCGAAGTTGTGGCACCTGTAGTTGAAGGTATCACACGTTCAAAAATTGATTTATATTTAAAAGAAGAAAGTAAAATTGTTCCAATCATCATTCATGGTGATGCAGCCATAGCCGGTCAAGGTATTGTTTATGAGGTTATCCAAATGGCTCAATTAGACGGCTATCGAACCGGAGGCTCAATACATCTTGTGGTAAATAACCAAATCGGGTTTACAACCAATTATTTAGACGCTCGTTCAAGCACCTACTGTACTGATGTTGCTAAAGTTACACTATCACCGGTTTTACACGTAAATGGTGATGATGTTGAAGCTGTTGTTGAAGCCGTTAAGTTTGCCGTAGAATATCGTCAAGCTTTTCACAAAGATGTATTTATCGACATATTGGGATATAGAAAATACGGACATAACGAGGGCGATGAACCTCGTTTTACCCAACCTATCTTATATAAAGCCATCAGCACTCATCCTAACCCAAGAGATATTTATATGAAGCGGTTGGTTGCTGAAGGAATTGTATCAGAAAGCGAAGCTAAAATTCTTGAAAAAGAGTTTGAAACCATGCTTCAAGACAGGTTGGAGGAATCTAAACAAATAGAAAAAGCAAAAATAACACAGTTTCTCAGACGTACATGGAAAGATGTTGAATACAGTAAACCCGGCGATTTAGAAAAATCAGTTGACAGTACTTTTGACAAGAAAAAACTGACTGAAATAGCCAAAAAAATAAGCTCACTTCCAAAAGATAAAAAATTCATTAATAAAATCGTAAAACTTTTTGACGACCGTACAAAAATGATTACTGAAACTAATCAACTCGATTGGGCAATGGGTGAGTTGTTAGCTTATGCCACATTGCTCGAAGAAGGTCATTTGGTTCGAATATCAGGGCAAGATGTTGAAAGAGGAACTTTCTCTCATCGCCATGCGGTAGTAAAAGTTGAAGATTCGGAAGAAGAATATGTTCCATTAAAAAATATATCATCAAAGCAAGCCCCATTCTATATTTATAATTCTCTATTATCAGAATATGGTGTATTAGGCTTTGAATACGGATACGGAATGGCTACCCCACACGGATTAACCATTTGGGAAGCTCAATTTGGAGATTTCAATAACGGAGCCCAAATTGTTATAGACCAGTTTTTGACTGCTGCCGAAGAAAAATGGATGATTCAAAACGGATTAATAATGCTTTTGCCTCACGGATATGAAGGACAAGGAGCTGAGCATTCAAGCGGAAGAATGGAACGATTTTTACAATTGTGTGCGGAAGACAATATGATAGTTGCCGATTGCACGACACCAGCAAACTATTTTCATTTGTTGAGGAGTCAATTGAAACGAAAATTCAGAAAACCATTGGTGGTATTTACTCCAAAAAGCTTGTTGCGTCATCCAAAATGCGTTTCTCCAATTGAAGAAATGGCAGCAGGCTCATTCCAACAAGTTATTGACGACCCGGCTGTATCAGCTAAAAATGTTGATACCGTAGTGTTCTGTACAGGTAAATTTTATTACGATTTACTCGCAAAAAAAGAAGAAATTGGAGGTGCTCCAAACATTGCTTTGGTAAGAGTTGAACAGCTTTATCCACTTCCTCAAAAACAACTGGATAAAATTCTTGCAAAGTACACCAAAGCAAAAAAATTCATTTGGGCACAAGAAGAACCTGAAAACATGGGCGCTTGGACATTTATGTTGCGTCATTTTATAACAGTAAAACTCGAAGTAATTGCTCTTGCCGAGAGTGGAGCTCCAGCAACAGGTTCATCAAAAATGCACGTGAAACGTCACAATGCAATTATTAACAAAGTATTTGAAAACTCTTTAGTAAAAATATAAAACTCAAAATTGAGACATGGCAATAGAAATGAAAGTTCCCTCACCGGGAGAATCAATAACAGAGGTTGAAATTGCAAGATGGCTGGTAGCCAACGGAGATTATGTAGAAAAAGACCAAGCAATTGCAGAAGTTGACTCAGACAAAGCAACACTCGAACTACCCGCTGAAGATTCGGGAATAATAACCTTAAAAGCTTCTGAAGGTGATGTGGTTAAAGTAGGCTCTGTGGTTTGTTTAATTGACACAAAAGCAAAACGACCAGCAAATGCAACTCCAAAAGTAAAAGTTGAACCCGCTGTTGTCGAAACTAAAAAGGCAGAAGTAGTTCCAAATCCAATGCCTGCAAAAAAAGACGTTAAAGCAACTCCTTTAGCAAAAGAAATGATTGCTAAAAACGAAGTAAACACGATTAAAATTCAAGGATCGGGTTCTCATGGAAAAATCACAAAAGCAGATATTGAAGCATATTTGACAAGTGGTATCTCACCAGATGCAATTTCAGGTTGGGGCGGGACACGAGAGAGCAGCAGTGAAAAAATGAGTATGCTGAGACGGAAAATTGCTTCTCGTTTAGTTTCAGTAAAAAACGAAACAGCAATGCTCACTACATTCAATGAAGTGGACATGAAACCCTTGATGGATTTACGCAACAAATACAAAGACGCATTCAAAGAAAAACATGGGGTTAATCTTGGCTTTATGTCTTTCTTTACAAAGGCAGTTACAGAGGCTCTCAGACAATTTCCTGCTGTAAACTCTATGATTGATGGCGACCAAATGGTTAGCTTTAACTATGCCGATGTTGGTATTGCTGTCAGCTCACCAAAAGGCTTAATGGTTCCTGTGTTGCGAAATGCCGAACAGATGAGCTTGGCAGAGATTGAAACAGAAATAAAACGCTTGGCAATCAAAGCAAGAGAAGGAAAAATTGACATTTCAGATATGGAAGGCGGAACATTTACAATCACTAACGGTGGTGTTTTTGGTTCAATGTTGAGCACACCAATCATCAACCCACCACAAAGTGCAATATTAGGAATGCACAACATTGTTGACCGACCTGTTGCTGTTGACGGAAAAGTAGAAATCAGACCTGTGATGTATGTTGCCCTGAGCTATGACCATAGAATCATTGATGGGAAAGAATCTGTTGGATTTTTATACAAAGTAAAAGAAATGCTTGAAAACCCTGCAAAAATTATTTTTGGAGGAAAAAATCCGGAAGAATTTTTGTTGAACTTATAAAATTCAAAGGCTGTTTAAAAACAGCCTTTGTTGTTTTATCTCAATTGCTTATCGGTTTTGCTGACCAGATAAACTCCTGAACAAATTAATATTGCCGAAATAATTTTTATCCAAGTGATATTATCTTTTCCTAAAATCACAGCAAATATAGCTGCAAAAACAGGTTGCAAATATATATGATGATACTGCTGATGGGCTAAGTTTGTTTAATCCATACATATTAAACAAGTAGGTTAGAAATGTAGTGGCAACAATAACAAACGCAAATTTCCACCAAATGTCCAGAGGAAAGCTGCTCCATTCGATTGAAGCAATTTCTGAAAGGCCAAAAGGAGCTACCACAATAAATCCAAAGCCAAAAACCCATGTTACAACCGTTATGGGTTTGTATTTGCTCATTAATGGTTTTACCAATACCAGATAAACAGCATAAGATGCAGAGTTGAGTAATATAAAAATATCTCCCACCCAAGTAGTTGAACCGAATGAAAATCCGTCTTTAAATAACAAAATTAATAAGGCACCGATGATACCCAAGATTAATCCAAATATTTTTGAAAACGTAATTTTTGTTTTGAGTAAAAAAGCCGAAGCCAAAAGTACTAGCACCGGATTTGAAATCATTATTATTCCTGCATTTATCGGTGTTGTCAGATTCAACCCATAAAAAAAAGTAAGTTGATTAAATCCTACACCAAAAAAACCACAAATAGCCATTAGAAGAATGTCTTTTTTTTCTATACGCTCCTTAAAATACAATGCAATTGCACTAAACAAAAGCAAAGCACCCAAAACTCGATAGAAAATAAAAACAAATGGCTGCACATAAGCAGGCATCACGTCTTTTGCAATGGAATAGTTAATTCCATAAATTAAATTAGCTCCAAAAATGGCTAAGTGCGGGAGGAGTATGTTATTTTTAGATATATTGAACTTAGTCATTTGCAGACAAATTTCATGGACTAGCTTAATAATAAAATGCTTATTTAAAAGTATTTTTGATAATTAATCAAAATTAACTTTAAAAAATGGATGCAAAAAAACAAGTATTAGAAACCATGAAAAAAGAAAGGGTTCCTTTAAATGCCGGAAAAATTGTTGAACCAACAAACCTTGACCGCAAAATTGTTGATAAGGCAATGGCTGACCTGAAAACAGAAGGAAAGATTATTTCTCCAAAGAGATGTTTCTGGCAAGCAAAGTAAATTAATTGTATTGACTTTAATTAATAAATGTTGCTGTAAACATTTGTTGTAAGTTTTCTAAAAAATAGTACGATTTGAAAGTAGCTAAAAAGGTTAACTTTATATCGAAAAAGCTATAAAGCCTTGCTAAAAAAGAAAACTAGTTTTTCCATAAGTAGAAAAACTAGTTCGCCATATAAGCAAGGCTTTCAATGTGTTTAACAACAGCAGAATCAGCTACACCAAAGATTAATTTTTTACAAACTTTGAAACATTTCCTTTCTCTGTTTGAATAAAATAAATTCCATTTTTCAGGCGGCTAACATCAATACTGTTATTTCCAACCTTCAAATACTCTTCAGCAACAGTTTCTCCCAACAAGTTTAGTATTAAAATTTTGGAATTTTCTTCAGAGTTAATGTTCAAAATCGAATGTGTTGGGTTTGGATATACTTCAATTGATGTAACAGACTTTTCTGTAACAGTCAAAGGAAATTCCGATTTAAAAGTATATTTCCATGAGTTGGGATTACTAGTAGAATAAAGCTGCAGACTTGCTAATTCAAATCCGTTTTCTGCATACCAATGATAGCTTGTTTGAGGTAAACCTGTACCGTTAGTGCTGCTCATAACCCAAACTCCATTTATTTTAGCCCATGATGTATCAATATTTGATGTCGTTTTCTTCACTCTTAAGGCATTAAATGAACCAAAGGGAGTAATTAACGTCCCCCATCCATCACATTCAAAATCATTAGTTCTGTAATATCTATTATGTGTCGAATCCACACCACTAGGTGATGTTGGGGTTTGCAACCCATATTGCTCTTGTATAAAATTATTTACGCTTGTAGTGCTATACTGTGTAGGAAAAGGTAATAGCCTAGCGTAAGGAATTTCATATACAATTTCATCAAAAGTGGTTCCGGAATAAGATGCTTGAGATGTTAATCCTAAATAATCAAACCCATTTTGATTTATATTATAATAAAAATTTCTAGTCGCGCTATACCCTGGCATATTACTTATTACAGTAGCCTTAAGATTTGCCGTAGGAAACAAAGGGTCGGAAGATATACTTGTATAGCCATCTGAATGTAAGTCTTGTAAGTTTCCTGAGGTAAAAGCAGAAAAATCCCATGTTTGATTCGTTCCTGAGTTTCCTGGAGAAATACCCGTTGTACCATTGCTGGTGTCTGAAAGATGGTGAAAGTTAACTTCACCATAATAAAAATCTACTTGGTTAATAACAATTTGTGCATTTGTAAGTATCGTTAAAGAAAGCAATACAAAAGAGAAAGTAATTTTTTTTCATATTCTTAAAATTTTATTGGGTTAATAGTTTTTAAAGCAAAGAAAAAACAAAAGCACTACTCCTGAAATACTACTTTAGTAGTAATTTTTACTATTTTAGTTGTGTCCTCTTCTTTTTTCAGGGGATAATCACAATCACAAGAATATTTTAGTAATCTTACTCTTCGGAGTACTATTAAAAAAAATATGTCCAATTCAAGTGAAGCCAGTCAGGTTTTCTCGGTAAAAAAAGTTTTTGCCCCCATTGCAATAGGGCTTTTGGTTGCTGCCTATATGCTTTGGAGCAAAACCGACTGGAACACATTTGTTCAAATCGATTGGAAAATAGAAATGTTTGGCTGGCTGCTTGTTGCGTTGCTTATGATGGTTATCAGAGATTTGGGATATATGTATCGAATTCGGGTTCTCACAGATAATCAATTGAGCTGGCGACAAAGCTTTGATGTGATTCTGTTGTGGGAATTTGCTTCTGCTGTTACTCCTTCTGTTGTTGGAGGAAGCAGTATTGCCATGTTTATTTTGAATAAAGAGAAAATAAATCTGGGAAAAAGTACAGCTGTGGTTATGGTAACAGCTTTTTTAGACGAATTGTTTTATATACTCACTGTTCCGGTAATCCTTTTAACTATTGGTACCGAAAACTTGTTTCCGCTGGATTTATCCAAAGACATAATGGGTTTTAACATATCTACCAAAGAAATTTTTTATGTGGGTTATGGTTTTATAGTGCTTTTGACCACATTAATACTATACGGAGTTTTTGTTAATCCAAGAGGAATAAAAAATTTACTCTTCAGCACTTTTTCTTTTCGGATTTTAAAAAGATGGAGAAAAAACACGGTTCAGATGGGAAACGACATGATAAAAACATCTATGGAACTTAAAGAAAAAAACAATATGTTTTGGATTAAAGCCTTTTCAGCTACTTTCTTTTCATGGACTGCCCGATTTTGGGTAGTAAATTTCATTATCTTAATGTTTACAGATGTAAGCAGTCATTTTTTAATCTATGGAAGACAATTGGTAATGTGGGTAATCATGCTCATCAGTCCAACGCCAGGTGGCTCAGGAATAGCAGAGTTTGCATTTAACGGATTTTTACAGGAATTTATCCCTATTGGGCTTGCAGGACTTTTGGTGGTTTTGTGGCGGTTTATTAGTTATTATCCATACTTATTTATTGGAGCTGTTATTTTACCTCGTTGGCTCAGAAAGTAACAATAATGCACGTTTAATTATTACATTTGGCAAGTTTTCATGTCAACGATTCAAAACATACAACAACCCATTATAAAAGAAATGGAAGAATTCGAAACTTGGTTTAGGAATTCCATGCGAAGCCGAGTTTCATTGTTGGACAACATCATGCATTATATCATTCGCCGCAAAGGCAAACAAATGCGTCCGATGTTCGTTTTTTTAAGTTCAAAGATGTTTGCTCCCACTTCAAATTCGACATATATTGCAGCATCTCTTATTGAATTGCTACATACAGCAACTCTTGTTCATGATGATGTGGTTGACGATTCCAGCAAACGTCGTGGGTTTTGGAGTATCAATGCCATCTGGAAAAATAAAATTGCAGTATTGGTTGGAGATTATTTGCTTTCTAAAGGACTGCTTTTGGCAGTTGAAAACAAAGAATTTGATTTGCTTCAAATCATGTCAAATGCTGTTAGAGAAATGAGTGAAGGAGAGCTTCTTCAAATTGAAAAAGCTCGTCGATTGGACATTACAGAAGCTATATATTTTGATATTATCCGTCAAAAAACAGCTGCATTAATTGCTGCATGTTGTGCTGCAGGCGCTGAAGCAGCCAAAACATCTTTTGAAAATGTAGAAAAAATGCGTCTTTTTGGAGAATATACAGGAATTGCTTTTCAAATAAAAGACGATTTATTTGACTATGGCTCGGACGGGGAAAGCATAGGTAAACCAACGGGTATAGATATTAAAGAAAAGAAAATGACACTGCCTCTGATTTATGCACTTAATCATGCCGGGTGGGCCGAGAAAAAGAAAGTAATTTACACTATAAAATACCTCAACACAAACCCCAAAAAGGTAAAAGAAGTTATCGATTTTGTTGTTTCAAGCGGAGGTCTTGAGTATGCTCAAAAGTCAATGGTAGAATATAAAAACAAGGCACTTGCAATTTTAGATGAATTTGAACCAAACGAAGCTAACAAATCACTCCGAGAACTTGTTATTTACACAACAGAACGAAAAAAATAAACACAGACTTTTTCTATTTTTGATAAAAAGTTCTAATTGCATTACCCTGTAATTTTTCTTAAGTCGTCAGGTGTATCAATAGAAATGGCTTCGAGTTCTGTTTTGGCAACTTTAATGGAATAGCCGTTTTCCAACCATCGCAATTGCTCCAAACTTTCAGCCAATTCTAAAGTAGAGGGTTTAAGTTGCGTGATTTTTTGTAAAACATCAGTTCGGTATCCATAAATTCCAATGTGTTTAAAATAGTCGTGCTTTTTTATCCAATTTTCTTTTTCTTCGCCTCTGAAAAACGGAACAGCAATCCGGCTAAAATACAATGCAAATCTATTGTTGCTCAGCACAACTTTCACTTTATTTTCATCAAACAACTCGTCAGAATTATTAATTTTTTTTGCCAACGTAGCAATTTGAGTATTCGGGTCTAAAAAACATTCACACAGTTGTTTTATTTGCTCAGGGTTGATATAAGGCTCATCGCCTTGTATATTAATAACAACTGAATAGGATTCATTTGATTTGTTAATTACCTCAGCACACCTGTCGGTTCCGCTTTGATGCTCAGGTGCTGTCATAATAACTTCACCACCAAAACTTAATACCTCCTTAAAAATACGTTCGTCGTCAGTTGCTACAATTACTTGAGATAATGCATTACAGCTTTTAGCTTGTTCATAAACACGACGTATCATGGTCTTTCCATTAATATCAACAAGTGGTTTTCCCGGAAAACGGGTAGAGCCATATCGAGCAGGTATTATTCCCAATATTTTCATGAAACAAAGTGTTTATTTTAGAAAGGTAAAAATAATCTAAAAACTTTAACTTCTTGGTATATTTGTAGGATATGGCAGAAGAAATTATCATATCAAATCATCTCACAAAAGAAGAAAAATACAAACAACTTTTGCCTCAAATTGCCTCTTTGATTGAACACGAGCCTGATTTGATTGCCAATTTAGCAAATTGCTGTGCAGCTTTGCATTTTACATTTAACTTTTGGTGGACCGGATTTTATTTGGTAAAAAATAACGAGCTGGTTTTGGGTCCGTTTCAGGGTCCGATTGCTTGTACTCGAATTAAAAAAGGAAAAGGAGTATGTGGTGCTGCTTGGGAAAACTCCAAAACTCTTATAGTTCCTGATGTTAATAGCTTTCCCGGACATATTTCTTGTAGCTCGGAATCTAAATCAGAAATTGTTGTTCCTTTTTATGATGAAAACCAACAAGTAGCAGCAGTTTTGGATATTGACAGTAACCAATATTCCAACTTTGACCAAACAGATGCTAAATATTTAGAAAATATCTGTACACTTTTTCGGTTTCGGTTTTGAGAATAGTTGGCACATATAGTTTAGCAGCACTTTTGTTATTCTCTTGTGCTCAACGTGCTGTGTTAACTGGTGGTGAGAAAGATGTGCTACCTCCAAAAATTGAAAATTCAACCCCTCAAAACAAATCTACTTTGTTCAATTCAAAAGAAATTATTATTGAATTTGATGAATTTATTAAGCTTTCAAATTTATCTTCTCAATTGATTGTTTCTCCTCCGCTCGAAACTACTCCTGAGGTGGTTGTTAAAGGGAAAAAATTGATAGTTGCTCTCGAAGATGAATTAGAAGCTAATACAACATACACAATAAATTTTGGTGATGCTGTTTCAGATATCACCGAAGCAAATATTTATTCCAACTTTTGCTATGTATTTTCTACCGGAAATCATGTTGATTCACTCTCGTTTTCTGGGGCTGTTATCAACGCATTTGACGCAAGTTTTGCAAACCAGGTTTTTGTTATGCTTTATAAACAAAATATAGATTCCATTCCTTTTTTAAAAATCCCAGATTTTTTGGCAAAAACTGCATCAGACGGAAGTTTTCAAATTTCAAACATTTCACAAGGCATCTACAAAGTATTTGTTCTTAACGATATCAATTCAAATTTTATATACGACTTACCCAATGAATCTATTGGATTTTTAGACGAACCTGTGGTGCTAGATTCAACTGTTGAAGACTCTAAATTATTCTTATTTTCTGAAGAAAAAGATGTTCAATTTTTGAAAAAAATCGAAAACCCTGTCTTCGGAAATTTAAAAATTGAATTTAATTCACCGGTTAAAAGCTTAGAAATAACAGATGCACTCAATCAAGATGTCCAAATAATCAGCAGAGATTCAAGCCCTAATAAAACCAACTTTTCTGTATGGATAAATACAGAATCGAAAGAAGAAAATCAACAGTTTTTCATATATGACAACGGCAAAGTAATTGATACTGCTGAAGTTGAACTGGTTTCAATGAAAGACACTCTTTTGACCTTTTCAAACAAACATGCCGGGGTTTTGGACCTCAATAGCAAAATTGAACTTTTTGCTAACTACCCGATTGATTCGATTGAACAAAATCAAGTTTTCCTTTACCAAGATTCTGTGTCTATCCCTTTTCAACTTAATATAGATAGCATAAACAAACAAAAAATAAGTATTGTCGCTGATTTTAAGGAAAATAAAAAATATCAGTTATTGTTTTTACCAAATGTATTTAATTCAATTTTTGGTTTAAAAAACGATAGTGTTTTTGTTCAGCTAAAAACCAAAAAAGAAAGAGATTATGGAAAGTTGATACTGACCGTCCAACCATCTTTTAATGAAAAATACATCGTTCAATTCTATCAAAAAGAAAATCAGATAAAAGAATTCTTTTTAGAGGGAAACCAACTACTTGAAATTCCTTATTTAGCTCCTGGTTCCTATAAGATAAAACTAATTATTGACAGCAATAATAACAATGTTTGGGATAGTGGAAACTACATAAAAAAGATTCAACCTGAGCGTGTAATCCTTTATAACGAAGACATCACTATTCGAGAAAATTGGGACAACGAAATTTTGTGGAAAGTGCACAATTAATCCAACTTCATCTCCGGTACTTCTCCACTGATAACCAATTTTCCGGCAGTTGCGTTTTTTATTTGCTCAACTGTTACCCCGGGTGCTCTTTCTAACAAATGAAATGCACCGTCTTTAATTTCCATAACCGCCAATTCTGTAACCACCTTTGTAACACAAGCAACACCGGTTAGCGGTAAAGTACATTCGGGTAATAATTTGCTTTCTCCGGCTTTGTTGGTGTGCATCATGGCAACAATAATATTTTTAGCACTTGCAACTAAATCCATTGCTCCACCCATTCCTTTAACCATTTTTCCCGGAATTTTCCAGTTGGCAATATCTCCGTTTTGCGACACTTCCATAGCTCCCAACACGGTAAGTTGTACGTGCTGTCCTCTAATCATTGAAAAACTCATTGAGGAATCAAAAATGGAAGCCCCCGGCAAAAGAGTAACTGTTTGCTTTCCTGCATTAATTAAATCAGCATCTTCTTCCCCTTCATAAGGAAACGGTCCCATGCCTAAAATTCCATTTTCCGACTGAAATTCAACAGTAATATTTTTGTCCACATAATTGGCTACCAAAGTAGGAATTCCAATTCCTAAATTCACATACCAACCATCTCTGAGTTCTTGTGCAATTCGTTTTGCTATACCTGTTTTATCTAACATATCTTTTTATTTTTTGCAAATTGTTATTGGATTATCTAAGAGCGTTTTCTAACTGTTCTTTGTTCGATACGTTTTTCGTAGTTCTTTCCTTGAAATATACGTTGTACAAAAATTCCTGGGGTGTGTATGTGTCTTGGGTCTAATGTCCCCACGGGAACCAACTCTTCAACTTCAGCAATAGTAATTTTTCCGGCAGTTGCCATAACATGATTGAAGTTAAGGGCAGTGTATTTATAAACTAAGTTTCCGGCAGTGTCTCCCTTCCATGCTTTAACAATAGCAAAATCTGCTTCCAATGCTGATTCAAGAATGTGTGGTTTTCCGTTAAAAACTCTCACTTCTTTTCCGGCAGCTATCTCTGTTCCATAACCGGCAGGCGTAAAAAATGCAGGAATACCTGCTCCTCCTGCTCTACATCTTTCGGCAAGAGATCCTTGTGGAATCAAATCTACTTCAAGTTCTCCACTTAACATTTGTCGCTCAAATTCATCGTTTTCTCCAACATAAGAGGAAATCATTTTTTTGATTTGTTTTTGTTTCAGTAAAAGCCCCAACCCAAAGTCATCAACGCCGGCATTGTTAGAAATACAAGTTAAATTTTTAATTCCCATTTTTACAAGCTGGGCAATGCTGTTTTCAGGAATTCCGCAAAGCCCGAAACCGCCAACCATCAAGGTCATTCCATCTTTTATGTCTTTTGTTGCTTCTTCTACATTTGCAACCACTTTATTTATTGCCATATTTTTGAAGTATTAATATTGTTGTGAATTATTTAAGTCGAAGTTTAAATCTTTTGTAAGCTTATATTTTGCACAATCCAGTTCAATAGAAAGTGGAGCTTCCGGTTTTTCAAAATCTCCTTTAGATATTTTCAATCTTGTATCTGCATGAACCTTTTGCATAAAGTAGCCCCAAATTGGTAAAGCTGTATTTGCACCTTGTCCCATCTCAGTTGTTGCAAATCGAATGCTTCTCTCTTCAGCTCCTACCCACACTCCTGTAACCAAATCGGGTGTAAGTCCCATAAACCACCCGTCGGAATTGTTTTGAGTGGTTCCAGTTTTACCGGCAATAGGGTAATGATGTCCGGTATAAGGTCTGGATTCAGTAATTGAACCTCTCAGCCGCATACCTGTTCCACTCACGTTTCTAGGTGTTTTCATCATACTTCCTATACAGTCGTTTCGTTCTCCGTCAATTACACCTTTCATTAAATCAAGCATTACATAAGCTGCTTCTTCGCTCATTGCCTCATTGGTTTTCGGACGAAAATCTATAATCACATTACCGTGTTTATCTTCTACGCGGGTGTACATTGTTGGCTCTATATAAACCCCTTTATTTACCATGGTAGCATTTGCACCAACCATTTCATATACGGTTAAGTCTGCTACTCCCAAACAGAGCGAAGGTACAGCTTCCAAAGGGCTAGTTATTCCCATTGCTTTTGCCTGATTAACTACTGCCTGTGGACCAAATTGTTTCATTATCCACGCAGTGATTGTATTCATGGAGTTGGCTAAAGCGTATTTTAACGATACATTGCAGCCGTATAATCCATCTGAATTTTTGGGTGTCCAATCTTGTAAAATACCGAACTCCCCTTTGTGAAACGTGTATTGAGAATTTGTTACTTCATGGCAAGGAGAATATCCGTTTTGAATAGCCAGAGAATATACAAAAGGTTTGAAAGTAGAGCCAACCTGACGTTTAGCCAACTTTACATGGTCAAATGAAAAATAAGTAAAATTGGTTCCACCAACCCATGCTTTTATGTATCCTGTTTTTGGGTCAACAGCCATTAAACCTGCCTGTAAAAAGCTTTTGTAATATCGAATAGAATCATTTGGAGACATTACAGTATCCTTTTCACCTTGATAGGTAAATACTTTCATGGGTGTTGGTTGGTCAAAAATTATCTTGATTGAATCTTCTTCAGGAGCCCATCTGGAAAAGTTACAGTCTTCTGCAGAACACTTGAAAAAGTGGTCTTGTTTATCAACAAATTTTCCTCTTCGTCCACAGTTTTCGCATTCCTGACCTGTTAAAATTTGATATCGCAATGATTTTGTTCGGGCAGATTGCATGATTTGTTCGTACTGTTCATCAGTAATTCGATTATCAAATGGATATTTTTTAATTCTGTATCTTTTCAATTGACTAAAAAACTGTGGTTGTAATGATTTACTTATGTGTTCGTTTACAGCCCATTCAGCATGTTCTTGCATTCGGGAATCGATAGTTGTGTATATTTTCAAGCCATCGCTGTAAATGTTGTATGGTGTGCCGTCTTTTTTAGAATATATGTAATTTCCATCATCGTCTTTCTGCTCAAATAATTTTTGCAGTTCTGCCCTCAATATTTCTCTAAAATAAGGGGCTATACCTTCTTTATGATCAACAATTTTATAGTCAAGTCCTAATGGAAGAACTCTGAGAGAATCATATTCTTCTCTTGTAATAATATCATTCTTTCGCATTTGGTTTAAAACAACTTCTCTTCTTCCTTGAGTCATCTCCGGACGTCGCAAAGGGTTAAATAACGCAGGGTTTTTTGCCATTCCAACAAGCATTGCGGCTTCATGTAGTGCTAATTCTTTGGGTTCTTTGTTAAAATAAACATTGCTGGCTGATTTGATACCCACTGCATTATTGATAAAATCAAATTTGTTGAGATACATTGTAATAATTTCTTCTTTGGTATATCGTTTTTCCAGCTCTACAGCAATGATTTGTTCTTGAAGTTTTTGTTTAATTCTTTCAAATATATTGCTGGCTCGGTGTTCAAACATCATTTTGGCTAGTTGTTGTGTGATTGTGCTGGCTCCTCCGTCGCTTCCAAGTTTTGCCACAGCCCTTAAAAGTCCTCTGAAATCTATTCCAGAGTGTTTATAAAATCTTTCGTCCTCAGTTGCAACCAAAGCCTGAATAATAAAAGGGGATAGGTCTTTGTATTCAACTGTTGTTCTGTTTTCTTTAAAGTATTTACCGAAAACCTTACCGTCTGCCGATATTATCTCCGAAGCTAAATTACTCTTTGGATTTTCTAATTCTTGTAAGGAAGGAAGTGGATCAAAACCTAATGTACCGGTATTTGCTGCCATCATAACCAAAAAAATCATAAAAAATGGAAGCACAACAAAAGTAATCCAAAAGTAAACGATTACCTTTCTTTGTGTCCATGTTCCTCCAATTTTTGCAGCCATTTTATTGATTTTTAGAATCCAGCTTTTCTATCATTAACCCAATATCCGAAATTCCGTCTAGCCCATTTTCAACTCGCATAGCTTGTTCAAAAGAAAACGAATATTTTCCTTGTTGTGCAAATTTAAAATTACCGTAAAAAGGGGTTTGGGAGTCAAATAAATCACCAATTCCATTTCCCACCCATTTTCCGCTTTTATCTGCAAGTGTGCAATTTACTGTATCTGTTGAGAAATTTCCGTCGGGACTTTCAATTTTAACAAACAGATACAAATTGCTATATGCATAATTTCCTTTATTTCTGATGTTTATATACATATTGTGCAAACTAGATGTGTCAGATATTTCTACTGAAAAAACTGCAATATTTTCTATCTTCCAATTGGCATTTTCTACTTGGATATATTGGTCGAAAACCTTGTTGTTATCGCAAGAGATTACTGTCAATACCATTGCAAACACACATAGATATTTGATATAAGAATTGATATGCGTAACCTTATTTTGCACCTGAATTTGGTTTGTTGTGTCTGTTTTTATTTTTGTGTTTTCTTTTTTTGTTACCGCTATTTTTAGGTTTATCAAATCGAGTTAAGCTGTCTTGTCCCACCACGTTTGAATATTCAGGTTCAGCCTGAATTTTTCGTTGTTCTTCAACAAACTCAACCAAATCAGCAGGTTTTTTGCCTTTTTTATTAAGTGCTATAATTTCATTAACTCTGTCTAGTTTTATTTCAACAAACTGAATAATTTCATGTTTGTAAGAGTACCACATCAGGTTTTTGAAGATATCCATTTTTCGAAATACTGCTGAACCTTTTTCGGTTTCAAGAACAATTCCTGTGTCTGGAAATGCTTTTAGAGCATCTGCATAAGAATCTAGTTCGTAGTTTAAACAACATTTCAGTTTGCCGCACTGTCCTGCAAGCTTTTGCGGATTTAGTGAAAGCTGTTGGTATCTTGCCGCAGAAGTAGAAACAGACCTAAAATCAGTTAACCAAGTAGAGCAACAAAGCTCTCTACCACACGAACCTATCCCTCCAAGTCTGCTTGCTTCTTGGCGTACTCCGATTTGCTTCATCTCTATTCTGATTTTGAATTCATCGGCAAGTCGTTTTATCAATTCTCTAAAATCAACTCTGGCTTCTGCCGTATAGTAAAAAATTGCTTTTGTTTTATCGCCTTGGTATTCAACATCACTGATTTTCATTTCTAGTCCTAGCTCAATAGCAATAGTTCTTGCTTTATACATGGTGTCCACTTCTAATTTTTGAGCTTCAATCCACTTTTCGATATCCGTTTTTTTTGCTTGTCGGTATATTTTTTTTATCTCGGGAGAATCAAATGCAAGTTTGATTTTTCGAAGTTGTTTTTTAACCAGTTCACCGGTTAATGAAACTATTCCTATATCGTGTCCGGGAGAAGCTTCTACGGCTATTGTGTCTCCTATGTTTATCGATAATTTTTCTGCGTTTTTAAAGTATTCTTTTCGGCTGTTTTTGAATCGCACCTCAACAACATCAAATTGCTCTTGTCCATGAGGCAACTCAATATCACTGAGCCAGTCAAAAACATTCAGTTTATAACTGCTACAAGTGCTTGCTTTACTGCAAACTTTTCCGGAGGAGGAACCACAACCCATTCCGCTACTTTCTCTAGACCCACAACTACTGCATCCCATATTTTATATCTTAAATTTCGGTTTAAACCCGAGGATTATTTAATTAATTTTTTTGAATTTCTACTCGATAGCAAATATACTATTCTAAATCAGAAAATGATGGGCAAATGCTGCTGAAATTATTTCTTATTCAACGTATGAATTTTTTACTCTTAAGAGTTTAGTAAACTTAAGAGAAATATCTAAAAAAATAATTTTTGAATTGCCATTTCGCTCAATGTGGTAGTGAGCATTCTCAAATAACTCAATAGCGTTTATACAGTTTTCACCATGAATAAATGGGGCAAAATTCACTAAAAATTGTTTTTCGTTATTGCTGGATTTGTTTAAGTTTTCTGTGCCGTAGTTGTTGATAAGGCTTTCGCGAATCAAATGCAAACAATACTGAATAAACTGCTTTTGCTTTTCTCTACCCAATTTTGAAATTTCTTCAGAAAATTGGATTAATGAAATCACATCTGCTTTGAATGCAGATCTCATCCATTCTGTAAAAAGTGAATAAAACTGCTTTTCTGTTTCTGATGTTTCAACGCAACTTTTTGCCTCCAGAAAATCACCGTCCGATTGAGATGCAATTTGTGAGGCTTGTTGTTCAGACAGTTGAAATTGATTCATTAAAGATTCGGATAAACTTTTTTCATCTATAGGAGAAATTTTGAGCACTTGAGTTCTGGATAATAGGGTGGGAATTATTAGTCCGGAATCTTGTGCCACCATTAAAAACAGTGTTTTTGGTTCGGGTTCTTCAAGAATTTTCAATAGTTTATTTGCTGAATCGTTGTTGAATTTTTCAGGCATCCAAACCACTACAATTTTATATTCCGATTCATAACTTTTTAAACTTAGTTTTTTTATAATTTCGGTACTTTCTCTCTCTGGAATTAATAATGATTTATTTTCAGTATCCAGCTTATCTTGAAGTTGATTTAGGGTAAAATAGGCATTATTTTCCAAAACCAGTTCTCTCCATTCGGTTAAAAACAAATCACTTAGTGGTTTCCCTTTTGCTTTATCAGTGTTTGCGGTTGGGAATATAAAATGTAAATCGGGATGAATCAATTTGTTGTGTTTAACACACGAATCACATACTCCACAAGAATCTTCTCCTGTTTTGTTTTCACACATTATGTATTGAGCATACGCCAATGCCAACGCAAGATTTCCGGTTCCCGGTTTGCCTAAAAACAGCTGTGCATGACTAATTCTGTCTTCCTTAACCGCATTTACCAATCTGCTTTTGATTTCATTTTGTCCGATTACTTGTTTGAAAAGCATATTTTTCAAAAGTAATTAATCCGATGAGTACTTTACAATTCAATTTGAAATTTTACTTTTGCACAAAAAAAATGTATCATGAAAAATATAGATAATTATACCTTTTCAGGCAAAAAAGTGTTGATTCGTGTAGATTTTAATGTGCCACTCGACGGTAATTTTAATGTAACTGACAATACACGTATTGCTGCATCAGTGCCGACTATCAAAAAAGTGTTGAATGGTGGAGGTGCAGTAATTTTGATGTCGCATTTGGGAAGACCTAAAGTTGGTTTTGAGAATAAATTTTCATTGAAACACATCGTTTCTGAAACTGAAAAGTTGATAGGGCAACCTGTAAAATTTGCTCCCGATTGTATTGGAAAAGAAGCCGTTGAACTTTCTGAAAACCTGAAACCCGGAGAGGTTTTATTGCTAGAAAATCTTCGGTTTTATCCACAAGAAACCAGTGGCGACATAGACTTTTCAAAAAAATTGGCTTCATTAGGAAATGTATATATCAATGATGCCTTTGGAACAGCCCACAGGGCTCATGCTTCTACCACAATTATTGCACAATTTTTTCCCAACGATAAAATGTTTGGCTACTTGATTGAAAAAGAAATATTTAGTGTGTCAAAAGTTTTAAAAGAAGGTGTTTCTCCGATTACAGCTATTGTTGGCGGAGCTAAAGTTTCAAGTAAGATTATTATTCTGGAACAATTGCTAAATAAGGTTAACAACATCATTATTGGTGGTGGAATGGCATATACTTTTGCAAAAGCTATGGGAGGAAACGTAGGTAGTTCATTGGTTGAAACAGATTTTTTACAAACAGCAAGAGATATTTTAGCTCAAGCAAATAGCAAAAATGTAAATATCTTGTTACCCGAAGACACCGTTGCTGCAGACCAATTTTCCAACGAGGCAAACATCCAACTTTTTGATACAAATTCAATTGCAGATAGCTGGATGGGTATGGATATTGGCAATAAAGCAATAAAATCATTTACATCATGTATAGAAAACTCAAAAACAATTTTATGGAACGGACCGGTTGGTGTATTTGAAATGGAAAATTTTGAAAACGGTACAAAAGCCATAGCAATTGCAGTTGCAAACGCTACACAAAAAGGAGCATTTACTTTAGTTGGCGGAGGAGATTCTGTTGCCGCAGTAAACAAGTTTAAACTATCTGATAAAGTGAGTCATGTAAGCACAGGTGGAGGAGCAATGTTGGAGTACTTAGAAGGAAAAGAACTGCCTGGAATTGCAGCAATTATGGAATAATAATTGATTACATTTGATTAAAAAATCAATCAAAATGAAATACATTATTCCAATTTTCTTGTTCTTTGCTTTTGCAACAACAAGTGTTTCTGCTCAAAAAATATTCAAAGTTAAGTACGAAAGTCAGGCTGACTTAAAGGTGTACATTGTAAAATACGAATCGCAATGCGACCTAAAAGTGTTTATGGTTAAATACGAAAGCCAAGCAAACAAAGACGGTTTGTGGTATTCCGTAAATTACGAATCGCAAGCAAACAAAAAAGTGTTTTTTGTGGACTACGAAAGTCAAGCCGATCTTAAAATTTTCTTTGTCGATTACGAGAGCCAAGCGGGTTGGAAAAATCAGTCGAAAGCACATCTACTAAAGTTCTGAATATGACCATAGAACAAGCTCAAAAACTAGTTGATGAGTGGATTAAAAAGCATGGTGTTCGTTATTTTAATGAACTTACCAATATGGCGATGCTCGCCGAAGAAGTTGGCGAGGTAGCCCGAATTGTTGCACGCAGATATGGCGAACAATCTGAAAAAGAAAGCGATAAAGCAAAAGACTTAGGTGAAGAAATGGCTGATGTGCTTTTTGTATTGATTTGTTTAGCCAACCAAACAGGCGTAGATTTAAACCAAGCTCTGCTAAAAAATTTAGAAAAAAAGACTGCTCGAGATAGCCAAAGACACCATAACAACGAGAAGTTAAAATAGTAAGCTATTTTAAAACGTATGCTTCATTCCTAATTTTCCTTACTTTTGACCATCAAAAAAACTACAATGAACTTTATAGATGAATTGAAATGGAGAGGCATGATACACGATATGATGCCCGGAACTGAACACGAGTTTTCTAAAGGAATAACAACAGCATATATCGGGTTTGACCCAACAGCAGATTCATTACACATTGGAAGCTTGGTTCAAATCATGATCTTGGTTCATTTGCAAAAATCCGGACACAAGCCCATAGCCTTAGTAGGCGGTGCAACAGGTATGGTTGGTGACCCAACAGGACGAACCTCCGAAAGAAATATGCTTGACGACGAAACCCTTCAGAAAAATCTGAAAGGAATAAGAAGTCAGTTGGAAAAATTTTTAGATTTTAAAAGCGGAGCAAATGCTGCTGAAATGGTGAATAACTATGATTGGTTTAAAGATTTTAGCTTTCTAGACTTTATCCGTGATGTAGGCAAGCACATTACTGTTAACTATATGATGGCAAAAGATTCGGTAAAAAGCCGGCTTGAAAGCGGTATGTCATTTACCGAATTTTCGTATCAATTGGTTCAAGGCTATGATTTTTACTGGCTTTGGAAGAATAAAAAATGTACTGTTCAATTGGGTGGGTCTGACCAATGGGGAAACATAGTAACCGGCACAGAATTAATTCGAAGAAAAGCCGGTGGTGATGCTTTTGCGGTTACCACGCCATTGTTAAAAAAAGCCGATGGCTCTAAGTTTGGAAAAAGTGCAGGAGGGAATGTTTGGTTGGATAAAACCAAAACATCACCGTATAAATTTTATCAATATTGGATAAATACATCTGATGAAGACGCTTCAAACTACATCAAAATTTTTACGCTAAAATCCAAACCTGAAATTGATGAGTTAATAAAAGAGCACCTTGCTGTTCCACATTTGCGATTGTTACAAAAAGAGTTAGCAAAAGACATCACAATTCGTGTACATTCCGTTGAAGATTTTGAAGCAGCAGTTCATGCGTCAGAAATTTTATTTAAAAAAGACGAAGAAGCTATAGCCGGTCTGAACGCTTTACCTGAAGACGTCTTTAATGATATTTTTGAAGGAGTTCCACAAGCAGAAATTGCCTTGGTAGACTTCAACTCCGGAATTTCTATCATTGATGCATTGGTTCTGAAATCAAATTTTTTCAGTTCCAACGGCGAAGCCCGTAGAAGCCTTAAAGAAAATGCTGTTAGTATCAACAAAAGCAAGGTTAGTGAAGATAAAATACTCACAACTTCTGATTTAATCAAAGGCAAATACGTATTGGTACAAAAAGGAAAAAAGAACTACTACCTCATTAAAGCCAATTGATTCGTATAAATAAAAAATATCTTTGTTTGGTTGTTTTTGTAATACTTACATTAAGTAACATAAAAGCCCAAAAGCACCGAGTATTAGTTGTTCTTTACGACAGATTTCAATTTTCATCTCAATACTCCCTTGATGAAATTGCAGCAGCTAGTCATGTTGAATCCTCCGAGGTTTTTAATGAATACCACCGAAATATTAATGCCGCATTTGAGTCTTATAATAGCGAAAATTTCGAATTTGTGGCTATATCTAATTTGCATTCACTTGGACTAAGAAAACAAACAAGTTACAAATATGGAAAATTTGATAAAAAAAAGTATTATTCGATTAACTTAAGCATGCTTAGTAATGAAGAATTTACTCAATTAGCCAATAACTACAACGTTGATTTTGTTTTATTTGTGAATTGGTACAATATTGAAAAAACTATACACACAAACTACGTTGGAGATAACAACAAAAGATTACCATTTTCACTACACAAGATAGACTACGAACTGTATAACAGTAAAAAAATAAAGCTATTTGGTGATGGAAATGTTAAAATTAACTGTGGCAATTTTCCAACGCTAGAAAATCAAGCTGCAAAAGGATTAAATCCAAAATTATTAACCCCCTGCTATAACAATTTATTCAAAGAAATTCTTTCGCATATTGATTTGAATTAAAAACTCTTTTTTTGCATCAAAATTCTCTTTGTTTTTATTCAAAAACTGTTAATTTTTGTGTTGATAACTAAGCGTTAATAATTAACCAAAAAACTGAACAAAAAAAGCATTATCGGTATATTTGTTATCTGTCAAAAAAAACGAGAATTTTTACAAAAAATATGAGCGAAAACAAAAATACTTACTCAGCCGATAGTATTCAGGCTTTAGAAGGAATGGAGCATGTTAGAATGCGTCCGTCAATGTATATTGGTGATGTAGGAACAAGAGGTTTGCACCATTTGGTGTATGAAGTAGTTGACAACTCCATTGACGAAGCACTTGCCGGGCACTGTGATACTATTTATGTATCAATCAATGAAAACGGTTCTATTACGGTAAAGGACAACGGAAGGGGAATTCCGGTTGATATGCACAAAAAAGAAGGCGTTTCTGCTTTGCAAGTGGTTATGACCAAAATTGGAGCCGGCGGTAAATTTGATAAAGATTCATATAAAGTTTCAGGTGGTTTGCACGGTGTTGGTGTTTCATGTGTGAACGCACTTTCCAGCCACCTGCATGCTATTGTTTACAGAGATGGCAAAGTATATGAACAAGAATATTCACGCGGAAAAGCTCTTTTTCCGGTAAAAGAAACCGGAACAACTTCCGACAGAGGAACTCAAGTAACCTTTTTACCCGATACTGATATTTTTGAGTCTATTGAATATTCGTATGAAACACTAGCTACCAGAATGCGTGAACTTGCATTTTTGAACAAAGGCATCACCATTACTTTAGAAGACAAAAGAGAAAAAAACGAAGACGGTACATTTAAAGGGCAGGTTTTTCATTCGAAAGAAGGACTAAAAGAATTTATTCGATACATAGAAGAAACACGAGAACCTTTGATTGCCGAAGTCATCAGTATGGAAGGTGAAAAACAAGGAATTCCCGTTGAAGTTTCAATGATATACAACACTTCGTATTCAGAAAACATTCACTCGTATGTAAACAACATCAATACACACGAAGGAGGAACTCACCTTGCCGGCTTTAGAAGAGGTTTAACCAATACACTTAAAAAATATGCCGACAGTTCAGGTTTGCTAGACAAACTAAAATTTGAAATTTCCGGAGATGACTTTCGAGAAGGGCTAACAGCAATAGTATCTGTTAAAGTACAAGAGCCGCAATTTGAAGGTCAAACCAAAACAAAATTGGGTAACAGAGAAGTTACAGCAGCAGTTAGTCAAGCTGTTAGCGAAATGCTTGAAAACTACCTTGAAGAACATCCTGCTGATGCGAGAATCATTGTTCAAAAAGTTATTTTGGCAGCCACGGCGCGCCATGCAGCCAGAAAAGCAAGAGAAATGGTTCAACGAAAAAATGTTCTTTCCGGCAGTGGTTTACCCGGTAAACTTGCCGATTGTGCATCAAAAGACCCTGCTGAATGTGAACTGTATTTGGTAGAAGGAGATTCTGCGGGAGGTACTGCAAAACAAGGTAGAGACAGACATTTTCAAGCCATTATGCCACTGAGAGGTAAAATCTTAAATGTGGAAAAAGCCATGCACCACAAAATTTTTGAAAACGAAGAAATCAAAAATATTTATACCGCTCTTGGGGTTCGTGTAGGCACTGAAGACGATGCCAGAGCATTAAATACCGAAAAATTAAGATACCACAAGGTGATTATCATGTGTGATGCCGATGTTGACGGTTCTCACATAGAAACTTTGATTCTGACTTTCTTTTTCCGTTACATGAAAGAACTGATTGAAAATGGACACATTTATATTGCCACCCCTCCACTCTATTTAGTTAAAAAAGGAAAAGAACAACGCTATTGTTGGACTGAAGACGACAGAGACAGAGCCATTCAAGAACTTAAAGGAGCAGGGAAAGAAGGTAGTGTAGGAGTTCAGCGATACAAAGGTTTGGGAGAGATGAACGCTGAACAACTCTGGGAAACAACAATGAATCCTGAATACAGAACTCTACGTCAGATAAATATTGAAAATGCTGCTGCTGCTGACCACACTTTCTCCATGTTAATGGGTGATGATGTGCCTCCTCGAAGAGAATTTATTGAAGCAAACGCTAAGTATGCCAAAATAGATTCTTAAGCATTGCTTCATTAGAATTGTTCTGGATTTACAAATTTTGATTGATTTTAGCGAAAATGTGAAGATTGATGTATTTTCCATTTTTTATTTCGCATTCTTTTAACGTTCCCTCGTGCTCAAAATCAAGGGCATTCATTACTTTAATGGAATTTTGATTTTCAGTTTCAACAAAACTTTCAATACGGTGCAGTTTTTCCTTTTCAAACCCATATCTACATATTATTGACAAGGCTTCTGCAACAAATCCACGACCCCAATAATCGGGTAACAACCAATATCCAATTTCAGCTTTTTTATGAGCAGAATCAATATTGTTAATTCCTGCAGCTCCATAAAAAATTGTGTTATCGGGTGAACAAATTGCCCACCAAATACCGGTTTTTTTATTTACTATTTCATCAAACCAACTCATTTGAACCTTAGTAGATTCTAAGGTATCGTAACTCACTCCATAGTATTTTATAACGCACGGATTTGATAAGCCTTTAAACACATTTTCTATATCCGTGGATATAATTTTTCTTAATAAGATTCTATCGGTTTTATATACAGGAAACATGGAGTAGTTAATTACGCTTTCTCTTTACATTTACCCAAACAATAGCATCTATAAGGGAATCTGGAATTAGAGAAGTATCTGTTTCTATTATTTGATTAGGTAAAAAATACTTTTTTTCGGTCAGCATAAATTTTTCTATTGAAACTCCTGTTGTATAAAATGAATATGGCTCCAGCAAACTATCAACAACGGAAACTAGGATTGATGTTTTTAAGAACTGGCAAACCTCACTGTATTTTGGAGTTTTGTTGTTGAATCCCATTGTATTTTTATATTGATTAGAAATTTCTATAGCTAAGTCACCACTATGGACTAACCGACCAAAGGAAATTGTTTGCAAAGAATCTAAATTAAAATCTTTGTCTGCTTTTTGGAGAATTATTTTCAACTCACTTATTCTTCTATTAAACAGGACAGAAGAGCTGACTTTTGAAAAATTTAAATCCATTTCGATTCTACCCGTTTCTTTTGATTGAGAAAACACACAAGTATATTCAGAGGTGTCTTTATCAATGGCAACTTTATATCCCACAGCTCTACTGAGATACATTGAACCTCCAATGTTATCCATTAAATCAATACTGATAACGTTGGTGTCAGGCACAGCAATTTCTTCAGTTGTCTTTGGTGTTGTTTGGTTAGGGGAATCTGAATTACACCCTATTATTAAAAAACAAATCAATAAAAAAAATATAGAAACCCTCATTGTTGGAAAGAATTAATCCAACTCAATTTTACGTAAAATTTCTGCCAATGCCAAATCTGTAGTTGTTGTGATTTTGATATTTTCAACGTTTCCTTCAACCAATTGAATAGAATATCCGAGGGCTTCAACAACAGATGCATCATCGGTAAAATTCTCATTATACGGTTGTTCGTATGCTTTTAAAATTATTTCAGTGCTAAAGCATTGAGGTGTTTGAACATTTTTATAGCTACTTCTTGGGACTGCCTTTGAAGTGTTGTCTGATTTTGAGTAAAATCGGAGAGATTCAACCACATTGGTAACCGGTATGGCTGCTCCTGAGCTTGCAGCCTTATTTATGCAATTTATGATGGTAGATTTACTAACCAGCGGACGAACCCCATCGTGTATGGCAACAATTCCTTTCTCTGTAATGAATCGAAGTGCATTTTTAACCGATTCAAATCTGGTTTTTCCACCCTTTGTAAGTTGTATTCCGCCAGCCTGAAATTGGTGTTTAAAACAAAGCTCTTCCCAAAACTCGATTTGATTTTCGGGAAGAGCCAGTATAATTTTTATGTCTGAAAAAGATTTTGTAAACTTTTCAATGGTATGCATTAAAATTGGTTTACCGGAAAGCTCAAGAAATTGTTTGGGAATTTCTTTTCCCATTCGTTCTCCTTTTCCACCGGCAACAATTATTGCATAATTAGGCATTGGTTAGTTCTTCTTCACTGAAAAATTCATCAGCATCAGCTGTGAA
Organism: Flavobacteriales bacterium; assembly: GCA_020853105.1. GTDB lineage: Bacteria > Bacteroidota > Bacteroidia > Flavobacteriales_E > Vicingaceae > Vicingus. The sequence continues at coordinate 9,153 of JADYZM010000016.1, read as the reverse complement.
AGTATTTCCGTTAACCTCTTCTTCGTTGTTGAAGTTGTCTTTTTTATCGTAAGAACCGCCTTCAGTTTTAGTTCTTCCGATAGAACGGATATACGCATTCAACATTCTGTGGATTTTTTCTAAAAATTCCAATAATTCATCAACCACTGGTCCTTGAATTATTGTGCGTTCTTTTGCTTTTAGCAACCACCCTTTAGTTTTTAAAAGGTATCCTCTTGAAATATAACAGTAATGTTTTTTGTCTTTGAAATTATAACGACCGTATCCTGCGGCAATATTAGCAGAAATTGCGTCTGCATCTTTAACAAAAGCTTCCCCTAAAGTGCTTTTGTTAAACCCTTCCCATGTAGATACGATGTTCCAAATTTTAGCTTCAAAATCAAGACATTCTTGGTATAATTTTAAGTCTTCTAGTTTCATGTTCGATAGTGTTTTATGTTATTTAATTTATTGATTACAAAATCAGCATGGCATCACCATACGTATAGAATTTATATTTTTCTTTTATCGCTTCTTTATATGCCTTCATTATCAAATCGTAGCCGCCAAAAGCACAAGTCATCATCAACAGGGTAGATAATGGTGTGTGAAAATTAGTTATCATACAGTTGGCAATGTTAAAATCATAAGGTGGGAAAATAAATTTGTTAGTCCATCCATCATAAGGCTTTAGTAGTCCATCAGCAGAAACTGATGTTTCAATTGCTCGCATAGATGTTGTACCAACGGCACATATTTTTCCTTTTCCTTTTTTTGCTTTATTCACCATATCAACACAATTCTGAGGAATATGTACTTCTTCCGAGTCCATTTTGTGTTTGGTGAGGTCTTCCACTTCTACCGAGCGGAAAGTTCCTAAACCGACGTGTAGAGTAAGTTTAGCTATATCTACACCTTTTATTTCAAGTCGTTTCATCAAGTGTTTGCTAAAGTGCAATCCTGCAGTTGGAGCTGCTACCGAGCCTTCATTTTCGGCATATACGGTTTGATAGCGTTCTGCATCTTGTGGTTCTACTTCTCTTTTGATGTAACGCGGAAGAGGTGTTTCTCCAAGTTTTGCAATAATGGCTTTAAAATCTTCATACGAACCATCAAATAAAAATCGAAGTGTACGTCCTCTTGATGTAGTATTGTCGATAACTTCAGCAACCAAATCATCGTTACCAAAGTACAATTTGTTACCTATTCTAATTTTTCGGGCAGGGTCAACCAAAACGTCCCATAGCAAACTCTCTCTATTCAGTTCTCTTAATAAAAAAACTTCAATTCTTGCTCCTGTTTTTTCTTTATTCCCATACATTCTGGCAGGGAATACTTTGGTATCGTTCACAATCATTAAATCACCCTCTTCAAAGTAGTTAATCAGGTCTTTAAACTGTTTGTGTTCTATTTCTCCTGTTTTTCGGTGAACAACCATTAAACGAGCTTCATCACGTTCTTTTGACGGGTGTTCAGCAAGTAATTCTGCGGGTAAATCAAATTTAAATTTTGATAATTTCATAGGTTTGGAATAACTTCAAAAATGAGGCTGCAAATGTAATAATATCTATATAATTAACAAGTCGATTTTAATTTTAAATAGTTATATATTAAATCAGCTGTTCTGCTTGACGCTCCATATCCTCCCAATTTACTTTGCAGTTCCTGATATTGAATTTTCAGTTCGTTGTGTTTATTTTCTGATATAATTTTTGTCAATTCCTTAGCGAGGGTTTCTGTATTCAGTTCGTTTTGAATGAGTTCTTTCACAATTTCTTTATCTGAAATCAGGTTTACCAACGAAATATAACCCACCTTAATTATCATTTTTGCAATGTAGTACGAAACAAAACTTCCTTTGTAGCAAACTACTTGAGGCACTCCGAATAGTGCTGTTTCTAAGGTTGCGGTTCCAGATGTAACTAATGCAGCCGTTGAGTGTTCAAGTAATGAATAGGTCTGATTTTCAACAAGTGAAACCTGACCGTTTAAGAATTGTTTGTAAAATGATAGGTGTTGCGAGGGGGCTCCGGCAACCACAAATTGAAAATCAGGAAAACGGTTTACAACGGACAACATAATAGGCAACATTTTAGATATTTCTTGTGCTCTGCTACCCGGTAATAGTGCAATTATAGGTTTGTTAGGTAAGTTATTTTTTACACAAAAATCGTTCAAATCAGATGGATTTCGGTGTGCAATGGCATCAAGGAGAGGGTGTCCTACAAAATCGACATCAACATTAAATTTTTTGTAAAATTCCTTTTCGAAAGGTAAGATAACAAACATTTTATCCACATTCTGTTTGATTTGATGCACTCTATTTTGTTTCCACGCCCAAATTTGTGGCGATATATAATAAAATACTCGGATTTGATTTTCTTTTGCCCATTTTGCAATTTTTAAATTAAATCCCGGATAATCCACTAAAATCAAAACGTCAGGACGATTTTCCAAAATATCTTTTTTACAGAAAGAAAGGTTTTTCAAAATGGTTTTGAGATTTAAAACCACTTCAACAAAGCCCATAAAAGCCAATTCTTTGTAGTGTTTAACAAGCTCTGTTCCTTGTTGCTGCATCAAATCACCGCCCCAGCCTCTGAATTTTGCATGAACATCTCGCTTCTTTAATTCCTTAATCAGATTTGATGCGTGTAAATCTCCCGAAGCTTCACCTGCAATTATGTAGTAGTTCATAGAATTGTTATAAGAATCTTACATAAATATCATATACCACACATAGCCTGCCCCATAGATTAATGTTGCTGCAACAACACCGCGTGCAGATTTATCTTTTTGTAACCAATAAAACACAAAAAACAAAGCTAGATTAATCAGTAAACTTCCTTTCAAAGAATCAATTACAGGGCTAAAAAACGGATTTGAAATGATATAAAACAACGACATGTTTGATGTCAGTTTTAAAATCAGATACATAGTTGTTATAGGAAAAAGTAATCCCAAAATCAATCCTATTGAGAGGTGATCCATTTTTTTTAGTGCTTCAATCATTTTCAAAGTGAATTAATTTATTGATTATGTTATAGTTGGTAAAGTCAAACTGTATGGGTACGACCGACACGTAGTTGTTTTTTAATGCCCACTCATCTGTATCGTCAGAAGCATCTTCTGTAACGAATTTTCCGGTGAGCCAGTAGTATTTTTTTCCTGACGGGTCTGTTCGTTCGTCAAAGTCTTCCTCCCAACATCCGTTAGCTTGTCTGCATACTTTTATTCCTTGAATTAACTCATAAGGTATATCCGGAATATTTACATTCAAACAAAGGGGTTGGGGAGAATTAGCAAACATCTTCTTAAGTATTTGAGAAACAATTACTTTTGATGATTCAAAATTAGCTTCGATAGAATGGTTGCACAACGAAAATCCGATTGATGGAATTCCTTCCATTGCCCCCTCAATGGCTGCCGACATAGTTCCGGAATAAATAACATTGATTGAAGAGTTTGCCCCATGGTTAATTCCCGAAAGAATCAAATCCGGTTTTTTTGGTAGCAATTTGCTGACTCCCATTTTCACACAATCCACAGGAGTACCGCTGCATGAATGATAAGTTATTCCTTCTTTCTCCCAACTATTCACTCGAATGGCTGTGTTGAGTGTAACAGCATGTCCCATTCCGCTTTGTGGTTTATCAGGAGCAACCACAACGATTTGTCCAAAAGGTGCTGCAGCTTCTATCAATGCAGAAATTCCGGGAGCAGAAATTCCGTCGTCGTTAACGATTAAAATTAGTGGTTTTTTCAATGGTTTATTTTTTCTCAAAGGTAGTGGATTTTTTAATTTTTATGTTACTGACGATTATTATCTGTCTTTTGTTTTCTATTTCAAATTGATACGAATGATAAGGGTTTTTAAACAAAATTTTTGTTTTCCAAAATCAAAATAAATGGTCAATTTTACATTCAAATTCATCATTTGAAAATGAACGAACCACAAGTTAAAAGAGTCTTTACTGCTGAAGAAATTCGGTTGTTGAATGAAAAATACAGTGCATTAACTGTCGATCAAAGAATTGCTGAATTGTACTTAGATTTTAAACCCGAAGAAGTGATGCTTACCTCATCTTTTGCAGCCACTTCTGCTTTTCTACTTCATGTTTTTTCTAAAATAAACCCCAATCAGTTGATACATTTTATCAATACGGGATACCATTTTGATGAAACTCTGGCATACAAAGCACAACTTACAGAACTATACGGATTAAAGGTTGAAGACGTTAAGGCAGAAACCTGGGAGCATGAATTTACTACCAAAGACGAGACTTGGAAAAAAGATCCGGACTTGTGTTGTTCGGTGAATAAAGTTAAGCCCTTGGAGAAAATAAAACAAAATTATACAGTTTGGGTATCCGGTTTAATGAAGTGGCAAAGCGACCACCGAGCATCTCTCAATTTCTTTGAAGAAAGAGGCGGAATACTTAAATTTTATCCTCTGCTAGATGTAACAAAAGAAGGAAGAGCGGAATATATCAAAAAAAACGACCTTCCTTTTCATCCTTTAATTGCTAAAGGATATTTTTCTATTGGTTGTTCACATTGCACAGTGCCCGGAGAAGGTAGGGAAGGCAGATGGAACAACAACCCTAAGACCGAATGCGGTTTGCATTTGTAAAAATGTTTGTATTCTCATGAAGCACATATTAGATTTTATTGAAAACCCACTTCCTTGGTACGTTTCCGGTCCACTCCTCGGTTTAATTGTTCCATTACTCATACTAACCAGCAACAAACAATTTGGTGTGTCATCTTCGTTTCGTCATGTTTGTTCGTGGCTGAAACTGTCAAAATCAGCTTATTTCAAATACAATTACAAAGAACACGAGTGGGCTACATGGTTTGTTTTTGGAATTTTTGTTTCTGGGTTGGTGTTTCTAAATTTTTCTGATATACATACAAGTGAATTGAGCGAAACAGCAAAAAATTATTTTTTATCAAAAAACATTCCCGTAGAAGGTTTTCTTCCAAAGGAGTTATTCAGTCCAACAAATTTATTCTCTCTGTACGGACTGTTACTTCTGTTTGGTGGCTTTCTCATTGGGTTTGGTTCTAGATATGCTGACGGATGCACATCAGGACACACCATTATGGGTCTAAGCTTATTAAGTTCTGCATCTTTGGTGGCATCAATCGGATTTTTTATAGGCGGAGTTTTCGGGTCATTTTTTATTTTGGATTTTTTATTTTGAAAAAAAATATAAAATATATCTTATTGGGTTTCTACTTTGGTTTTGTACTCATTAAATCAGAAGCTATTTCGTGGTATAGAATCGTTGAGATGTTTCATTTTCAATCTTTTCATCTTTTTGGTGTTATTGGCTCTGCCGTTATTACTGGTATTGTTTCAGTATTGATTATTAAATCGGTGCATTTAACAACCATAAAAGACGAACCTATCGATTTGAAACCTAAGCCATTGTTAATCCGAGCCAATTTTTTTGGCGGGCTCCTGTTCGGATTGGGGTGGTCATTGGTAGGGGCTTGTACTGCCCCTTTGTTTATTCACCTCGGAGCAGGAAATCTATCTATACTACTTGTTTTGATTTTTGTTTATATCGGAACCATTACATACGGTGCAATCAAAAACAAACTTCCGCACTAAAAGCTCTTGAGTTACAGCTTTTAACAGGTTTATTTTTGTTTTAAAAGTATGGTAATCATTAACAAAAAAACTATCCACCAAAACAATTAAACCGTTTCACTTCTATAGTTTCATCTATAAATACTTAGCTGTATGAATACAAAAACAGCCCCGCTCTATCTAACGGGGCTGATTATGAAAAACTTAAAATAAATGATAGTTTACTCTACTACCACTTTCGTAGTACTTTCAGTCCCTTCGTTGGTATTGATTTTTACGAAATAAACACCTTTTTGAGTGTTTAGAGTTAATTTGATATTTTGCTCATTTCTAAATTCTTTTGCAAGAACCACTTTTCCTAAAACATCAACTACTTGCACAGCAGCTAGGCTGTAGTTTTTATCTAAAGCAATGGTTAATGTTCCGTTTGATGGGTTGGGGTGTATAACAAAGAATGAACTTACAATTTCATTAATTCCTAAACTATTTACTGACATGCAGGCAGAAGTATCTATACAACTGTTTTCTGTAATCGCAACAGCATAATTCCCATTTGCAGTTGCAGTAAACGATTGATTAGTTTCTCCGGGGATAATTGCATAGTTATTATCACAATCCAACCACTGGTATGTTGTTCCTGTTGCATCGGCGGTTAAAATGTTAGTGTTTTGAGTTACACCTGTGTTTAGTTTACACATAGTAATTTTACGAATAATATTGTTGTAATTATCAGCTACGTATATATTACCTGAAGTATCTAAGCAGATTCCTGTGGGATTATAAAATTTAGCGTACAAACCTGTACTGTCGATATAGCCTATCATGCCATTGCCTGCAATAGTAGTTACTACTCCTGAAAGAGTAAGCTTGCGAATTTTATTATTATAAGAGTCTGCTATAAACATATTCCCTGAGGCATCAGAACAAATTCCTGTTGGATAAGCAAATTTGGCAGATAAGCCGGTTCCGTCGGTATAGCCCACAATACTGTCTCCAGCAAAGGTGGTAACCATTCCTGCGGGTGTAACCTTACGGATTCTACTATTTTGTTGATCGACTACATAGATATTCCCTGAGGAATCTAAGCAGACTCCAGTGGGAAAATAAAATTTAGCAGCTAAACCTAATCCATCAGCATAACCCCACGTACTGCCTGCTATGGTAGTAACCACACCGGCAGGTGTAATCTTTCGAATTCTGTTATTCTGCATATCTGCCACATATATATTTCCTAATGAATCTATACAGATTCCCTTGGGAGAATTAAATTGTGCAGATGTACCAGTTCCGTCAATAGCTCCCTGTACACCTCCTGCCAAAGTAGTAACCACTCCTCCGGGTGTAATTTTTCGGATTCTATGATTAAACATATCTGCTACATATATATTTCCTGATGTATCTGAGCAGACTCCACTCGGATAATTAAATTGGGCAGACGTACCAACACCGTCGGCATAACCTGATGTGCTTCCGGCAAAAGTAGAAACCATTCCTGCAGAAGTAATCTTTCGAATTCTATGATTTAACGCATCTGCTACATATATATTTCCATAGATATCCGAGCAGACACCTTGTGGTTCCCAAAATTGAACAGATGAACCTGTCCCATCGGTATAGCTTCCTCTACCGGCTATTGTAGTAACTACTCCAGCCGATGTAGCCTTACGAATTCTATGATTTGCCGCATCTGCTATATATATATTCCCAGAGGTATCCAAGCATATTCCACTAGGAGCATCAAATAGGGCAGACATTCCGACACCGTCGGCATAACCCCGTGTACTCCCCACAACGGTAGAAACCATTCCTGATGAAGTGATCTTTCGAATTTTATTATTATTCTGATCTGCTACATAGATATTCCCAGAGGTATCTGAGTAAACTCCTCTCGGAAAATTAAATTGGGCAGATGTACCGATACCGTCGGAATAACCCATTGTACTTCCGGCTAAAGTTGAAACTATTCCTCCTGAAGTAATCTTTCGAATTTTATGGTTTCCATAATCTGCAACAAAAATATTCCCGGCAGGATCTATGCAGACACCATAGGGATAGTTAAATTGGGCTACCGAACTCAATCCATCTGCGTAACCCTGGATGTCACCTGCCAACGTAGTTACCATTCCTGTAGGTGTAATTTTTCTAATTTTATGATTATAATAATCTGCTACATAGATATTTCCTAAAGTATCCGAGCATATTCCTATTGGAAGAGCAAACTCAGCAGATAAGCCTTGTCCATCTGCATATCCATAATTACCGCTTCCTGCCAATGTAGTAACCACTCCTGCAGGTGTAATTTTTCTGATTTTATGGTTACTACAATCTGCTACATAGATATTCCCTGAAGTATCCGAACAGACTCCATTGGGATAGTTAAATTGGGCTGATGTACCGATACCGTCGGAATAACCCACCGTACTTCCGGCTAATGTAGAAACAATTCCTCCGGGTGTAATTTTTCTAATTTTATGATTCCACTCATCAGCTACATAAATATTTCCTGTTTTGTCCATACAAACCCCTCTTGGAAATAAAAATTCAGCTGAAGAACTTGTTCCATCGGCAAAACCCCATATACCACCTGCAAAAGTGGTTACATCTTGTGCTTGAGAGCTGTTTAATAAAACAATAACACAAATATGAGTTATTGTTTTTCGTAATGAAATTTTCATGAATTAATTTTTTTTATTGAACACAAATTTATAAAAAAATGAATCTCGACTTCCTTGAGGGAAATCGAGATTCGTTTTTAAAGCACTAATTTTAGTTTTTGATAAACTTAGTATTTTCTATTTTTTCACTTTGGATAAAGTAAACACCTTTTGCATAATTGCTCACATCAATGGATGTTTTTCCTTCTTGAAGTTTACTTTCAAAAAGTGTTTCTCCTAAAATAGATACAATTCTTATTGTAGCCTGTTTTTTGAGCTCTATATTTAAAATTCCGGATACCGGATTTGGATATACTGAAACTCCAAATAATTCAGCTGTTTTAGCTATTCCTACTGTAGTTACAGGAATACAAGCTGATGTATCTGAACAGCCTTCTTGTGAAGTAACCACAACTGCATAATTGCCGTTTTGTGTAGGTGTAAATTGCTGATAAAAGGCTTCAATAATAGGAGTATTGTTGTTGTCACAATCTATCCACATATAGCTTGTTCCTACTGCACTTTCATCTGCCGTTAAATCAGCTCCGTTTTGAGTTACTGTTACCACAGGCAGTGCGTTTTCGGTTACGGTTACTGTGTCTTTTCCTATACAGCCGTTACCATCGGTTACGGTTACTGAGTAAGTACCTGAGGTTGTAACATCTAGCGTTTGGTTGCTTGAATTGTCGCTCCACAGATAGCTTGAGCCTGCATTCCCTGCGTCAAGTGTTGTGCTGAACGGCGTACCTGCACAATAGCCGGCATCTGCTCCAAGTGTTACCACAGGCAGTGCATTTTCGGTTACGGTTATTGTGTCTTTGCCTATACAGCCGTTACCATCGGTTACGGTTACTGAATAAGTTCCTGAGGTAGTAACATCTAGCGTTTGGTTGCTTGAATTGTCGCTCCACAGATAGCTTG
>JADYZM010000015.1 GCA_020853105.1 Flavobacteriales bacterium | reverse complement strand
TGAACGTATCCGACCTGTCGGTTGCTACAAGCGGAAGCGGAGGACCTGAAGTATATGTGAAATATGTATTCACTCCGTTTAACTACGGAAAAGGAACTAAATCCAATGCTAGATTTAATTAAAATAATTGAGTAAGATTTTTATCAACAATTATCCCCAACGATAAGTTTTATTTTCTAATCCCATCAAATCAATAATCCTATCCACAACTGTTTTAGCAATTTCTTCAATGCTTTGTGGACGGCTATAGAAACTAGGCGAAGCCGGGCAAATAATTCCACCGGCTTCGGTAATAATTTTCATGTTATTGAGATGAATCAAATTATATGGGGTTTCTCTTGCAATTAAAATTAATTTTCTTCTTTCTTTAAGCATAACATCTGCTGCTCTTGTAGTTAAATCGTTAGAAATTCCGTTAGCAATCCTACCAAGCGTTCCCATAGAACAAGGAATAATTACCATAGTATCGTATTTAGACGACCCAGAAGCAAAAGGGGCATTAAAATCGTTTTTTGAATAAAAATTAAATGTATAGTTTTTGTAATCATCATTACCCATTTCATGTTCCCAAACTACCTTAGCATTGTCGCTCATCACTACACCCACTTCTATTTCTTTTTGTTTAGCCAAAAAATCCAAAAGAAGCTTTGCATAAATACTACCGGAGGCACCTGTAATGGCAATTATTATTTTTCTTTTCATACACTAGTTATTGAATTGATAACGTATAGTAAAATTCAAATCTAAATTATACCAACCCCTGTTAAATAGTTGATTCATGATACCTATTTGTTGGTCATAATTTAAAAAATCTCTAATGGGTAACAGCGATGCTTTAGAGCGAATATTAAAAATAAAATGTTCGGTAATACTGTAGTTCAACCCAACTAGTCCTCCAAAATCATAGTTTTTAAACGGGAAAGGAGTGTCTGTTCTACTACCATTTTCATCACTCATGGTATAGCCCAAAAACACACTGTAATACAACCCTGTTTCTATGCTGAACTTTTTATAATGATAGCGAAGAACCAAAGGCATTTCCACATAATTGATGTTTAGTTTAAAAGCATCAACATCTCCCTCACTTGTATTTGGGTTTTTTTGGCTGCCTTTGTTTATATAATACATATCCAATTGGGTAGAAAAATTTTCTGAAAGGTTAATATTGGTAAAACCACCCACAATAAATCCTAATTTATTATATCCACCATATCCATCCCCTTCAACTTGTGAACCACTAATTCCACCCAAAATTCCCACTTTAAAAACCTGAGAGGATATAGTTCCTGACAGGAATATCAAAATGCAAAAAATGAATTTTTTTTTCATGATGTAAAGTTAGACATAAAGTAAGGTCTTGTGGTTTTAGTCCTTAAAATTTAAGAAGCTCCTCTACTAATTTTGGCAATCCTTCAGAAGCACTTTTTTTGATGTGAGTAATATTGGCAATTTTTTTTATTGTAACATCTTTCGGGTCAATTAAATAAATTTTACAACTGGATTTAATGTCATTAATCAAATCTGCTGCTGGATATACGTTCAATGATGTTCCGATAATTATTAAAATATCTGCACTCTCGCAAATTTTAATTGCTTTAACAATATTTGGAACATATTCACCAAACCAAACCACATCTGGTCGCAATTGATGACCATTTTCACACAAATCACCTAAATTTATCTCAGCATTTTTTAATCGATAGGTTTTTCCTGTCTCAACACTTCTGGAATTTAAAATTTCCCCATGCAAATGCAAAACATTTTTACTGCCTGCTCTTTCGTGTAAATCATCAACATTTTGAGTAATTACACTTACTTTATATTTTTTTTCAAGTTTAGGAATAGAAAAATGGGCTGGATTTGGTTTTGCATTCAACACTTGTTTTCTCCTTAGGTTATAAAATTCCAAAACAAGCTCAGGTTTTTTTTCCCAAGCTTGAGGGGTAGCAACATCATCAACCTTATAGTTCTCCCACAAACCGTCGCTATCTCTAAATGTTTTTAGTCCACTTTCGGCACTTATGCCTGCTCCTGAAAAAATTACAACATGTTGTATTTTGCTGGTTTTCATACAGCTAATGTAGGGTTTTTATTTAAAAAAATATGCTGTTTTTGTTGTGAAGATTATTATTACTTTTACGGGTTCGAGAAATATGAAAAAAATGGGAAAATCACGTAGAGATATTGACGCTTTAGAATATCATTCACAGGGAAAGCCTGGAAAAATAGAAGTTGTTCCAACAAAACCATACAGTACACAAAGGGATTTGACGTTAGCATATTCACCTGGTGTTGCTGTTCCTTGTATGGAAATTGCAGATAAACCTGAAGACGTTTATAAATACACATCAAAAGGAAATTTGGTTGCAGTTATTTCTAACGGGACTGCGGTTTTAGGAATAGGTAATATCGGTCCATTAGCTTCAAAACCTGTAATGGAAGGAAAAGGACTTCTATTTAAAATTTATGCTGATATTGATGTGTTTGACATAGAGGTTGATGCAACAGATATCGATGCGTTTGTTAATACCGTAAAAGCAATTTCACCAACTTTTGGTGGTATTAACTTGGAAGACATAAAAGCTCCGGAGTGTTTTGAAATTGAGAGAAGACTCAAAGAAGAACTTAAAATTCCATTGATGCATGATGACCAACACGGCACAGCTATCATTTCATCTGCTGCTTTACTGAATGCAGCAGAACTTGCCGGAAAAAAACTGGAAGATATTAAGCTGGTTGTTAGTGGTGCAGGAGCTTCTGCCGTTTCTTGCACAAAATTATATAAAAGACTTGGTGTTCAAGCCAAAAACATAGTTATGTTGGATAGCGAAGGTGTAATTCGTTCCGACAGAAAAGATTTGGCTCCTTCCAAAAAAGAATTTGCTACAAAAAGAAAGATAAACACACTTGCAGAAGCTATGGTTGATGCAGACATGTTTCTTGGACTATCCAAAGGAAATATTGTTACAAAAAAAATGGTGCAATCCATGTCAAAAAATCCTATTGTTTTTGCATTAGCAAACCCGAATCCCGAAATTTCTTACAAAGATGCTATGTCTTCACGAAAAGATATCATTATGGCAACCGGAAGGTCTGATTTTCCTAATCAAGTTAATAATGTTCTTGGGTTTCCTTATATATTTAGAGGTGCATTAGATGTTAGAGCAACTTGTATCAACGAAGAAATGAAGTTGGCTGCTGTTTATGCATTAGCTGCTCTTGCCAAAGAAACTGTTCCTGAAGAAGTAAACGAAGCCTACTCCGAAAAAAACATAGTTTTCGGAAAAGACTTTATAATACCCAAACCCATGGACCCTCGATTGATTTCAACCATAGCACCAGCAGTAGCAAAGGCTGCAATTGAATCAGGTGTCGCAAAACATTGCATCAAAGATTGGGATGAATATAAAAACCAACTCGACAGTAGATTAGGATTGGACAATAAATTATTAAAAAATATTAATCAACGTACCAAACGCAACCCAAAACGAGTTGTTTTTGCAGAAGCAGACAACTATAAAACTTTAAAAGCAGCCACAATTGTAAAAGACGAAGGTATAGCAATACCAATTTTACTAGGAAAAGTAAAACGTATCGAAGAAATCGCAAAAGAATTTAATTTAGATATTTCTGACTTAACAATTATTGACCCAAGAAGTTCAAAAGAAACCGCCCGAAAAAACAGATATGCCGAGCTTTTATTTGAAAAAAGAAAAAGAAGAGGAGTTACTTTGTTCGAAGCCAGAGATATGGTTAGAAGTCGTAACTATTTTGGATCTGCAATGGTAGAAGTTGGAGATGCAGATGCACTGATTTCTGGTCTCACTAGGAATTATAGAAATACCATCAGACCTGCATTACAAGTGATTGGAACTGAAGATGAAGTGAAAAAAATTGCTGGTATGTACATTTTAATGACCAAACAAGGTCCTTTTTTCTTGGCTGACACCACCGTAAATATCAACCCTACCGCACAAGATATTGTGGATATTACTGTTTTAACTGCCAGAGTTATTCAACGATTAAAGATAAACCCAAAAATTGCTCTGTTATCATACTCAAATTTTGGTTCATCTGAAGAAGAAGATGCAGTAAAAATGAGAGAAGCAGCTAAAATTTTACACGAAAAATACCCTGAAATCGTAGTTGACGGAGAAATACAGGGAAATTTTGCTGTTAACAAAGAGCTTAGAGATGAAATATTTCCATTTTCTGAACTTGCAAAAAAGAATACCAATACGTTAATTTTTCCAAACCTTTCTGCAGGAAACATTGCGTATAAATTATTACAAGAAATGGGTGGTATGGAAACTATCGGTCCTATATTAATGGGTATGAAAAAACCCGTTCATATTTTACAATTAGGTAGTTCTGTAAGAGAAATTGTGAATATGGTTACTATAGCCGTTTCAGACGCCCAAAATAAAAAATAAATAACTCAACAGCCCATGATAGCTCAAATTAAAGGTAAATTAATTGAAAAAAATCCTGCTTATGTTGTAATTGATTGCAACGGTGTGGGATATCAGCTCAACATCTCTTTGCACACATACTCTAGCATAGATAACAATGAAAGTTGTATGTTATACACACATTTTGTTGTTAGAGAAGATGCCCATCTGCTCTATGGATTTAAAGAAAAAAGCGAACGAGAACTGTTTAGACAATTAATCTCTGTTTCAGGGGTAGGGTCAAGCACTGCCATGATGATTTTATCCTCTCTATCGCCCGATGATACTAAAGCAGCCATTATTTCCGGCAACGTAAATACCCTAAAAAGTGTTAAAGGAATTGGATTAAAAACTGCTGAAAGAATTATTATTGATTTGCGTGATAAAATTTCAAAATCAAATTCAACTGAAATTTTTTCTGTTGTTTCAAACAATACTCTTAAAGAAGAAGCGTTAAGTGCTCTTGTCATGTTGGGATTTTCAAAATTACCGGCTGATAAAGTATTGACTAAAATTATGCAGGAGAACCCTAATTTATCTGTAGAAGAGCTAATTAAACGCACTCTAAAAAGCCTTTAATTGCTTTCGTTTGTTTTGAAGAAAATCAATAAAAAATATCATCACATTGGCTTAGTATTGGGTTTTTCTGTGCTCATTACTTTTATCAATTATGTTTTTTATCCTTCAAAAATCAATGCACAACCTTCTAATAAAACTTTTTTCAAAGAAATAAATACACCAATGGATAGCCCTGAAATTGAGCTTCCATTCCCGTTTAAAGATGGTGTAGGAAACCCAAATGAATCCAATTCAGGCGGCATGTATTTGAATAATCCTTCAAACGTTAAAACAGGGTTTGAATACGACCCGGAAACCGAAAACTATAATTACTACGAAAAAGTTGGCGACAAAAACATCAAATATCCAACCTACATGGATTTTGAAGAATACATAAATTACGACTCTAAAAAATCATTACAAAAATACTGGCGAGAAAAAGCCGCTGCTGAAGACATTAATCAAACGAAAGGATTCAGACCTTCACTAACCATTAAAAGCAAAGCTTTTGACCGTATTTTCGGAGGAAACACCATCGACATTCGACCGCAAGGCTCGGCTGAATTATCTTTTGGTATCAACCATTCTACCAGAGAAAACCCTGCTCTTCCTGAAAACCAACGAAGTACAACTACTTTTAACTTCGACCAAAAAATACAACTCAACGTTGTAGGAAACATTGGAGAAAAACTCAAGCTATCAACAACATACAATACTGAAGCAACATTTGATTTTGAAAATCAAATGAAAATCGAATATACAGGTTATGAAGACGAAATTATTCAGAAAATAGAGGCTGGTAATGTGTCTATGCCTTTAAAAGGTTCATTAATAACCGGAAGTCAAACACTTTTTGGTGTAAAAACCGAACTTAAGTTTGGTCGATTGTATGTTACAAGCGTTTTATCTCAAGAACGCGGCGAAAAAAAAGAAATTAACGTTCAAGGTGGAGCACAAATACAAACTTTCGAAAAACCAGCATCTGACTATGAAGACAATAAACACTTTTTCCTTTCGCAGTATTTTAGAGATAACTACGAGAATTTTTTGTCCTCTCCACCTGTTCTTAAATCTAGGGTAAATATTATAAAAGTTGAAGTGTGGACTTCAAACATCAACAATGCCGTTGAAAATACCAAAAATATTATTGCTTTTATGGATTTGGGAGAAGCAACCCAAACCAATATATACAACGATGTCTTGGTTACAGATTCCGATGTATCTCCAAACTCAACACATCCGATAAACAATGCGAATAATCTCTATACAAACCTAACTGCCGGATATCCTGCATTTACAGATATTCGAGGATTTGTTACCGCAAGTCAAACTCTTGAAGCCTTAGGATTCGAAAATGGAACAGATTTCGAAAAATATGAAAATGCCCGATTATTAAATCCTTCTGAATATATTCTTAATCCTCAGTTGGGATATGTTTCTTTAAACTCAGCTCTTCAACCCGACCAGATTTTAGCAGTTGCTTACCAGTATACAATTGATGGGCAGGTTTATCAAGTAGGAGAATTTTCTACTGATGGTATTGCCGGTCAAGAAGCACTTTACACCAAAATGCTTAGACCAACGATTTTAAATACAAACCTTCCAACATGGAATTTGATGATGAAAAACGTATATGCCTTAGGAGCTTTCAATATCTCCCAAAGTGATTTTTTCTTCAATATAGATTACTTAAATCCTGCAACTGGCGTTCAAATACCATTTATCCCCGAAGATGGGCTTAGCAATAAACCAATTATCGGTTTGATGAATTTGGACAGATTAAACAATCAAAATCAAGCCAGCCCCGATGGAGTTTTTGATTTTATCAATGGTGTAACTATCAATTCCAGCAATGGGCGTGTTTATTTTCCTGTTTTGGAACCTTTTGGTTCCAATCTTCGCAGTAAGTTTACAGACCCTGCACTTGCCGAAAAATATGCGTTTGATTCCCTATACTCCACTACTCAAGTTTTAGCCAAACAAGATGCAAATAAAAATAGGTTTACCTTAAAAGGAAAATACTCTTCTTCTTCAAGTGCAGATATTTCATTAAATGCACTCAATGTTCCTCAAGGTTCAGTTGTTGTTACCGCTGGCGGAGCTACACTTACCGAAAATGTGGACTATACTGTAGATTACAATTTAGGAAGAGTACGTATCATCAATGATGGGATTTTGCAATCGGGTACTCCAATCAAAATTTCACTCGAAAGCCAATCTCTATTCAACATTCAAACTAAAACCCTTATGGGAACCAGGTTAGATTATCGTATTAGTGATAAATTCAACATTGGAGGTACTGTTATCAACCTATCTGAACGCCCATTAACACCAAAAGTCAACATTGGTGATGAGCCTATCAATAATACTATTTATGGTTTCGATGTAACCTACTCCACCGATGCTCCCTTTTTAACTCGTTGGGCTGACAAACTGCCAATTTACAGCACAAAAGAAAAATCAACACTTACCTTTGAGTCAGAATTTGCTCATTTATTACCTGGCAATCCATCTGCAATCAGTAAGTCTGGAACAGCATACCTCGATGATTTCGAAGGAAGCCAATCAACAATAGATTTATCGACTATTACCATGTGGAATTTAGCATCTACTCCACAAGGTCAACCTGATATTTTCCCAGAAGGTGATGGAGCATTGTCAAATACTTTGGCTTATGGTTTCAACAGAGCAAAATTGGCTTGGTATGTTATTGACCCGCTTTTTTGGAGAAACGATTCAAGAACACCAAGTCATATATCTTCCAACCCCAATATGCAATCAAACCACTATATGCGTGAAGTACTACAAACCGAAGTATTCCCAAATAAGAGTTTGACGAATGGTATCATTACCAATATGCCAATTTTAGATTTGGCATATTATCCAGAAGAACGAGGTCCATACAATTTTGACAATGGAACTTTTCCAGGAGCAGGTATTGCACCAAGTGGTTTGCTTAACAATCCATCTACACGATGGGGTGGTATTATGAGAAGAATTGAAACAACCGATTTTGAATCATCAAACGTTGAATTTATCCAATTTTGGGTTATGGATCCATTCAATGCTGAGGATGGAAACCCTAATCACGGAGGTGGAGAGCTATATTTCAACTTGGGAAATATCTCAGAAGATATCCTAAAAGATTCCAGAAAAAGCTTTGAAAATGGATTGCCAACAAGTCCAATTGACTATTCATCCGGAGCTAACATCAATTTGGTTGACACAACTATCTGGGGTAGAGTTCCTAAAGTTCAAGCACTTGTAAATGCTTTTGATAATACTCCAAGCACCAGACCATTTCAAGATATTGGGTATGATGGGTTAAATGATGCTGACGAACTATCTTTTTTTGGGTCTGCTTTTGGTGCTGACCCGTCTGCAGATAATTACCACCATTACAGAGGGTCTGACTATGATGCTCTTCAAACAGATATTTTAACGCGATATAAAAAATACAACGGACCCCAAGGAAACTCGCCAACCTCTGACCAATATACTGAGGCATATTCAACCTCGGCAACAACACGACCAAACACAGAAGACATTAACCTGAATAATAATTTAGATTTCAAAGAAAGCTATTTTCAATATGTTGTAAATATGAATCCCACACAAGTTAATCCTTCAAATGTTGGAAATAACTACATAACAAATGTGTTGGAAACTAATGTAACAACTCCAAACGGACAAAGCAGAACCATTCGTTGGTATCAGTTCAAAATTCCAATTCGTGAACCTGAAAAAATTATTGGTAATATTTCTGATTTCAAGTCCATTCGATTTATGAGAGTTTTTATGAAAGGATTCAGTGAACCTGTAGTTTTGAGATTTGCTCAGCTACAGCTTGTTAGAGGAGAATGGAGAAAATACGACGGAAGTTTATTAAGCCTTGGTGATTTTATAGGTTCTGACGACAATACTACTTCATTCATAATTTCTGCTGTAAATATTGAAGAAAACAGTAGCAAAACACCTGTTAACTATGTAATTCCACCGGGAATTCTACGTGAAATTAACCCAAATCCAACATCAAACAATACCGGATTAAATCAATTAAATGAGCAAGCTTTAGCTCTCAATGTATGTGGACTAAAAGACGGAGATGCTCGTGCAGGATTTAAGATTATGGATGTAGATATTCGTCGATACAAACGATTGAAAATGTTTGTGCATGCTGAACAAAAAAACACCTCAAGCCCATTAAATAATGATGATTTATCTCTTTTTATTCGAATGGGAACTGACTTTAACAACAACTACTATGAATATGAAGTCCCATTAAAAGTTACCGCACCCGGATTTTATAACAAAGATATTGAAACTGACCAATATGCAGTTTGGCCGGACGCTAACAATATCGATTTAGAATTTTCTAAATTAATAGACATCAAACTCAAACGAAATCAAATGCTAGAAGACCCCCAGAGTGGAGTGAGCATTATTAAGGCTTACGAGGCAGATGATGAAGGTAATAAAATAAAAGTAAAAGGAAATCCAAACTTGGCTGAGGTTAGAGTATTCATGATTGGTATTCGAAACAATAAACAATCACCTCTCAGACCGGGTGATGACGGACTTGAAAAATGTGCTGAGGTATGGGTGAACGAGCTTAGAATGACAGATTTTGATAACGAAGGAGGCTGGGCAGCTCAAGCCAGACTGTCGGCTCAGGTTGCAGATTTGGGAAATATAGCTCTGGCGGGTAATTATTCAACTCCAGGTTTTGGAAGTATTCAGCAAAAATTGAATGAACGCCAAATTGTAACCAAAAAAAGCTATGATTTATCTTCTGGTATCGAGTTGGGCAAGTTTATCCCCGAAAAAGTCGGCATCAGTGTGCCTATGTATTTTAGCCAAACAGAAGGAAAAATAACTCCAAAATACAACCCTTTAGACCCTGATATTGAGCTTAATGATTTATTAAATAACACTGACTTTTCAGAGGAATATCGTGATTCTGTTGGGTTCAGAACAGAAGAATACATGAAACGCAGAAGTATCAACTTTACCAATGTTAGAAAACTAAAGCCTAAAGGGCAAACCAAGAGCCACTTCTACGATGTTTCTAACCTTTCTTTTAATTTCGGGTATTCAAAATATTATATGCGTAACGCCGAAACTCAGTTTGATATAAAGAAAAATTACAAAGGTGGTGTAGCTTATGCTTTTAATAACAATCCAAAAAATTACACCCCTTTTAATAATGCAAGTTTTGCCAAAAAGAAAGCATTTGCATTGATAAAAGATTTTAACTTTTATCTAGCACCGAAACTGCTCAGTTTTCAAACCGATGTAGATAGAATGTATTCTGAAAGAAGAGCCAGAAACAATACCGGTTTTGATTTTGAAATGCCTACCTATTATCAAAAATATTTTTACTGGAATCGAATTTATGCTTTAAAATATGATATAACCAAAGCTTTGCGTTTTGAATTTAATGCTACAAATAAAGCATCTATAAACGAGCCTCTTACTGCAAACGGACGTGTTAACAGCGATTATAAACAAGAATACGAACAGTGGAAAGATACTGTTCTACAAAGCTTTAGAGAGTTTGGAATCAACACCAATTATCACCACTCGTTTAATATTAACTATGATATTCCTATATCCAAGCTGCCTTATTTGGAATTTATAACATTAACTGCCGGATATACTGGAGATTATGATTGGCAAAGAGCACCCATAGGCGCTGATACCTTAGGGCATACCATTCAAAACTCAAACACTTTGTCTTTTAATGGACAATTGAATTTGGGTAAATTTTATAACGAATTCAAATATCTAAAAGATGTTGATAAGCGTTCTACCGAAAGACAACAAAGGCGAGCTGTTGACAGAAAAAAACCAGACAAAACGAAATCACAAGCAGAAAATGCGAAGATTAAAGGTTGGGCTGTAGGACTTCCACCTGCAAATACACCTTTTGAACTTAAAAAATTCAAAGATTCTGATACTTCTAAAGTCGAGATGTGGAGAAAAACAATTCCTTTCACCATTATTGACCATATCTCATTATTCTTGATGAGTACAAAAAATATATCCGGAACCTACACAAAATCTCAGGGAACCCTATTGCCCGGTTATTTTCAAGAAACATCAGTGCTTGGGTTTAATCCAAGTTTTTCAGCTCCTGGGTTTAAGTTTGTTTCCGGTATCCAAGAAGACGATTTTGCTCTGCGTGCAGCAGATAATGAATGGTTAGTCCCAAATGCGTCATTATTGTATTCATTCAACACAACTTACAAAGAGGAATACAATTTAAGAGCAACGGTAAATCCTTTGAAAAATTTGAGAATTCAACTCACCATGAATAGAAACTATGCTACCAATATGGCTCAGCAGTTTTTCTGGAATGATTCTCTAGTAAATTCCGACGGTACAACAGGCGGATATCAATTTCCTACACCCATAGAAACCGGTAATTTTAGCATGTCATACATGTCAATTTTTACATCATTTTATGGTGATGAAGAAGGTAGCTGGAATTCAAAAGTTTTTAGCGATTTCTTAACTGCTCGTCAAATTGTTTCAAGACGTAGAGGAAGCAACAATCCAAATTCTTCCGGATTTGTTGGTAATTATAGCGATGGTTATAACGGAACATCTCAAGAAGTACTTATTCCTACATTTTTGGCGGCTTATTCAGGAAATGACCCAAATGATGTTACTCTCAAAAATTTTGACTCCTATGTTCCTATCCCAAATTGGAGAGTTACTTATGACGGACTTGAAAAAGTTCCTTTGTTGAATCGGGCATTCAAAAAAATCAGTTTAAACCATTCCTACCGCTCAACATTTAATGTGAGCTCATTTACTACCAACTTATTTTATATTCCAAATGGAGCAGCTAGAGATGTTGACAACAACTTTGTCGCTCCTAAACAAATATCATCTGTGTCTATTTCAGAACAATTTGGTCCACTTTTAGGGGTTGATGTTACTCTTGCAAACAATATGCTTGTTAAAGTCGAATACAAAAAAGACAGAAATGCTTCATTGAGTTTAGCAAACAGCCAAATAACCGAAGTAAAAGGTAACGAGTGGAGTATCGGCTCGGGCTATACATTCAGACAAGTCAGAGTGCCTTTTATACGAAGAAGAATTCAAAGTGATATTGACACCAGAGTCGATTTTTCATTACGATATAACAACACTATTATTAGAAAAATTGTAGAAGGTGTGAATCAGCTCACGAGCGGTCAACAAATATTTTCAGTAAAGTTTACAGCCGATTATAAGATTAGCCAGAAACTTAACTTTAGATTATTCTACGATTATATTGCGACTACCCCTTTGATTTCGACAACTTTCCCAACATCAAATACTAATGCAGGTTTTGCCCTGAGATTTATACTGTCTCAATAAATTTACCATCTAAATTGTTAGGTGTATTCCTTGAGAATTTTTAAATAATTAACTACCTTCGCCCAAAATTTAATAATCAATTTAAGAATAGAAAAATGAATATTCCATCAGAATTAAAATACTCAAAAGACCACGAATGGGTTAGAGTAGAAGGAGATGTTGCCATTATCGGTATTACTGATTTTGCTCAAGGTGAATTGGGTGATATTGTTTATGTTGAAGTTGAAACAGAAGGCGATACACTTAATCATGAAGCTACATTTGGTACGGTTGAGGCTGTTAAAACTGTATCCGACTTATTTATGCCTGTTTCCGGTGAGATTATTGAGTTTAACAAATCGCTAGAATCCAATCCGGATTACGTAAATAACGATCCTTATGGAAACGGTTGGATGATTAAAGTGAAAATGTCAAATCCAGCAGAACTTGATAAGTTGTTAAATGCAGACCAATACAAAGCATTATTAGGGTAAAAAATATTTTATTACACAAGTCAACTCCAATTGTTTGGTTATTAATTATAACTATTCTTAGTGGGTTACCGGGTAATAAAATACCTCAATTACCCGTTATTAATTTTGATAAACTAGTACATGTTGGAGTTTATTTTGTTTTTTCAATAACTGTACTTGCTTCAAACTGGATAAAAACTAATAACTTGAAATATAGTGTGTTAGTCATTTTTTTTGGAGTTTTTTATGGGGGTTTTATGGAAATCTGCCAACATTACATCTTTATCAATAGAAGCGGAAGTTGTTTAGACTTTTTTGCCAATACAATTGGTTCTATTTTTGGAGTTTTGTTTTTCTCCACAATTAATAAAAAGTTAAGGCTAAAAAGATAAACAAAAAAAATTCTGCTAATAAAAAAATACTAATTTTAACCCTGTAAAATTTAAAGTCATGGATCTAAAGAAGAATCCCAGTGCAGATTTAGAAAGACACAGAGGCTCATTTATGTTAGCCGGTCTTTTTATTACTCTTTTCATCACTTACCTAATCATAAATATGAAATTTTATGAGGTAACTGCTAGTGAACTTGGTCAACTGGTTGTTGAACAGGTAGAAGAGGAAATCGTACCAATTACCACACAAAACACACCCCCACCACCAGCACCTCCACCACCTGCTGCTGCTCCTGAAATCATTCAAGTTGTTGACAACAAAGTTGAAGTTGCGGAAGTAGAAATGATTGACACCGAAGCAGATGCTAAAACAGTTGTTGAGGAGTTTACTGTAAAAGAAGAAGTTGTTGAAGAAGAAATATTTACCATTGTAGAAAGTATGCCTGAATTTCCGGGTGGTGGTCAAGAAGCTTTATTCAAATACCTACAAAGCGAAATGAAATACCCACAAATTGCTAAAGAAAATGGTATTCAAGGAACAGTATTCGTAAATTTTGTAGTTGGAAGTAATGGTAAAATTAAAGATGTGAAAGTTCTTCGTGGTGTTAATAAATTACTTGATGATGAAGCTATTCGAGTTGTTAAAGCTATGCCTGCTTGGACGCCTGGAAAACAAAGAGGAAAAGCAGTATCTGTATCTTATAATTTACCTATTAAATTTACATTACGTTAATATAGTTTTTGTTTTCATAAATTTCAAAAGAGCACTGAATTTTCAGTGCTCTTTTGGTTTTAAACCATATTATATTTGTTTTATTATAGATTAGCTATACTTTCTTTGTGTTAATTTTTATATATTTGATTAAATTATAGAGAATTATGAAAATGAAATTTTTATCAGCCGTTATTTTTCTTGTGTTTCAATCAAGCATACTTTTCTCTCAAAATGTGGGAATCAATGGTACGGGTGCAGTGCCTAACGCTTCAGCTATGCTTGACGTAGATGCTGCAAACAAAGGCATTCTTATTCCCAGAGTTGCACTAACTCAAACCACATCTAATTCGCCAATTGGTGCATCAGTAACAACCTCCTTGTTGATTTTTAACACAGCAACAATTAACGATGTAAATCCAGGATACTACTATTGGAACGGAACAATCTGGGTGCGATTGGCTCTTGATGGCGATTATTGGAAAACAAACGGAAATTCATTAACCACAGCTCCAGCCTCTGGTATAGGTACCGCAATTAATAACAATTTTATTGGAACTAAAGATGCAATTGATTTTGCCATTGCAACCAATGGTTACGAAAGATTCCGTATAAAATCGGATAACAACACTCAAGTCAGAATAGGTATTGGTACTGCTTTTACTGTTAATATGAATGCCGGAAGCACCCCCTCTCTTTTTCATTTACACGATTGGGGAACTACAGCAAATGATTTTGCTATTCTGAATTTGAGTTCAGCAACAACAACATCAGGCAATAAAACCGGAGTAATTAATTTTGCGGCAACTACTGCTACAAACGAGAGAAGATCAGCATCTATTGAAAGTATTTTAACTCAAAATTCGGCAACCAATGTTGCAGCAGATTTGTATTTTTCTACAAACAACAACAACTCATTTACCGAAAAAATGAGGATTATGGCTAACGGAAGAGTTGGTATTGGCACTCCATCTCCTTATGGTCAACTTCATGTGGCTCAAACCACTAATAACCCAACTTCTGTATTTATCAATTATGGAAATGTTAATGAAGTTTTCTTTGGAAGAACGCAAGGTTCATTTGCAGCCCCAACTATTATAGGTAGTGGCGGAGTTTTAGGCAGACTAATTGGCTCTGGATTTGATGGTGCAAGCTTTATTAATTCAGCACAAATTGCATTCGAAGTAGATGGCGGTTCTTCAGCCAATGATATGCCCGGAAGAATTATTTTTTCCACCACTCCCGATGGATCTTCGGTACTTCAGGAAAGAATGCGAATTACCAATGAAGGAAACATCAGAATTACAAACCCATCAATACCAACAACCAATCCAACTTTTGCAACAGACAACCCATACATCAAAATTTCTGCTACTCAGGGTTTTGCCTATTTTGGTAACTTCAATTGCGACCCCGCAGGGATAGGAAACAACGGTCGCCCGGGGCATAATTTCTTGGGTGGTGTTGGGGCTTTGGCTATTGGAATGAACCGACTTGGAGGGCATAGCGGAGTCGATTTTTGGAACACTACTTCTCACAACCAGGCTGCTGCAAATGGGGCAATACACAGAGGCTTCTTTTATAGAAACTATAATACTGCCGGAAATGAAGCTCTTTTGGCATACTTATACGGAGATGGACAATTCTATGCTTATGGATTCAATGTTATTAGTGATATGCGGGTAAAAAAAGATTTTACCCCATATTCACCCGCATTAAACAAGTTGATGAAAGTGAATACCTACTATTATAACCGATTGAATTGTGAATACGATGATTCAGGAAATCTTATTTTTAACGAAATAGAACCTGTTAAATCGGATTTTGGATTTAAAGCTCAGGAATTGAATGAAATTTTTCCAGAAATAGTAAAAAAACCAGCCGACGAAACTAAAGAACTTTGGGCAGTAGAATATGGTAAAATGGTTGTTATTTTAACAAAAGCCATTCAAGAACAACAAGATATAATCAATCAAATGCAAGAAAAAATTAACAGTATGCAAAAAATTATTTCTGAAAAATAATTTCTTCACTTGTGGAACAAATTATAATGAAATAAAATATTTTACAGAATTTTGGATTTTACTTTATATTTGTCAGAATAAAATTTGAAACAATGAGCATATTTAAAAATCTTTTAATAGTATTTACCATTTCTATTATTACTGCTTGTGGCGGTTCTTCAAATGAGGAAATTGTGTCTAAGCCTGTCGAACTTAAGGGGTATGAAGAACTCGATTTGAATCAATATGGATTCCAAATGGGAATTATGATTCCAAATGCCGAAGAAAATGGCGAACCAAATATTACACTCACTGAAAGAGGTGCTCTTGAAATAACCGTTGGGCAATCGTTTGGGATTGAAATTATGTTTGGTGAAGGTGATATTGAATTGTTAAAAATGGATTTAAAAGAAGATTTGGTGTTTAGCTCAGAAATCGTAAAAGAGGATACAAATTCCCTAATATATAAACAAGACATTCCGGATTCCGGCATAAAAACTCAACATCATTTTTTTTATAAAGCTGTCGTTGGCAGCAATATATATGAAGTTAGAGATCTTATTGACGGTAGCTATGGCTCTGCAATGATTGAAAATATGCTTACTGCTGCTAAAACATTAAGAGAAATAAAACCGACAGCTAAAGTTCAAGCATAATTTTTTTTATTGATTATGGATTCACGCTTTATATACTTGGTAAGTATATGGCTTTTTTTTTCGTGTTCCGATGCTGTAAAAAAGCCTGAACAAATTCTCGAAAAATCTGAACTGGCAAAAATATTAGCCGATATCGAACTGGCTCAAGCTGCTTATAAACTCAACCAAACCAATTCTCCAATCGATTTGATTTCATTGTCCGATAACATATATCTTTCTCACAACACCACAAAAGAGGCTGTTGACTCTTCTCTTCTGTTTTATTCTAAATCTCCAAAAGAAATTGATGAATTGTATTATCAAGTTCTTGCTATTTTAGTTCAAAAACAAACAAACACCAGATAGTTTTTTTTAATTTTTACTTCCAGATTCATCGCTTAAACTATCTTATTTAACGACCAAAATGTTAAAAATGTAAACATTTTATAACAAATAACGTTAATATTAAAAAAAATAGGTACTTTAGTAGAGTATTTTACAGGTATATTTTTTTAATTAAGTAAATAAAATACAGCGTTTTGCTGTATTCCTAATAATTTATAATTAACCTAATTGTAATACTATGTTTAAAAATTACATTTTATTTTTCGGTTTATTTTTGTTAACGGTTTCTTTGGGAGCTCAAAATACTCAAAAGACTGATGAAACTATAATTGAGACCACCCCCGAGTTAACTATTTCTCCGTTAACCAAATACCGTTTAATGACCAACGACCGATTCTCACCCGATTGGATTGAGAATTTAAAAGTAAATAACCCCAAAAGGTTATTGTATTTGGATTATTTCTATTCCAAATCGTTTCAAATAAAAGCTGGTCAGGGGTATAATTATTCACAAGAAATGAAGATTAACATGACTAGTTTTAATTCAATACGAGATAGTATTGAATCTAAAGAAGTTTTTGATACAGCAAGCGGACTTACTCTCATTTTAGATTCTGAACAAACTGTTTTAGAAAAACATGACCAAATCATGTATCCTAACGGAAAACCTGAAATTGTTAAAAAATATACAACCGAATAATCATGAATACACGTTTCAAATATTTACTGGTTCTACCCATTTGCTTTAATTTATTAACAACAAAAGCTCAAACCTATTTGCATCCAACCACAGGTGTTCAAAATACATACAGTGGCGGTTGCCCCATTTCTACTTGTTCAGGAACATATTACGATAATGGTGGTGCCGGTGGAAACTATAGCAACAACATAAATAGCATATATCAGGTTTTTTGTCCAAATTCTCCAAACACATGTTTGAGAATGACTTTTACCGCTTTTGATACCCAACCTCCTGGAGTTTTTTATAGAGATTATTTATCAGTTGGAAATGGCCCTGCACAAAACAGCACCCTGTTTACAACAGCACCTGCTGACGTTAATGGATATATTTACGGTACTCCTGCTGTTCCTTTTACCTATACAGCCAATAACTCTTCAGGATGTTTAACACTGAGGTTTACTTCTAACAACAGTACAGTTAGATCGGGTTGGGCAGCAACCATTTCGTGTGTTGCGTGTGGAGCTCGTCAGCCCGATGGCAATTCAGGTTGTGATGCACCAACAGGAATATGTGGTACAGGTAATTTTGCAGGAAGTTCTCCCGGTCCAGGCTCTAATGCTGCCGACGGTTGTTCGGGATGTGTAACAGGAGAAACTTATTCCAATTGGTACTACTTTACTGCTCAAACCACAGGAACATTGAATTTAACAATAGCACCCAATGTACCAGGTGACGATTTGGATTTTGCATTATATGGTCCCGGAGCAACTTGTGCAGCTTTGGGTGTCCCAATTCGATGTTCCTATGCTGCAGGAACCGGTTCAACCGGCATGGCGAACCCGGCTGTTGATAACTCAGAAGATGTAAGCGGAAACAGTTGGGTGGCTCCTTTAAACATTACCGCAGGTCAAACGTATATGTTAATGGTAAACAACTGGACAGCCGGAGGTGCTGGGTATAATGTAAGTTTTCCAGGTTCAACAGCCTCATTGGATTGTATTGTTACCAATATGGAAACAACTAATTTTAGTGGAAAAACCGATAAAAATGTAAATATTCTATCGTGGATTCCTGAATCATCTTCTGTTGTTGATTTTTACACGTTAGAAAGGAGTATCGATATGAATCATTGGGAAACGATAGCAACAGAATATGGAAATCAATCCGAATCTTTTAGCTTAACTTATGTTGTGGAAGATAAAAATTTCACACCCAATATAACCAATTATTACCGATTGTCTAAAACTTTTCTCGATCAAAAATCAGAAATTAAAACAATCTCCTTAATTAACAAAACCGAACCGATTTATGTCATTCGGACAATAAACATGTTTGGACAAGAAGTTGACTCAGATTTCAAAGGACTTCGTATAGTTCAATACAGCAACGGCTCTTTCGAGAAAAAAGTAGGAAAATAAGAATAAAGCAATTAGGAATCACTTGATGATAAAAGTTAAAATTTTAATACTTTTATTGTTTATTTTTTTTTTTTAAAAATAAATGCTAAATTAGCATCTTGTAAATTGGATTTTACATTGAAAACTGAACGAAAACCCTACAACATCTTGTTGAACCGTTCAATTTATTAACTTTTTTAATTATTTGAAATGAAACGTAGTTATTTACTTTTTTTTAAAGCGTCCTTTTTTACCTTAATGGTAAGCATTTCTAACGGAGCTTTTTCTCAAAATGTGGGAATTAATGGAACCGGAGCCACTCCTGCTGCAAGTGCAGGTTTAGATGTGGATTTCACAAATAAAGGAGTGTTAGTTCCAAGGGTTGCTTTAACCGCAACAAATGCTGCAGGACCTGTTGCTGCACCGGCTACATCTCTGCTAGTTTACAATACGGCAACTGCAGGTGTTTCTCCAAACAATGTTACTCCCGGTTATTACTATTGGAATGGTGCTGCTTGGGTTCGATTTTCTACCGGAGGCGATGATTGGAAAATTCTCGGAAATGCAAACACAACCGCAGGGACAAATTTTTTAGGCACAACCAACGCTCAGGCTTTGGACTTTAGAACCAATAGCACACTAAGGTTTCGTGTGGCAAATGGTAATCAAGTACATGCAATGGCAGATGGAACTGCTGCTTTGCCGTTTTATTCTTTTTCAAATAACACAAATATGGGTATGTATAGAATTGGTGCAGATATATTGGGTTTATCTAATGCAGGTGCTGAAAGACTCCGATTTACTACAACTGAGGCTGTTTTTAACGATGTTTCTAATAATTATGATTTTAGGGTAGAAAGCGATGCTTTGGCAAATATGTTTTTTGTAGATGCAAGTGCCAATAATATTGGGATAAACACAGCTGCCCCTGCTAACATGCTACATTTTGTATCTGACGGAAGAGCTAGTTGGGTAACAAATTGGATGAATTCAACTGCAAATGGTGCTTTGAAAAAAATTGAACATAGTAATGCTGCTAATGGAAGTCGAGTACTTCTTGGTTCAACAAACTATAATTTGTCACTTTTAGCGGCGGCTTCTGTAATGGGATTAAGTTTAAATGCAACAATCACAGGTGCCGGTGGAATTGGTGTTTTGGGTGCTGCAAATAATGAAAGTGGTAATGCAGTTGAAGGATCTCTTTCTTTTTCTGGTGGATACTTAGGTTGGGCAGGATATTTTAATGCTGATGTAGGTTGTGCCGGTGTATATATTGGATCAGATAGAAGATTAAAAAGAGACATAAAACCTATTACAGGGGCATTGAAATTGATTGAAAAAGTAGAGCCTGTTTCTTATTATATGGATACGGACAAATATCCTGAAATCGGATTTGATGAAAACAGATTGTCTTATGGATTCATTGCTCAGGAATTAGAAAAAGTTATTCCGGAAATGGTAAAAGATAAAAATTTGGTTTTAAATTCTAATAAGATGAAGGATACCGAATCAACTATGGAAAGAAAAGTTGATTTGTTTAAAGTTGTTAATTATACTTTAATGATACCAATTGCTGTGCAAGCCATTAAAGAGCAACAAATTATTATAGAAACGCAAAATAGTAGAATTGCTGCTTTGGAGAAAGCCATTGAGGAGTTAAAAAACAAAAAATAGAAATTAAAAAGTATAAACTATGAAATCTTTCATAACAATTTTATTTTCTTTCTCTTTTGGTATAGCCTTCTCCCAATCTCGTTTGGTTTTGAATAACGATGCTTATGTGGTAATTGATAACAATGCGTTTGTGGTACTGGATAATTCAAACCCCAACGCTATAACCTTGACAGGAACCGGCGGTAAAATAAAATCTGAAGCCGAAGGAAACCGAGTTCGTTGGAGAGGCATTGGAGTTGGCACATACACAATTCCTTTTGCTGACAACATTGGCGAAGGAGGAACAAAAATACCTTATACGTTAACTATTGGAGTTGCCGGTATGAGCGGAGCCACTCCTCATATAGATTTTTCGACCTATGATGGACCAACATGGGACAATGCCACCTACATGCCAAGCATGGTTACTCACATGGGGCAACTAAACGCTCCAAATGCTGTAAACCACTCAGATTACGCAATTGACCGTTTTTGGGTGATAAATGCTCAAGGCTATACAACAAAGCCAACCCCATCATCAATGGTTTTCAGTTATAACGATAATGAACATTCTGCTGTCGGAAACACATTACCGGAAGCCAATTTAGGAGCACAACGATTCAATGATGGAGGAAATACATGGGGAGATATGTTGCCTATTGGAGTGGTGAATACAGTGGCAAATACAGTAACAACACCAGCTATAGCTCTTGCAGATTTCTATACAGCATGGACTTTATCTGATGTAAACGACCCATTGCCTGTTAAGTTAACTGACTTTAGAGCAGAATGTAACAATGGTACTACACTAATCAAATGGACAACACAAACCGAAATCAACAACGATTTTTTTGTGCTGGAAAAAAGTTTTGACGGCTACGTATTTTTTGAAGTTTCAAGAATTAATGGTAACGGAAACAGCAACACAACAAATAACTATCAAACGACTGTTGCTTCTGAAAACAAATTGGTGTATTATCGATTGAAACAAGTTGATTTTGATGGAACAGTTAATTACCACAACATCATTTCTTCAAACTGCTCTACCAAAGGGTTTGATGTTCTTGTTCCTGTGTTAACTTCAAACGAGTTAAGTTTCATAATTAAAACAGATGAAGACGATAAATTTAATGTTGTATTGTATGACTACAAAGGCAGATTGATTACTGAAAAAAGCGAATTTGCAACAAAAGGATTGAATGCTGTAAAAATATCAAATATTGATTTGAGTGCTGGGATTTATGTTTTATCAATTGTGGGACAAAGTCAGGTTTATACAACCAAATTATTCAGAAGATAAAAAAATTATTCATAACCGGTTGATTTGAAGGTGTAGGTGATATCTACACCTTCGCTGTTTTCAAATAAACCGGTTCCGTTGTTGTATTTTTTGTCGATATCAATTATTCTTTTGTAAACCAGCCCCACATTTACAGCAAATTTTTCTTGGTAAAACTGGCGTTGAATCAGATTTATATTTTCATCGTCAAACTGGGTAACTGTTGTAACTGAATCAAACGATTTTCCTCCAATAGTTTCAGGAGTATTAATAGATTCGTACTCATAAATCCATTCGGTGAGTGTATTCATGGAATTACCGTTCCAGGTTTTATCTTCTTTTATAGGAAATATAAGTTTTACATAGCGGATGTTATCTTCCACTTTTTGATAATTCAATTTGTTAATGGTTGCATTCCAAACCACCTGATGTATCCAGTTTGTAGAAATTGTTGTGTCTTTTTTATACCGAACAATTCTAAAAGCGTCGTGTCCTTCTGCATCTGTGTATTTGGATTCTATCCATTCTTTTAACTCAAAGCGGTGGTGTTGGATAATATTGAAAGGGACATTATAAAAAGTAGAATCAACATCATAAATAACAAATTTTCTTTCGTATAACCCTGCATAATTGTATCCTATCTTTGTTTCAGGAGCTTTTTCTTCTTCTTTTCTGCAGGAAAATAAAAAAAGAATAACAGTTATAAAAAGTAGATAAATTGCTTTTTTCATACCATAAAGGTAAGTATTTTATGAATTTGATGAATCAATAAATCCACCACCAATTAAATCGTTTCCTTCATAAAACACTGCTGATTGTCCCGGAGCAACACCTTGAACCTCTTCAAGAAATTCAATTTTAATTCTGCCATCTTCCAATGTTGAAAGTAAACTGTTTGCTCCTTTATCTTTGTATCTGATTTTTGAAACAGCTTCAATTTCACCTTTTATTACTGGATATTTTAAAAGGTTTGGTTTGTTCACATAAACTGTTTTACAATTCAAATCTTCTTTCGTGCCAAGCACAACTTCATTGGTGTCTGCAATAATTTTAACTACAAAACGGGGGTCGCCAAAGGCTAAACCAAGCCCTTTACGTTGACCAATGGTGTAAAACGGATATCCTTCGTGTTTTCCTAATATGTTTCCCTTGGTATCAATAAAATTTCCTCCAGCAACTTTTTCTTCCAATCCGGCAACTTTCCTTTTCAGAAACCCCCTATAATCATTATCTGGTACAAAGCAAATTTCATAGCTTTCAGATTTTTTTGCCAATTCATGAAACCCTCTGTCAAAAGCCATTTGTCGGATTTCTTTTTTTTCAAAACCTCCAAGTGGAAATTTTGTTCTGGATAAACTCTCTTGAGTCAGTCCCCACAAAACATAGGATTGGTCTTTGTTGGTATCTTTTCCTTTTGAAATAATATATCTGTCATTTTCAAATCGAACTTGTGCGTAATGACCTGTGGCTATATACTTGCAACCCAATTGGTCAGCTCTTTTTAACAGTGCTTCCCATTTTATATGTGTGTTACACAGTACACATGGGTTTGGTGTTCGCCCTGCAATGTATTCATCTACAAAGTTATCAATGATATAATCGCCAAATTCATTTCTTATATCGAGGATAAAATGATGAAACCCCATTTTTACCGCTAGTTCTCGAGCATCGTTAATGTCATCAAGACTACAACAGCCTGTTGTTTTTCTTACGCCGCCTGATGTTGAGTAATCCCAAGTTTTCATAGTAACTCCAATTACTTCATAACCTTCTTCATGGAGAAGCATGGCAGCAACAGAACTGTCGATTCCACCACTCATGGCTACCAATATTTTCTCTTTTGATTTCATTTTTTAGTTTCGGGGCGGAAGCATATCTTCAAACTCAAGTTGATCTTGACTTTCTCTGATTTCTTGGTCTTCTTTTATCAAATTGGGTTCTCCTTGTAAAGTACCATTTATGAAGATTTCTTTTTTGGTTATTTCACCTTTTTCATCAAAATATAGCCATGCACCGTGTCTTACATCGTGATAAAAATTCCCTTCAATCATTTTTTTTCCTGTTCTGTCGTAGTAATAGGATTTTCCTTCTAAGCTACCCTTTGTGTACGTTGAAACCATTCGTAGTTGACCGTTTTCGTAAAATTGTTTCCAATCTCCTTCTTCAATATCATTTACAAATTCTTTCTGTTCGGCTATTTTTCCATCTTGAAAGAAATTTTTTACTGTTCCTTGTTTTTTGCCGTTTACATAGAGTTCTTCAGAAATTTTAAAGTCTGCAAGGCTGTAGTAATTCCAGATGCTGTCTTTTTGTTGGTTTTTATAATTTCCTTTGGCTTTTATTTTTCCTTCTTCATAAAATACAGTTGTTCTTGCAGTATTTCCATCGTAGTTCATTATTGAACTGGTTTTTCCATTCTCGTAATAATAAATAAAGGTTCCATACGGCTTATTGTCTTTAAATTGCCCAGTATAGCGAGTGTTCCCGTTTTCGAATTTTTTTATCCAAAAACCTTGCTTCATACCTTTGCTGTCGGTATAATTAGTGTCTTGCCCAAAGAGAACTGAGGTGAATGAAAAAAATAAAGTAATTAAAATGCTAAGTTTCATCTGTCTAATTATCGGTTACAAATTTAATGATTAACTGAGGTTGAGTTGCAATTATTGTACCTCATTTATTTTGTTGAATAATTGTTGAAATTTATCAACCATTGTTTCCCATGAATATTTTTGTTTTTCGGTTTTTACGCCTTGAATTAGCTTTTGCTCTAAGTTGAACTCATAAAAATCCACTATTGAATCTGTAATTTCTGTGGGGTTTGGATTAACCACTAGTCCAGAAAATTTGTTTGTTACAATTTCTTGAAGACCTCCAACGTTGGTAATTAACATTGGTTTTTCAAAATGGTAAGCAATTTGGGTAACACCGCTTTGTGTAGCATTTCTATAGGGTAAAACAACCAAGTCTGCAGCACAAAAATAATTTGAAACTTGATTGTTCGGTATAAAGGAGTTAACCAGAATAACCTGTGTTTCAAGGCTATTTTCATGTATTATTTTTCTGTATTCTGCTTCGTCTTCATAAAATTCACCTGCAACAATCAATTTAACATCAAGTTTTTTAACATGATTATTAGCTATTGCTTTGAGCAAAATATCCAGCCCCTTGTATTTTCTGATAATACCGAAAAACAAGAGTATTTTGTCGGAATCTAACAAGCCTAAATTTTTTCTAGCTTCCCTTTTGGATTTGCCGTTACCAAAATTGTTATAAAGCGGATGGGGTGTTAAAATAATCGGTTTTTGAGTAAAAGTAGATAAATCATCAGCTACACTTTGTGACATTGTAACAAATCCATCCATTTGATTTACAAATAAACTGGAAAGTTTTTTATCCCCAAAACGCTTTTCGTGTGGAATAATATTATGAATCAAGCCAATAGTAGTGGTGCATTTGTTTTTTTTTGTAAAATAAGAAATCGTGCTGAAGCAAGGCGACATGAAAGGCATCCAATAACTAAAAATCAATAAATCTGCTTGTTTGTTCTTCAGAATTTTACCAACCTTTATCCAATTCAAGGGGTTTATTGAGTTGATTGCAGCAGTAACGGTTAAATTATTAGGTGGATTTTCTTCAGAAAATTGTGTTTTTCCGGGGAATAAAAATGATGGATATTGTAGGGTGAATGTAACAATTTCAACTTGTGCTCCTTGGGTTTGGAATGCAGTAGCCAACTGTTCATTAAACATAGCAATTCCACCGCGAAAAGGGTGTGCAGGACCTACAATAATGATTTTCATTTAATGAGGTTTAAATTTTCTTCTCTATATGATAGGTGTTTCGAGTAGGCGAGTTTCTTGAAATCAATTCGCCTAAAAATCCTGAAACAAACAACAACGAACCAAGTATCATGGAGGTTAGAGCTAAATAAAATTCGGCTCTATCAGCAATTAACCGTGCCGACTGATCTATCCAAAGTTTATTAACTCCCAGCCACAGTGAAATGAGAAATCCAATAAAAAACATGACGGTTCCAAGAGTGCCAAACAAGTGCATCGGACGCTTTCCAAATTTTGCTATGAAAGTTATTGATAATAAATCCAAAAAACCATTAATGAATCGTTCTAATCCAAATTTAGTAACGCCATATTTTCTTTCTCGGTGTTGAACCACTTTTTCTGTTATTTTTGAAAATCCTGCCCATTTTGCTAAAACAGGAATGTATCGGTGCATTTCACCATAAACTTCAATAGTTTTAACAACATCTTTTTTATAGGCTTTTAGTCCACAGTTGAAATCGTGGAGGTTATTTATTCCGGACATTTTTCGGGTTGCCCAGTTGAAAAGTTTGGTAGGAATTGTTTTTGAAAGTGGGTCGAAGCGTTTCTTTTTCCAACCCGAAACCAAATCATAACCTTCTTCAACAATCATCTTATACATTTCAGGAATCTCTTCGGGGCTGTCTTGTAAGTCAGCATCCATCGTGAAAATAACATTTCCTTTTGCTTCGTCAAAACCGATGTTTAACCCGGCAGATTTTCCATAATTTCTTCTGAATTTTATTCCTCTAATGCAGGAGTCTTTTTTTATTATTTCTTCAATAATTTTCCAAGATGAATCTTTGCTTCCGTCGTCGATAAATAATACTTCGTAAGTAAATCCATTGTCTTTCATTACTTTAACAATCCATTCGTGAAGCTCTTGCAGTGATTCTTCTTCGTTGTAAAGTGGTATTACAATTGATATTTCTGGCAAATTATTCATCTATTTTTCTCAAAACGGGTTTGGAGTTTTTTAAAAATCCTGCTAAAATTAATGAAACTAATATTCCACCTGTCAATTTGTAAATAAAATCCCAAAAAACAAGAGTAGCAACAGTAATATATTTAAGCTCAACAAGGAGTTGATTATACATTTCAGAGGAAAAAACGGTTTTGATTTGTTCAGCATTTGCTAACATCTCTGCTTTGTATGTTTCAAGAACTTGAATCGAAAAAAGATAAATTATTAAAATGGTCAAGATTGCATAAATAAGGGCTTGAAAAAAATGAACGGTCATGCCGATTCTGAAAAGTGAAGAAAATGAATATTCCGGCTCTTTTGATTGTTGTTGCATTGTTTTTATAGCGAAGTAGGCTGACATTCCAGGTATCCAACAGCCCATCCAACTTGAACTCCCCCACGGACTATTTCCGGACAAAACCAAAAGAAAGAAAAATACAGTACCAATGATGGCTCCGAAAAAACCATATTTTATTGGTGTAATTTTTTTATTCATTTGAATATTCATGTTGTGTTGCGAAATTAATCTATTTATTAAAAAATAAAATAGATATTCATTTTATTGCAAAGATAATCCTAATTTTGGGGTGGGCAAGTCTTATACGACCAGCTCCTGCTGAACTTCCCCAGGCTGGGAACGGAGCAAGGATAGGTGGTTGAGCGGTGCGATGTGAGTAGCTTGCCCACTTTTTTTAAGTTGAAACTAAATTTTAAACCATGAGACAACTTTCTTTAATCTTGATTTTTTTTCTTACTTCTTTTTTATCTTCTGCTCAGGAAACAAGCGTACTTGTTAAAAAGTGGAAATTATCTGGTGTAGAAGAATTTGGTGAAAAATACAATCCTACCGATGCTCAAATTAATGATTTTATTCAATTTCATTCCGATAAAAAATACAGTGGTTTAATTAATGGATTAGTTATTGAAGGGACTTGGATAGAAAAAACCGGAAAATATTCATTAGTCCCCAATAAAGAAAAATCTGTATTCAAAATGAATTGGATAAAATTGGTTTCCGTTGACGCTCAAAGCCTTACAATAAATTATCAATCAACAGATTTGATTCAAACTAAACTGAGCTATACTCCTGAAGAATAATCTTCTAAAGTTGTTTATATCTGTTTAAATCTTTTCTTGACCATCAAGAAAAGCATGATTATTTTTGAAAAATAAACAAAAAAAAATATGAAATTTTTTATTGACACTGCAAATCTCGAACAAATTAAAGAAGCTCAAGACTTGGGCATTTTAGATGGAGTAACAACAAATCCGTCATTAATGGCAAAAGAAGGAATTAGTGGGTATAACAAGATTATGGCACACTATAAAACTATTTGTGACATTGTAGATGGTGATGTGAGTGCTGAGGTTATTGCAACCGATTATGAAGGAATGATTAAAGAAGGAGAAAATCTAGCTGCCCTTCACCCTCAAATTGTGGTTAAAATTCCGATGACTAAAGAAGGAATAAAGGCTATAAAATATTTTTCTACTAAAGGTATAAAAACAAATTGTACACTAATTTTTTCAGCCGGACAAGCATTACTAGCTGCAAAAGCAGGAGCAACCTATGTTTCACCATTTGTTGGTCGCTTAGATGATATTTCAACAAACGGTTTAAATCTGATAGCTGAAATACGACTGATTTTTGATAACTATGGCTTTGAAACACAAATTTTAGCAGCATCTGTTCGTCATACCATGCATATTTTACATTGTGCCCAGCTCGGAGCTGATGTAATGACAGGACCATTAAGTGCTATTTTAGGGCTATTAAAACATCCTTTAACCGATAGCGGACTGGCTCAATTTTTAGCCGACCATGCTAAAACAAATAAGTAGAAATGTTGCTTGATATACACCCAGACAATCCGGATCCAAGAAAAATAAATCAGGTAATTTCTATTTTGAGAAAAGGTGGTGTAATTATCTATCCGACAGACACAGTTTATAGTATGGCGTGTGATCTACTTAATCGAAGAGCAGTTGAAAAAATGGCATTACTCAAAGGAATAAAGGTGGAGAAAATTAATTTTTCACTGATTTGTCATGATTTGCGAAATATTTCCGATTATACCATGCAGTTCAGTAATTCTACCTATAAGTTATTGAACAGAGCATTGCCCGGTGCATATACATTTATTTTAAATGCAAACAATCAAGTTCCAAAATTGTTTAAATCCAATAAGAAAACAATCGGAATTCGAATTCCTGATAACAATATAGCTCGGACAATTGTTCGGGAGCTAGGAAATCCTATGCTATCAACATCTGTTCACGATGATGATGAAATCATTGAATACATTACAGACCCAGAACTCATTCATGAAAAATATTCTTCAAAAATAGATGTAGTGATTGATGGCGGCTATGGTCATAACCATGCTTCTACGGTTATTGACTGCACACAAGATGAGCCGGTTGTGATTCGCGAAGGAATAGGGTCTTTAGATGTGTTGTAATATCTTAAACGAGATTAATCAAAAGTTTATTTTCCCCAAACGTGACTGTTTTTGTGTTTTTTGTTTCCAATATGTCCGGAAGACGACACTTTTTTACCTCCATTTCTGGTGCTGGAAGTTGGTTTATTTGAACAAGATAGGATTAAAGAAACCGAAGATGACAATAAACCAGCTACAAAAATAAAAGAAAGCACTTTTAATAAAACAGACTTTTTCATAGATTAAGTATTGTTATGCTAAGGTACTATTTTCAGTTGAAATAAAACAAATTTGTTAGTTTTTTTTAATTAATAAGCACCATTTTGTTTTCTCATAAACCATTCTAAACTAAGTAAAGTTAATAAAACAAAAAACAACCATCTTAGGTGTATCCATTCTTTAATTTTTAGTTCTTCAAATATAATCGAGGTGATATTCTTGTTTGAACGAATTTCATCTGCCAAGCTTTTCATTAGATTGGGATAAACCATTTTTCCACCATATTTACTTGCAATATTTTGCAGCAATTGTGCATTTGCTGTAGTTGAGTTTGCTTCAAGAACAAGAGGTATAACTTGAAATTTTCCGTTTTGCACGTATTTTTTATCACCAAGGGTTGTGTGGGCAGAATAACTGTATGAACCTGTCGGTAAAACCCCGGCATTTAAGAAATAAGCTTTTGAAGTTTTATTAAAAATAAAATTGTAATTCTTTTGATTTTCACCGGTTAAAGTAATTTTTACTTCCGGATCATTTATAAGTTCATAGCTGTCGTTGTAGAGCTCTGCATTTATGATAATTTCCTCATTCTCTTTAAAAAGCGAGTTATGAGAAATTCTAAATTTACTTTTATCTTCTTTTAATGATAAAAATTGAACAGTTTTGTTTATCAACTCGTTAATAGCATTGTGGTTTTGGTTTGTTAAGAAATCTTGCATTCGCCATTTCCAAATTCCTTCGCCAAATAACACAGCCAATTTTTTTGAATCGAGTTGAGCATAGTACAGCAATGGATTTTTAGTTTCTATATTCCCAATTTTTTGATTTAACAACGGATAAATCTCAAAAGTAGGTTTGTAATTTCCGAAATAACCTTTGAGAGGAGCGAATTTCTCAATTAATTTTTGAGTGTTTTCGGATAATGTAAACAATGGAAATTGAGAATTTGATTTTGGCAAGATATCATTAAACTGTCCCTTTGAGTTTTGTAATTCAACTCCTAAATTCAATCGGTTAATTTCAATTTCTGAGCTTTGGGTTCCAATAATATACCAAACCGGAATAGGATTTGTTTGCAACACTTTGAAAAGAGGTTGATTTGTTGGGATTTGATGTGCAATTAATAAATTATATGGAGTTAAATTACCATTAAAACTAGAGTAGTAATCGGTTGTAACTTTATAGTTTTCATTACTTTCAATAGATTTTTTTATTGCAGCAATATCGGGGTGTGGTGAATTTGCCAGAATTAAAATGTTTTGTCTTCCGTCTAGAACTTCAATGTATATATCTTTTTTGTTGTTGATAATACTGGTTTCATCATCTAGCTCAGAAAATTCAATTCTATAGTGTTGTGTTCCTGTGTTTTTTGCTTCAAGTATAACTGTTTCTGAGATAGAAAATGTATGGTTTTGTATGAAAAAATCCTTTGTGTAAAGTACGGATTCGTTTTGTATAATTTTTAAAGTAGTTTTTTTTCCTGCGGCCTTATTTATCTGAGCAAATATTTCGACCGGAAATTTGTTTTTGAGAAAGGTGATTTTATTGTGAATGACTTCTTTTAAAATGAAATCCCTTCGAATGGTTGTGTCACCCAGCAAAATAGTATAAATATTATATGGAGGAGATGAGTTTAAAAAAAGTGGATTACTTCCTTGATTATAGATTCCATCGCTGGCAAGAATTAAAGCACCTACATTTTGGTTGTAGTATTTGGATTCAATTTGATTAAAAACTTCCGATAAATTTGTTGATTTTTCTGAGTAATCAATCGGTTGATTGTTGTTGAGAGTTTCTCCAAATGTATATTTTTTAACTTCAAAGTCTTTTGAAAGCTCACCAATAAATTCTTCGGTTTGTTTTAAATATTCATCTTTATAAAAAGATGAGTCTTTATTCATCAAAATAGAAGAGGAATTATCTTGAGCAAAAATGACAATTGGTTTTTCGATGGTGTTTGAAATTATTTTAATGAATGGGGATAGTAACAGAAATGCAAGGATTGAAACCAATGAAAATCGACAAAAAAACAATACTTGTTTAATCCATTTTTTTGTGTCTTCAAACCTATCATCTTTTCTGTATAACCAAAAGGCATAGCCAAAACCCAGCAGTAAACAAAGTGGAAAAAACCAAATGGATTGCTCGGTTGTTATTTGAAAAGTAGGCATGTTGTTTTGTATAAATTATTGATTGAGAATCGGATATTTGACCTCTACAACTTCATTTTTATCATTGATATATACCAATAATTTCATCTTTGCAAAGCTCAGGCTTTGGTGTTGGTTGATTAATTGTGTTTTGGCTGTTTCTTCAACAATTTCAACCAATTCAATTGCAACTATATTTTTGTGAGGTTTTGAAACAAATAAAACCATATTTGATTTTAAATCGGTTGCATATTTTAAGAATGCTGAATTATTTTCAAGAGTGTCGGAGGTAAACTCGGATTGAATTTCTGCTCCGTTAACCGACAAAATTGAGTCAATCATAAGTTTTGAATTTGGGGCAATTTTGAAGTCTACATTCATTGGAAAAGTTGCAGGTGCAATTGTGAATTTAAAGACATCTTTACTCAAATCTACATAAGTATCAATAAACTTAGCTCTTTCTTTTTTTGTTGTTCTGAAGAAATCTTTAGCTGCTTTTCTAAAATAATAGTTCTGAGCAATATGTTTAAAAGCCGAAATCAATTTAGAATCTATGGATATAGTTTCTGTTTGAGATGAATCTTTTTGAAGAGAATCAGTTTGAGTAACCACAAAAAACGTATCTGCATGAGTTTGATAGTTTTCGTTAAAAATTGTAGAACCTTTTTTAAGTTTTCCATTCCAAAACCACGCTTTGAACTTTTGATTGTTTCGATCTTTTTTTACCCAATTTCTGTGTTTAAGTCCATTACTGTATCTCCCATATGTTTTTAAACTTTTGTACGCCCAATACCCGTCTTTAACACCATAGTTATAAACACCTTTTGTAATAATTACCCCATCTTCGCCGTATAGAGTCCATTCCCCTTGAAGTTTACCATTGCCGTAAATCGACTTAATTCTAAGCTTTCCTGAAGGATAATAAACTCGAGTGAGTCCGTTTTGAACACCATTGGAGAAGTTTTTTTCAATAGCAACAACAGATGTGTCATGGGCAAAAACGGCTTTTTTTAATTGAAAATAATCGCCAATTGTTTCTTTATAAATTACTTCATAAGAAATGAATGCAGTATCAATTTGAATTTTTTCGGTTATAACTTGTTGCCCATTTAATAGAAAAGGGAAAACAAGTAAGAAAAAAGCAGCTATTTTAAATGTTAACTTATCCAAATTGTTTAACGAATTCTAGAACTTTATTTGTCATGTTTTTTGAACCCATTATCACTGGAACTCTTTGGTGTAATGAAGAGGGTTGAATGTCAAGTATTCTTTGATTACCTGTAGTTGCAATTCCACCGGCTTGTTCAACAATAAAAGCCATAGGGTTGCATTCATATAAAAGCCTGAGTTTTCCATTTGGGGAGCCTTTCGTTGCGGGGTAGCAGAAAACTCCACCTTTTATTAGATTTCTATGAATATCAGAAACCATAGAAGCGATGTAACGACATGAGTATGGTCGTCCTGTAGATTTATCTTCCTCTTTTACCCAATCACAATATTTTTGAAGTCCGGGAGAGTAACTGTTGTAATTCCCTTCATTAAATGAATAAATTCTTCCATTTTCAGGCATTTTCATATCCGGATTAGACAAACAATATACTCCAATTGATGGATCGAGCGTGAAACCATTCACTCCACGACCGGTTGTATAAACCAACATAGTTGATGGTCCATAAACCACATATCCTGCTGCAACTTGTTGACTTCCTTTTTGTAAAAAATCTTCTAATTGTGGTGCCCCTTCTGTAGTTACTCTTCTATAAATAGAAAAAATTGTTCCAATAGAAACGTTAACATCAATATTTGAAGAACCATCGAGTGGGTCGAAAGTAACTATGTATTTTCCGTGTTTGGAAGGCTCGTTGTCAAACGTCAAAAAAGTTTCATTTTCTTCTGAAGCAACAGCACAAACTTGACCTCCATATTTGAATGCATTAATAAATTGATTGTCTGCATAAACATCAAGTTTTTGTTGATCTTCACCTTGAATATTTTCAGTGCCGGAAGCCCCCAAAATACTAAGTAACCCTGCTTTTCTAACTTCTCTATTAACAATTTTTGAAGCAATACCTATATCGTTTAGTAAACGAGTCAGTTCGCCTGAAGCGTATGGAAATTCGTGTTGTTTATCCAATATAAACTCGTTTAGTGTTTTAACATTCATCATGAAAATTTATTTTGATTGCAAAGTAATGAATTTTAATAATAAAGTTTAATCCATACTGTATTAATGTTTGTTAATTACTTTATTACTTTTGTTCTCATGGAAATTAGAGTTAGAAAAGCAACACCTGAGGATTTAACTGAAGTAGTAGAATTAATAAAAGAACTTGCCGGTTATGAAAAAGCTTCTTCTGAAGTAAAAATTACTATTGATGAATTAAAAAAAGATGGTTTTGGCAACCAACCTTGGTTTTGGATTTTACTAGCTGAAGTAGAAAATCAAATTATAGGCATGTCTTTTTATTATATTCGATATTCTACATGGACGGGTAAAAATTTATATTTGGAGGATATTATTGTTAAGCAACAATATAGAGGAAATGGTGTTGGGCAATTATTATTTGCAGAAACTATAAAAGCTGCTAAAGAATTAAAAGTTAGACAAATGATTTGGCAAGTGCTTGATTGGAATGAACCTGCATTGAATTTTTACAAAAAATTTGATGCCGAATTCGATCCACAATGGATAAATGGTAAATTGAGATTTGAATATTAGGTTAATAAAAAGATGAAAGTTTTTAAGTTTGGTGGGGCGTCTGTCAAAAATGCCGAAGCTGTCAAGAATGTTGAAAAAGTAATCCGATTGTATGACGACGATTTAACCATTGTTATTTCAGCAATGGATAAAACAACTAATGCTTTAGAAAAAGTCGTAGAATCGTATATGAATGCTGATGGAAAATGTTTGGAATATCTTCAACAGGTCAAAGATTTTCATTATTTGATAATCAAAGAATTATTTGGGGACTGTGAACATCAAATTTTTCAAGACATTCATAATTCATTTGTTGAAATTGAATGGGAAATTGAAGATGCACCAACAAGAGAATATGATTATGTATATGACCAAATTGTTTCAGTCGGTGAAATAGTTTCAACAAAAATTGTAAGTGCTTACCTTAACTATGTCGGAGTTAATAATAAATGGATAGATATTAGA
Organism: Flavobacteriales bacterium; assembly: GCA_020853105.1. GTDB lineage: Bacteria > Bacteroidota > Bacteroidia > Flavobacteriales_E > Vicingaceae > Vicingus. The sequence goes on along the minus strand of JADYZM010000015.1, from coordinate 2,500 downwards.
AATATTATACAAACTGATAACACCCATAGAGATGCACGTATCAATTGGGAACTTACAGAAAAACTTGCAAATGATAAACTAGCCTGTGAATTTACCGGAAAAGAACAAACCATATTGATAACTCAAGGGTTTATCGGCTCAAGTTCAGAAAATTTTACTACAACATTAGGGCGAGAAGGTTCTGATTTCACTGCCGGAATTTTAGCTTATTGCCTGAATGCTAACGATGTAACTATATGGAAAGATGTTCCTGGTATGTTGAATGCTGACCCAAAATATTTTAACGATACTCAAAAACTTAATAACATTTCGTATCGTGAGGCTATCGAGTTAGCATACTATGGGGCGTCGGTTATTCACCCCAAAACAATTAAACCATTACAAAACAAAAACATTCCGTTGTATGTAAAATCATTTGTTAATCCAAACGAATCTGGAACTTTAATAAATGAAAACACTTCTGAAGATTCGTTTATTCCGAGTTATATTTTTAAGAAAAATTTAGTACTAATTTCAATATCAGTTCGAGATTATTCATTTATAATGGAAGATCATTTGAGTCATATTTTTGGAGTTTTTTCTCAATTGGGAGTTAAAATTCATTTGATGCAAAATTCTGCAATCAGTTTTTCTGTTTGTGTTGATTATAATCAGCAAAAAATATCAAAACTTATAGAGAACTTGAATTTAAAATATGCTGTTAAATACAACGATGATGTTGAATTGCTCACAATTAGACATTATGATGAAGAAACAATAAATAAATTCACAAAAGACAAAGAAACTTTACTCATTCAAAAAAGCAGAAACTCTGTTCGAATTGTGATGAAATAATATTTTATTCAACCCCCCCCCTGTTACTTTAATAATTTAACAAAAAATGTTATATTTGTTAACACTATGTGTTTATTTTTGTTTGTAGTGCTAATAAAATAGAATTAATCTGCTAAATATTTAGGCGTGAATTTAATAAGACTAAATATTTAGTGCTTTTGTAATAAACAGAAAATTAATGTGTTGGCAAAAATAAGTGATATAATTTTAAATTATTTTTTTTTAAATTTCTACCATTTATATACATAATTTATGCTTTATAAATCTAATGTAGAGAAACAAATTATATTCCTTATAAATTATTTCATAATTATATTTGATTAAAATCAAAATATTAAGGTTAAAAAAATGAGATTACGTAGAAATTTTTTATTGTGCTTTGGAGCAATTGTAATTTTTTCAGCAAATGCTGTTGCACAAAATTTAGTAATGAACCCTAGTTTTGAAACGTATTCTTCATGTCCTGTTGGTCCGAGCGAATTAAATAAAGCAGCAAATTGGGTTGACCCATATATCAGTATTGTTGGAGATACATGCTCAACTTCTGACTTATACAATGCTTGCAATACTCTAGGATCTATGGGGGTAGATGTGCCCGCAAATATATTAGGAACAGAACCGGCTAGAACCGGTAATGGATATGCAGGAATCATTATATATGAAGGTATGGCTTTAATGCCGAATGATTGTAATTCTGCTGGAGGTTCGGGGTGGAGAGAGTATTTAGAAGGTGAGCTAACTACCCCATTAACAGCCGGACAACAATACTGTGTTTCATTTTGGGTGAGTTTGGCTGATAATGTTAAATGGGCATCAAATAATTTTGCAGTACATTTTTCTAATTCATTGATAGCTATAAACTGTTCAACGGTAGGAAGTAATTCGGATTTAGGTTCGTATGGAGTAACACCACAACTTACGTATGCAGGCTCACCAATTTTAACAACCAACGGTTGGACAAAATTAGAATGGACATATCTAGCAACAGGAGGCGAAAAATTCATTACAATAGGAAATTTTAATGGCAATTCAGGCACTAACTATGTGTGCTCCAACGCTAGTGTTATGAATCCGTATGCATATTACTATGTTGAAGATGTTAGTGTGGTTCCAAATGCATGTACTACCGTAAACTTAACTGTATGTAAGGAAACAAACGGTGATTTAACCGTATCTGGAGGAACAGGCCCATACACTTGGGCTCAATGGATGCCTGCAAGTTCAACTCCAATTACGAATCAGACTGAATGTCAGGCATGTGGCTATTCATGGACTTTTGGAACTTGTTTGAATGGAATGACGCCAGCAACAACTTGCAATACACCTGCGGGTTATGTTAATTTCGGTACTGGAACAACAGTAACACCTCCTGGTGGAGCCACTCAAATAAAGGTTACAGATGGAGGAGGTAATTTTTATGAAATCACAGATTTATCAACTGTTCCAAACTGCTCTGCCAGTTGCGATGCAACCATAAATCCTGCCGGACCGTTCTGTGCAAATGCTTCCGCTGTTAATTTAACTGCCGCTGAAATCGGAGGTACATGGAGTGGAACAGGCATAACCAATGCGACAAACGGCACATTTAACCCGACAACAGCAGGAGTAGGCAGCCACGTGATAACCTATACAATAAGCGGGTCATGCGGCAGTACAGACACAGTTA
>JADYZM010000014.1 GCA_020853105.1 Flavobacteriales bacterium | reverse complement strand
TGGAGGGCTTGCCGGAAAGAAATTTAAGTATAAACAATTGCAGGAATTGTTAATCTCCATGTCTGCCGAGACGATGGCTGCACAAAAACAAAAGTTGAACGAAGTTTTCGAAGAATGGAAAGGAAATCTTGAGCAAGTTGATGATGTAACCATTGTTGGCGTTAGGATATAAGGAAGTTAAAGATTGAACTATACACAATAACCCATAGTGGGATTATAGTCTCTTTTCATTTTTAAAATAATAAGACCGTTGCACAATAGCATCTTATCAAATTTTTGTTTTTTTTCTAAAAATCAGCTTTGATTTTTATCGATTTCTTACTTTTTATTCTCTTTTTTACTCATTTTTCCTTGTTAAGAACCTCTTTTAATTACACAATCTGTTTGTGCCAACTATTTACAAAAGGCAATTTCCACTGTGTATCAAAAGCAGCTTTTGTTGTAACTGTATTATCAAAAACAAGTGTTGTATCGTTTATTATTCCGTCTTTGTAGAGTTGAGAAAATTCATGCATCTTAGCAACATAAACCTCACTATTTTTTATATACGATAGATTCATTCTGTTAAGCAACTCAACCTCTAATTCACCTTCTAATTCTTTAACCAGCCTTAACAATCTGTCTTGAGCAGAGCCACACATTCTGTCTCCTTGCTCATCAACAAAAAACACTAAAAACAAATTGTTCAGAACATCAAAGTCAGCTTTTAACAAATTGCCGTGCGAGTCCCATTTTTCAATAAACTCATCTACTCTAACTTTAATAAAATTTTTATCATCTTCGTCAAAAACTTGAGAAGATTGGTAAATCCAAACTTTACTGTTCTCCGGAAATGTATGGTAATTTTGATTCATGGAAATGTGTTTTACAAGTCGTTTGATTTAGCAATTAATTCAGCCAAATCATATACTTTCGTTTCTGTTTCTTTATTTTTTAATTTAACGCCATCTGTCATCATGGTCATGCAAAACGGACAGCCTGTTGCTATAATATCCGGTTTAATTTCTAATGCTTCTTCAGTGCGTTCAATGTTTATTTCTTTTTCACCATTTTCTGCTTCTTTAAACATTTGAGCGCCTCCTGCTCCACAGCAAAATCCGCCAGATTTGCATCTCTTCATTTCTACCAATTCGGCATCTAATTTCTGTATCAATTCTCGAGGGGCTTCATATACATCGTTGGCTCTTCCTAAATAACAAGGGTCATGAAAAGTAATTTTTTTACCTTTAAACTCCCCTCCTTGAACAGTTAGTTTACCGTTATCAATAAGTTCTTGTAAGAATTGAGAATGATGAACTACTTGGTATTTTCCACCTAAATCTGGGTATTCATTTTTAATGGTATTGAAGCAGTGTGGACAGGTTGTTACTATTTTTTTAATGTTGTAAGCATTCAAAATTTGAATGTTTCCCATTGCTTGCATCTGAAACAGAAATTCATTTCCTGCTCTTTTTGCAGGGTCGCCCGTACAACTTTCTTCGGTACCTAAAACAGCAAAGTTTATTCCTACACTGTTTAGAATTTTCACAAATGCTCGTGTTATTTTTTTAGCTCTATCATCAAAACTACCTGCACACCCCACCCAAAACAATACTTCAGGTTCTTGACCTGCAGCCATCATTTCAGCCATTGTAGTTACTTTCAAATTACTCATATTTTACTGTTTAAATACTTCAATTGTTGCTGTTCTTTTTTCCAGTTCAGTGAATTTTCCTTCGTACCGTGTAGCTCTTACAATATGATTGTCAATCCAATGATAGTTTCCTCCTCTTGGTTTTCCCATCAATAGTGCATGATATTTAAATTGATGTTTTTTAAGCCATTTTTCTGTTACCTCTCTGTGCACTTCTGTTCTTGAGGTAAAAAAGGTGATAAAATGACCTTCATTAAACCAATTATTTATAGTTTCTAAAGCTCCATCATAAATTTTTGCAAACTCCATTCGTTCGGGTTCTTCATTGGGAATATCTTCACAAATTGTCCCGTCAATATCAATTAAGTAATTTTTTACCTCAGGAGATAGCAGCGGACTTATTTTTTTTCCGTCAACAGTAGTTTCTATTAATTTATTCTTCATCTTTCCATTTTAAACGGTCTGCCTGAGCAAACTGCCATGGAGCCCCGTTGTTTTCCATATTTGTAAATATTCCTGTCCACTCTGAAGGAGCTTTAGATTCTTCCATGATTAAATACCTGCGTAAATCTACAATAACAGATAATGGGTCATTATTTACCGGGCAGGCTTCTGTACAAGCATTACAACTGGTACATGCTAAAATTTCTTCTTCAGTAATGTAATCTCTTAACAATGATTTTCCATCATTAAACTCGTTTCCGTTTTTATCAATATTATTACCTACTTCAACGAGTCTATCTCTGGTATCCATCATAATTTTTCGTGGTGATAATAGTTTTCCTGTGATATTCGCAGGGCAAACCGATGTACATCTACCGCATTCTGTACATGTATAGCTATCCATCAATTGTTTCCACGTAAAGTCTGTAACATCTTTTGCTCCAAACCTTGAAGGTTCAGTTTGTGGTTCAGCAGGTGCTGCGTAAGGATCAGCTTCTGGGTTAAACATCAGTTCTACTTCTTTTTTAACTGATTGCATATTATCAAACTGTCCTTTAGGTTCAAGTTTGGAATAATATACGTTTGGGAAAGCCAAAATCACATGCAAGTGTTTTGAGTAGGGTAAATAGTTTAAAAAGGAAAAAATTCCGATGATGTGAAACCACCACATGCTTCGTTCTATCAAAATCAAAGACGATTCATTTGTTCCAAGTGCTTCTACGAAAAATCCACTTATCGGAAAGGTACCAACCATAGTATAATGCTCAGAACCAATGTTTTGAAGTGCTGTATCGGCAGCATTCATTAAAATAAATGCAGACATCAACAAAACTTCAGTAATCAAAATATAATTGGCATCAGACTTGGGCCAGCTGGTCATTTCAACTCCAGAAAATCTTTTTAAACGAGCTATATTTCTTCTGGCAAAAAATATCAAACAGGACACTAAAACCAACACAGCCAATACTTCAAAGCTGGCAATCAAAAAGAAGTAGAAACTGTCTAAAAAAGAAAATAGCCTGTGAGTACCAAGTATGCCATCTAAAATAATTTCAAGAACTTCAATATTGATAATTATAAAACCCAAATAAACCAAAATATGAAGAAATCCTGCAAAGGGGCGAACAACCATTTTTGATTGACCCAATGCAACTTTTATCATCAATTTTAGTCTCTCGTCTTTTCTGTCTGACCGGTCGAGTGGTTTTCCTAAACGAATATTTCTGATTACTTTTTTAATGTTTTTAGTAAACAAAAACACAGCAGAAGCAAAAAGTAGTATGAAAATGATTGATGAAATTGCCATATTTATTCTTTATCTTTTCTTCCAAAAATTGAAAAATGTACGTATCGTTTTGGATTCTCTTTCATATCAATTAAAAGTTTATCTATATCTTTGGTAGCAGATTGTAAGTTTAAATATAAGCTGTCGTTATTTATCAATTGTCCCATTGTTCCTTCTCCTTTATTGATTTTGCTCATTATAACAGATAAATCATCAAATGTAGCCTGAGCTTTTTGAAGTGTTGTATTCATTTGAAGAACGGCTAATGAATCACTAAAAGTTTTGAAGTTTTTTATTGCCGGCTGAAGATTCTTCATGGAGGCATTAATATTATCAGAAACTTCTTTGTATGCTATGATTGTTGCGTTAAGATTAAGTAATGCTTCAGAAAAACGTTGTTTGTTTCTTTCGCTTAATACATCATCAATATCCATTAAAACAGTATCTATTCGCTCCAATGACTTGTCCATAGATTCAATCAATCGTTCGGCTTTGTCTTTTATAGGAATAATTTGTTCAGACATACCGTCAAGCATCGATTTCTCTAAATCAGCAGTTAACGTATCGCCTGAATTTACTGATGTTTTGCTATCTCCAATTTGAAGCGTTATGGCTTTTGAGCCTAAAAAATCGAGGCTTACCAAACGTGCTATTGAATTTGAAGGAATTAAAAAATCAGTTTCGCTTAAAACTAATTTTACAACAATTCTTCCTGAATTATCAGGGTGGAAATAGATAGTTTCAACTACACCTACCTGAAATCCATTGATTAAAATCGGTGATGACTTTACCAATCCGGATACTGATGGATATATGGTGTATAATGTTTTTGATTTGTAAAAAATATTGGTTCCTTTCAAAAAATTGTAACCCCACACCAATAGGGCTATGCCTAATAATGAGAAAAAACCAACTTTAACTTCTTTAGAAATATTCATTTGAAAAAATTGACTGCAAATATCGAAAAATCAATTTACATGACAAAAAATGATTTATCTAACTTTCTATTTTTCTTGCAGTTTTATTGCTTCGCTAATTGCAATCCGCTCTCCGTCTTTGAATGCGACAATAAAAGCATCTTTAAACCCTTTTTCTTTTAGTTGCAGTTGGAGTCGGTTTGCGTCGCCCATGTTTTTTTCGTTACCGTATGTGTATCTGTATAGTCCGCCAGCTTCATATAGAGTAACCCCCTCCAATCCTGAAAAATTTTCCGGTTTTAGTTCAGTTTTAACCGAAGATGTTGCAATTTGAATTTTAAAAACTACACCTTTTTCACTTTCCTCTTTAATTTTATTTTTTTCTTTTTTATCCGGTTTTTCTTTGTTTTCTACAGTTTCTTTGGGTTCCTGTTCATTGAGTTTTTTTACTTCTGTTTCAGTATTCTTGCCTTTATCTTCAATTTCATATTTATAGTCTTTAAAAGCTCTGTAAATTGCAGATGCCATATAATCTTGACCGATATCAGAGGCTAGAAATTTTTCTTCTTCTTTGTTTGTAATAAATCCAGTTTCAATCAAAACGCTGGGCATTGATGTTTGGTGTAAAACCAGAAATCCTGCTTGTTTAACTCCTCTGTTGTATCTGCCAACCTTTTCTGTAAATTCTTTTTGTATTTTGCTGGCAAACAATAAACTTTGCTCAAGATGTGCACTTTGAGTGAGAGTTAAAACTATGTATGATTCAGGCGAGTTAGGGTCAAAATTTTCATATTTAGATTTATAATCGTCTTCCAATAATATAGAAGCATTTTCTCGTTGAGCTACCTTCAGATTTGATTCGGTTTTATGCAATCCCATAACGTAGGTTTCGGTTCCAACTGCTGATGTTGTTGCTCCTGAATTTACATGGATACAAATAAATAAATCAGCATCTGCTTTGTTTGCAATTCTTGCACGCTCAGTAAGTTCTAAAAATACATCTGTTGTTCGGGTATAAATTACTTTTACATCAGAAAAGTTTTCTTCAATATATTTTCCCAATTTTAAAGAAATGGATAGGGCTATATTTTTCTCGTTTGCGATAGCTCCGACACAGCCGCCGTCTTTACCACCATGGCCGGCATCAATAACAACGGTTTTGATTCCAAAGAAATCATCTAAGGAATTTGCTTGATTAGTAAAAAAAACCGATGACATAAAAAACATAAACAATAAGATTATGCGTTTATTAGTCGGTTTAAAGTTTTGAATATTATTGATTTTCAACATACCTACGGTCAAATTTATTTTTTTTACCTTTGAGCCCTCATTCCAATTGGTGTAATTTATTAAAATGGTAATGTTAATAATTCCAAATAGTTGATTTAAGAGCCTTATTGGCTATTGTTTTTGAATGAAAAGCAACTTTTATACCAGACACTTCCATCAATTTCTACTTTTTGTGTTAATGACAATTACACAAACTGTTTTCTCACAATTACAAGATACTGATAGTTTAAAAACTGATAGTTCCCTTGTTCTTCCAATAGATTCTTTCATCTCTAAAGATGCAATGAAGTCAAAAGTTGAGTACAAAGCCAGAGATTCAATCCGATTTGATTTAAAATCGCAACAAATATTTTTGTTTGGTGAGTCTGAAGTAAAGTATGAAGATTTACAATTGAAATCAGAAGATATTGAATCTAAATTAGATTCAAATGTAGTTACAGCAAGAGGTGTGAAAGATTCGACAGGAAAATACATTGGTGAGCCATATTTTAAGCAAAAAGAAAAAGAATTTTATGCCCATGAAATCAAATATAATTTTGACACCCAAAAAGGTATAATCACAGATGTTAAAACACAAGAGGGAGAAGGATATATACACGGTCAAAAAATCTACAAAAACCCAGACAACGTACTTTATATTAGAAACGGGAAATACACCACGTGCAACATGGCTGAACCTCACTATCATTTTGGGACAAACCGAATAAAAATTATTCCAAACGATAAAATAATAACCGGACCTGCTGATTTGTTTATTGAGAATACCCCTACTCCATTTGCTATTCCATTTGGTTTTTTCCCAAATACAGACAAACAAAAGTCAGGAATTATAATACCTATGCCCGGTGAAAGCGATCAATTAGGTCTTTTTCTTTTAAATGGTGGTTACTATTTGTATATCAATCAACACTTAGATGCTCAAATAACAGCTGACTTTTATACAAAGGGAAGTTGGGGGGCTAAATTCATATCAAACTACAACAATAGATATCATTTTAACGGAAATGTTGAAACCAATTATTCAGAATTCATCAATGGAGAAAAAGAGTTTCCGGATTACACAGAAAGACGCGATTTCTTTTTTCGATGGAAACACAATCAAGATCCAAAAGCCAGACCTCTTAGTATTTTTTCTGCTAATGTGAATTTTGGTACCAGCTCCAACTTTGTAAACAACTTTAATAGCTCTGCCAATGATTATCTTTCTACCAATTTTAATTCAAATATTTCATATACAAAACGGTGGAACAACAAACCTTTTACTTTGAATATCAATAGCTCTCACAGCCAAAATACATTATCCAAACAAGTAAATGTGAGACTACCGGAAATTGCATTTAATGTTGCTCGTATTTATCCGTTAGTTGGTAAAAAAAGCTCTGTTTCTCAAAGGCAATATGAAAAAATCGGCCTTTCATACTCTTTAAATTTAAGAAATGAAGTTACTGCACAAGATTCTCTTTTTAGAATTGCTCAGCCGGAATTGCTTTATAGTCATATCAAAAACGGAATAAAGCATACTATTCCCATTAATACATCAATTAAAATGATGAAATATTTTACGTTAACTCCTTCATTTAACTACACTGAACTTTGGTATTTAAAAACAACAGAAAAATCTATTGATAAAAATACAAATACAGTAATCTCAGATACAATTTCCAAATTTGCCAGAGGTGGTTATTATAATACTTCAGCAAATCTTACCACCAAATTTTACGGAATGTATTTATTTAAAAACAAGCGAATAACTGCTATTCGCCACGTTGTTACCCCTAGTGTTGGTATTAGTTATACCCCTGAAAACAATAGCAGTTTAAAAACATATACCGACACAAATAATGTTGTCTATAAATATTCTGTGTTTGAAAATGGAATCTACGGTGGAACAAACACCTCAAAAGCAGGATTATTAAATCTTGGGCTTTTGCAAAACCTTGAGATGAAAGTAAAAACGAAAAAAGATTCATTAAATCCTATTAAAAAGGTTACTCTACTCGACAATTTAAGCATCAATACCAATTACAATATGCTTGCAGATTCATTTAACTGGAGCAATGTAATTATCGGTGCACGAACAAGCTTATTTAATAAATTTAATATAAATTTCAACGCTTTGGTTGACCCGTATGCTCTTGATACTAGTGGAAACCGATTAAATGTTTCGCATTTGAGTAAAACCGGAGAAATTGGAAGGTTAACCAGTGCCTCAATGAATTTAGGTTTTTCGCTTAAAAGTAAAACAACTTTAAAAACTGAAAAAACAAGCAAGTTTGCCAGTGAAGCAGAGCTTGCTTATATCTATTCAAACATAAACAGCTATATTGATTTTGATATCCCTTGGACACTAAATTTTGCTTATAATATATATTATAACAAGCCTACTTTTGAGAGTTCAAAAAGTGTTGTTCAAACGGTTAATTTTACAGGGGATATAAGTCTAACCAAAAAATGGAAGGTTGGGGTATCTTCCGGATATGACTTTCAACAACACGATTTAACTTACACTTCTATCGGAGTTTACAGAGATTTACATTGCTGGGAAATGAACATTCAATGGATACCAATGGGTTTCAGACAAAGTTATACTTTCACAATCAAAGTAAAATCAGCACTTCTTCAAGATTTAAAACTCATTCGAAGAGATATTCCCAATATCTTTTAAGTGAATTTAACTATTCTTTCTCATCTTCAATCATCAACTTTTCAGCATTAATTGTAGTGTCTTTTTTAATGAGAAATTCTTTTGCTTTACCACTTAATTCAATTTTATTTGTGAGGCTTCCAAATTGTTCTTCAGTAATTGCTTTATGTTTTACCAATAATCCGCCTATTAGATTAAAATAGCTTTGTGTGTTCTCTTTTAAATTTCCGGTTTCATCAAAATGATACATATACCACTTTGGTCGAGGAACAATCATAGACAAAAAAATACTTTCTTCCAAATTAAGTTGAATTGGAGTTTTATTGAAATAAAACTGTGAAGCCTCTCCTATTCCATATACATTATGACCAAATTCTATAATATTTAAATACACCTCAAACATTCGTTTTTTTGAAATCAGTCTATTTTGTTCAATAAGCCATACCAAAAGCGCTTCTTCAACTTTTCTGGCAATGGTTTTGTTTTTTCTTAAAAAGAGATTTTTAACCAATTGCATAGAAATTGTGCTGGCTCCTCTAGCAAATCGCTTTTTCTTATAGTTTTCAGCAATAGATTCTCTGAATCGTCTTTCATTAAACCCTTTATGTCCGTAAAAATTTCCATCTTCTGAATTTTGAATGGATTGCTGTAAAAAGTTACTTATTTGATCAAGCGGTGTATAACTTGGGTTTGATGAACCTACTGGAAATGTTCGAATTGCCCTATCACCATCAAAAGCAGTATATAAAAATTCATCATTGATTTTTGAAAAATTGGTTCTTCCGTATTTTTTGATTTTAAAGTGATGAGGACTCAAAGTCGAGCTAAATTGAACACTATCCGGAAAGTTTGTATTCATTGAAAACATGAGCTTATAATCAATTTCACCCAATGTTTCAATACCTTCTAAATTTTCAAATAACCCGTGTGGCAATGATTCAAAAAAATTATTCGATGATACTTTTGGTATTACAACGTTTAATATCATCTCTTTATATGGACTTAATTGTACTTTTACATAAGGAATAACGGTTATCTTATTTAATTTAGCAACAGTTGAGCTATCCACTTGAAAATAACTATCCCCAATAGTAAAATTAAATTCCATTGAACTATTTAGAACAGTTACATTTTTGGGAGAAATCCTCCAGTGGTTTACAAAAAAATTATTCAAATTGGCTTTTCCGCTGAGCATCAATCTATCTCCATCTTTTTTCATTGAATTTAAGCTTAAAGTAAGCGTATCAACTGCTACTTTCAACTTGTATTTACTATAGAGTGGAAAAAAAGAGGAAGAATTTTCTCTGATTAACTTTATTTCTCCTGTATTTGAAGCAAAATCAATACTACCCAATGTTTTCCAACTAGAAATTGAATCATTTTCAGATGTAGTGAAGGTTGAGAAAAATTGACCGTTATAAATTCTAATGTTATCAGACTTAAATGTATAATCCACACTGTCTGTTATCAATGAGAAAGCAATTTGGTTTGCATTAAATTCATGAGGAATCACATCAAAAATTAATTTCAATAATTTTTCGCTTGCATCTGCATAATTTATGGTTTGTTTTGGTTTTTTATTTTTCTGAACATCTTTTGTGTTTTTAAAGAAAAAAGAAAAATTGTTGTATTCTTTTTTGTCAATTAAATTCATGTTTAATTTTTCAATTTGAACACTTGAAAATCGGAGATGAGTTCTTAATAAATTCAGTAAACTTATTTCTGCAATAATTTTTTGAGTTGAAAATAAAGTATCGTTTTTGGTTGAATCAACAATATATATTTCTCTAAACTCAGCTGTTTTTAAACCTATAAATTCAGAATTTTTAACAATAAACTGAACATTGTATTTTTTTGACAACTGTTTCGTTATGTTTTGGGTAAAATGTGTTAGAATTGAATTTCTAAACAAGAATAAAAATAAAAAAACAAACAATACTGCACAGCCAAAAAAAAGAAAGGCTCGTTTAAATTTTCGAGAAGATACTACGGTTTGGAAGTAAAAAGCAATTCTTTTCAATTATCAGCCGAATAGTTTTTATGATTGCAATTTGTAACTAGATAAAATAATCCCGAACTGTTTTACAGTTCGGGATTATTACTTTTTGAAACCTTTATTTAATTTTTATACTTAATACAGCTCTTTTTGAGTGATTTAATAAATCTTCGGTGATACTTCCTTTAATTAAATGGGCTAATCCTGTTCTGCCATGTGTACCAATAACAAGTAAATCAGCAGAAATTTCATCAGCAAAGTTCAAAATCCCTTCCTCTTCAGTAAAGTCGTTGTATATTCCAAATGAATATCCTTTTAATTTGTTTCTTTTGGCAAATTTTTCCATCGTCTTTCTACTATCAGCAGTAGTTTCAAAATTTATGGGAGTGTTAACCCTCACAAAATGCAATTTTGCTTTGAATAAATTCGAAAATGAAGAAAATAATTTATATACTTTGTCGGCTTCTGAGTTAAAATTAGAAGCAAGCAAAATATTCTCAATTTTAAAGTTTTTATATTCTTTTTTGATTGTTAACACAGGGCAGCTTGAATACCTAACAACCCTCTCTGCATTAGAACCTAATACAATTTCATTAAATCCTTTAGCTCCATGCGAACCCATAACAACTAAATCTATTTTGTTATTTTCGACATATTGATTAATTCTTTTATAGATGGCATCGTATTCAATTTTTGATTGAACAGCTACTTTCTTTAAAAAATTTTCTTTTAAAAGACTTTTCATGCTCTTCTCAGCAATTTCTTTTAAAAACATGGCTTGTGGAAGGCTTTCAAAATTCACCATACCAGCATCATAAGCCACTACAGGTGTTTCAATAACATGCAGAATGTGAAGTTTTGCTTTTGTTTTTTCTGCCAGCTGAACGGCAACTTTAATCGCATTAACACTGCATGTTGAGAAATCTGTCGGAACTAAAATATTTTTCATGAGTTTTTAAGTTTTATACATACTAAATTACATGTAATAGTTCGTTCAAACAATGATTATCATCAGAATTAAAAATAAATTAACTTTGAAAAATGAATTCTGAATTCTTTGACAACTTAAAAAATAAATTAGATGACCAATGCGAATGGCCTCATCTATACATGTTTAAATTTATTATTCCTGCTGATAATCATAAACTAGCTAGGGTTGAGTCGCTGTTTGGTAGCGAAGCTATTATTACAACCCGTCAATCCAGTAATAATAAATTTATTAGCATTACTGCAAAAGAGATGGTCATTTCATCTGATGAAGTTATAAACATCTATAAAAAGGCTACTGAAATAGAAGGAATCATTTCATTGTAATTGTTGACGGTTTGTTTTGAATATATTTTGGAGAATGAGCCGGTCTTTCTTCAATAGTTGTTTTTTGAGCATTTACAACAATTTTATAATTTCCAAAACTACCTTCTGCGGTCTTGATATCAAGTTCTTTTCTTTGGTGATTTTCGCGATATTCATAAAAACCATTTGGGTTGCAAACTAAGAATAAATAGGTATCCGCCCCATCAAAGCCAGGTATTCCATCTGGTCTACCGGGTCCACCTCTATTAATCCAAATTTGATATGTTCCATACCAATATTCGTGTTCATTGATAAAATATTCAAATTGAAAAGTTCCTGGACCTGATAAATAATATTGACCAATTATGGGATTATGAGGAATAGAATTATTATTGTCCCAATAACTATATATTGGAAACCTATCATAATCTACACCAAAATAAGCATATCCATCTCGTCCATTCGGACCTGGACAAGAATCAACAACTATACAACTAGTAAGGGATAAACCTATAAAAATCAGGGAAATAAATAAAAGCTTTTTCATAACATTTAGTTTTTAATTAAAAAAACAAATGTTGTGCCAAAATTAATCCATGATATTTGCTTCTCTTGTCAATGCTGGGATATTGATAAGTTTTATATTTCTGCCTTCAATATCAATTAACTTATCTTTTTTGAACTCAGAGAGCAATCGAATTACGGATTCTGTAGCTGTCCCTACAATGTTTGCGAGTTCTTCTCTGGAGAGTTTCACTTGTATGTTTTTTTCCTCATCCAATTCAAATGTGTTTTTTAATAACAACAACGACTCTGCTAATCGTTCTCGAACAGGTTTTTGAGCCAAATCAGTTATTATTCTGGCAGCTTCTCCCAACTCTTTACTTAACATCTTCAAGAGTTTGAAATTAAAATTAGGGTTGTTTTGAATGATATTAAGTACAAATGATTTCGGTATAAAGCAAACTATTGATTCTTCTAAAGTTGCTGCTGAGGCAGAAAGTGGTCCTTCACTAAGCAATGCTCTATAACCAATGATATCTCCTTCTTTTGCAAAACGAATAATTTGTTCCTTGCCTTCTGAGCCTGTTTGGTAAATTTTAATTTTACCTTTGTTTACACAATAAATACCATTTATTCTGTTTCCTTCATGAAAAATAACCTGACCTCTTTCGTAAAAACTACTTCCTTTATTAGACGATATATCATGCATTTCATTACCTGCCAAGGCACAAAACACTGATTTTGGTCTTGAATCACATGACTCGCAATGGGGAGGTTCCGGTTTATTTTTCATTTTCTTCTTAAAGAAATTTGATTTTACAAAAATATGATAAAATTCATGTTTTTGAAACTTTTTTGACTTTTTATTTTGTAATAACTCTTTGTTTATAACTTCTTCTTTTCCTTTATTTTTTGACTATTCTCTATCTTTTATTACCCTATAAATGGTAATTTTACAAAAAAAGAATGAATGAGCATTTCAAAAGATATTAATAAAAAAGGATATGTAACTGCCCATTTGGATAATGGAAAAAATATTATTGCAGAAATTGACCGATTAAAAAAAGAAAAAAATGCAATCATCTTAGCCCATTATTATCAACAGGAAGAAATTCAAGATATTGCTGATTATATTGGTGATAGTCTTGGTCTAGCTCAGGAAGCAAGTAAAACTACAGCTGATGTTATCTTATTTGCAGGTGTGCATTTTATGGGTGAAACCGCGAAGATTCTAAATCCAACAAAAAAAGTAATTATTCCGGATTTAAACGCTGGATGTTCTTTAGCAGATTCTGCTCCTACTGATAAATTCAAAGCTTTTTTAAAAAATTATCCCAATTATACCGTAATCAGCTATATAAATTGTTCTGCAGAAATAAAAGCATTGAGTGATATTATTTGTACCTCTTCAAATGCGGTAAAAATAGTTGAGAGCCTGCCAAAAGATGAAAAAATTATTTTTGCTCCGGATATTAATTTAGGGAGATATGTAGCAAAAAAAACAGGAAGAAATATGGTTTTATGGGATGGTGCTTGCGAAGTACATATTGAAATATCTACCGATAAACTACAATTTTTGAGAGGGAAATACCCAAATGCTAAGCTTATTGCTCACCCCGAATGTCAAGAAAATATATTGAATGAAGCGGATTTTATTGGATCAACAACCGCTCTACTTAAATTTGTTAAAGAAGACAGCGCTACTGAATATATTGTTGCAACAGAAGTTGGAATTATTCACAAAATGAAACAATCTGTTCCATCGAAAATATTGATACCTGCTCCTGCAAATACAAACAACACATGTGCTTGCAGCGAATGCCCGTATATGAAACTAAACACACTTGAAAAAATTCATGCCAGTTTGGTTCATTTACAACCCGAAATTTTCGTTCCTGAAGACATCCGATTAAAAGCCTTAAAATCAGTTAACAGAATGTTGGAACTCAGTTAGTTCGATGATTAATGAATCAGCCTTCAAAAAATAGTTCAATCCAGCATCAAACCGATTTTTTAATCGTGGGCTCCGGAATTGCTGGGCTTAGCTATGCCTACAAAGTAGCTGAACACTTTTTTAACATCAAAAAACAAGTAAAAATTACGATAATCACAAAGGTTGATGAAGATGAGAGCAATACAAAATACGCACAAGGAGGTATTGCCGCTGTGATAAAAAATAGTGACTCATTTGAAAGCCACATTAAAGATACTTTGGTTGCAGGAGATGGTTTTTGTAATGAAAAAGTAGTTCGAACTGTTGTTGAGGAAGCTCCGGAGAGAATCCAAGAACTAATTGAGTGGGGGACAAATTTTGATAAAAATGAGTTTGGCGAGTTTGACTTGGCTAAAGAAGGAGGTCATTCTGATTACAGAATACTACACCACAAAGACTTAACCGGTAATGAAATTGAAAGAGCTTTAATTAAAAAAGTAGAAAATCATCCATACATCACCATCTTAAACCATCATTTTGCAATAGACATAATAACCCAACATCATTTAGGAATAAAAGTAACCCGTCAATCTCCGGATAAAAAATGTTTTGGAGTATATGTCTTTGATAGAAAAACAAATAAAATTGAAGTTTTGCTATCAAAAATAACTTTATTAGCCACTGGAGGTATTGGGCAAGCTTACAAAAGCACAACCAACCCTACGGTAGCAACAGGTGATGGAATTGCAATGGCATATCGAGCTAAAGCACTCATTGAGAATATGGAATTTGTTCAATTTCACCCCACTTCTTTGTATAATCCTTCCGATAATCCTGCCTTTTTAATTTCTGAAGCCGTTAGAGGAGCCGGAGGAATTTTACGGAATCATTTTGGAGAAGCATTTATGATTCATTATGATGCCAGAAAAGATTTAGCTCCGAGAGATGTAGTAGCTCGTTCTATAGATGCAGAAATGAAAAAGTATGGAAAAAAACATGTGTTTTTAGACACTACTCATATTGAAAAGGAAAAATTGACATCTCATTTTCCAACAATTTACAACAAATGCCTATCAATTGGGATTGACATATCAAAAAAAATGATTCCTGTTGTACCTGCTGCTCACTATGTTTGTGGGGGTATAAAAGTTGACCTTAACTCAAAAACTTCTATTCATAATTTATATGCTTCAGGTGAGTGTACGTCAACCGGACTACATGGGGCAAATCGATTGGCATCAAATTCTTTGCTCGAAGCACTTGTTTTTTCTCATCGAGCATTTTTATGTAGTATAAATGAAATTGATTCGATTGAATTTCAAACAGGAATTCCATTTTGGAATGATGAAGGCACAACAATTCCGAATGAAGAAATATTAGTTTCCCAAACCAAAACCGAACTTCAAACCATTTTGAGCGATTATGTCGGGATTGTCCGTTCAGATGAAAGATTAGGCAGAGCTCTTTCTCGATTAAAGCTGATATACGAAGAATCTGAAGAACTGTATAAAAAATCTACTATTTCAGTTGCGATATGTGAACTGAGAAACCTTCGCAGCATAGCTTATTTGATTACGAAAGCAGCAATTGAGCAGACATCAAACGTTGGTTTACATTATAACATAAACAATACTTCGAAATAAATACTTTTAAAATTTTCCATAAGAATTACACAAGAAGTGGATTTCACAACTTTTACATTTTGGTTTTCTGGCTAAACAAACATATCTTCCGTGTAAAATAAGCCAGTGATGAGCTATATGAATTACACTCTTCTGAAAATTCTTGGTTAATTGATGTTCTGCTTCAAGTGGTGTTTTTGCATTTTTTGTTAACCCAATTCTGTCGGCTACTCTAAAAACATGGGTATCTACAGCCATAACAGGCTTATGATAAACAACACTGGCAATAACATTTGCCGTTTTTCTGCCAACACCCGGTAATTTTTGTAAATCATCAATATCGCTTGGAACTTTACCTTTAAATAGGTCTTGTAACAATTTTGCCATACCAACCAAATGCTTTGCTTTGTTATTAGGATAACTTATACTTTTTATATATTCAAAGACTTCTTCAACATCAGCTTCAGCTAGTTCTTTGGGTGAAGTGAATCTTCTAAAAAAATCTTTAGTAACAATATTCACTCTTTTGTCTGTGCATTGAGCCGAAAGTATCACTGCTACCAGTAATTCAAAAGGATTTGAATACTCTAATTCTGTTTCAGCATTCGGATTAGACTTACTAAAATGTTCTACGAACTGTTTATAACGCTCTTTTGTGGTCATCAGGCTAAATTAATTAAATTTTAGTAGCTTAGTGCTCTTAAAAAGGAAAGCTTGGGATATCTATTGACCATATTTTATTTTATCATTTTATTATGGATTATTTACAAATCGGATTTTTTCAGTGATGAAATAATTCCAAAAAAATGGTTTATCGGTATATTTTCTTTAAAAGTTTTGTCAAGCATCATACTCACACTTATTTACACCTATTACTATACAGACAGAAGTACTACTGATATCTATAAATATTTTGATGATAGCAAAATAATGTTTGAATCAATCCATTCAAAACCACTTGATTTCTTTAGAATGATTTTTGGGCTTGATGCCGGAGATTATTTTAGAGAGAATTATTACAGTAAAATGAATTTTTGGTACAGAAATTATGAAACTGATATAGTTAGTGATAGCCATGTAATAATAAGATTTAATGCTTTGTTTCAGCTTATTTCATTAGGAAATATTTATGTCCACAACGTATTTATCAACATTATTTCTTTTATAGGGCTTACAGCTTTATTTAAATTCTTTAAACCTTTTTTATTCCCGCATTTAAAAGTTCTTTTTATAGGTGTTTTTATGGTTCCTTCGGTACTGTTTTGGGGTTCAGGGCTATTAAAGGAAGGATTTATATTGTTTGGAATAGGAATGTTGTTTTACTCTTTGCAACAATTGCTTATCCATTATAAATGGAAATATTTAATTTTTTTAATACTGGGTATTTTTTCAATTCTTTACAACAAATCCTATGTGCTGGTTGTCTTAATTATACCGATATTTAGTTATATTTTTTATCAAAAATCCACTAAAAAATCCATACTAAAAAGTGTTGGAATTTCTATTGTATTATTTTGTTTCACATGGTTTATTTTGTGGATAACAATTGGAATAAATCCTTTTGATTTGATTGTAAACAAACATCAAGAATTTTTAGAAATAAATGTTCTGTTTGAATCAAAAAGTGCTTTTGAAATACCTGGTTTAACTGACACATGGAGTGTACTCATTAATACACCAACAGCTTGGTTTAACACTATATTCAGACCATTTCTTTGGGAAAATCGTTCACCATTAGTTGTAATTAGTGCTATCGAAAATTTTCTTTTTTTTGGGTTAATTCTATTGGCATTTATTTTTCCAAAGAAATCATCAAAACATTGGTTTATTGTATTATTATGCCTAATTTTTGTTTTGTCTCTATTTGCAATAGTAGGATTAATTGTTCCAAATTTTGGAGCTTTGGTTCGCTATAAAGTACCCGCATTACCATTCTTTACAGTTGGTTTATTATTGATGATAGACTTAGACAAGTTAAAATCAAGATTCAAAATCCTAAATTCCTTTGTATAAATATGCGTAGATTCTATTTTATAATCATAATTACCACCATTTACATGACAAGCTGCAGCAATAAAAACAAAAAAGCCGAATTAATTGTTCATAATGCTAGAATATATACTGTCAATGAAAGCTTTACAATTGCAGAGGCAATGGTAATTGATAACGGAAAGATTATTGCTATTGGACCTGAAAACGAAATTAAAAATAGGCATTCGGCACACCAATATTTAGACGCACAAAAACGAGCTATTTTCCCTGGTTTTATTGATGCTCATTGTCATTTTTATGGTTATGCAAACACTCTTCAAGAGTTAGATTTAGTTGGTGTTAAATCTTTTGATGAACTTTTGCATAAAGCAAAAGAATTTCAAAAAAACAACAAATTTGAATGGTTGCTTGGCTTCGGTTGGGATCAAAATTTGTGGGCTGATAAGCATTTTCCAAATAAAAACATACTAGATTCTTTGTTCCCTACAATTCCGGTGTATTTAACCCGTATAGACGGACACGCAGCTTTAGTGAACCAAAAAGCTCTTGATTTGGCAAAAGTTGATAAAAATACTTCTATTGATGGCGGTTTTATAGAAACACAAAATGGAAAACTTACCGGTATTGTATTAGACAATGCAATGGATATTTTCAAACAAATTATACCAAATAAAACTAAAGAACAAATTATTTTATCACTTATTGAAGCAGAAAAAAATCTATTGGCAAACGGAATTACTACAATTGACGAAGCAGGAATAAATAAAATTCAAATAGAATTGTTGGAAGAGCTTCACAACACTAAAAAACTCAAAATCAAAGTCTATGCTATGATTAGTGCTGAAGAGGATTTGTTGGATTATTATTTAAAAAAAGGACCTTTCAAAACGGAACGTTTACATGTAAATTCATTCAAATTCTATTCAGATGGGGCTTTAGGTTCTAGAGGTGCTTGCCTTCTTCAGCCCTATTCAGATATTACTGATAAAGAAGAATACGGTTTGATAATTCACCCTAAAGATTATTATGAAAAATATGCAGCATTAATTTTTGAGAAAGGTTTTCAAATGAATACACACTGTATTGGTGATTCAGCAAATAGAATGATATTAAATATTTATAAGAATACACTGAAAAAATCAAACGACAGAAGATGGAGAATTGAACATGCACAAATTGTTGACCAACAAGATATTGAGACTTTTGGTGCTTACAACATAATTCCATCAGTACAACCCACTCATGCAACTTCAGATATGGATTGGGCTTTACAACGACTAGGAAATGAACGAATTACAAATGCGTATGCCTATAAAAATTTGATGAAACAAAACGGTATGATAGCTCTTGGGACAGATTTTCCGATTGAAAATATCAATCCGTTTTATACGTTTTATGCTGCAGTTGTGAGAAAAAATTTGAAAGGAGAACCTAACAAAGGATTTCAAACTGAAAACAAGCTAAGCAAAGAAGAAGCATTGAGGGGTATGACAATTTGGGCTGCAATTTCAAACTTTGAAGAAAATGAAAAAGGTAGTTTAGAGGTTGGGAAAACTGCCGACTTTGTTATTCTAAATCAAGACATTATGAACATAAATGAATCTTTAATTCCTAAAACAAAAGTGCTTTATACTTTTATTAATGGAGAAAAAGTCTTTGAATCAAAACAATAAAATAGCATGAACAATCGGAAACAGTTGATTTGTATTTATTTTTTCATCTGTACCCTATTATCAACTTCTGTTGTTGCACAAAAAATTACCCCTTTTAAAACCTGGAACGATGCCGATTTATATGTTGCTAATTCTGCAATTAAAATAAAGGAAATGTCTTTTCAAGAAAAAAACGTTGTATTCTATATCAATTTGGCTCGTATTAACGGAAGCTTATTTGCTGAAACTTATCTGAAAGATTATGTAGAGGAAACAGATATTCCAAAAAATAAATATTATAAATCGTTAATTAACACCTTAAAAGAACAACCTCGACTTTCAGTGATTCAACCCAATTTAGACCTAAACAACGAAGCCATAAAACATGCTAAAGAAATGGGAAGAACAGGTAGAAAAGGTCATCGTTCAGAAGATTTTAAAGGATTTAGTGAAAGAATTATTCATCTTCAAGAAAAATTTGAGAAAATAAAAGAAAGCAATCAATATGGTTTTCCTGATGCTTTATCTATAGTTGTTGACTTGCTTATTGATAATGATTACGAAAGTCTGCGTCATAGAAAAATGTTGCTCGACCCAGATCTTCAATCAATAGGCGTAGGAATACGTTCTCATAAAAAATACCTGATAAATACTTCTATTTTGATGGCTGGAAATAAAAAAAAGGACTAATTCTCTAGTAGTCCCTTACCCACCTTTTTCATTGTTCCGTTCTTTCTCATTTCGGCAACCAGTTTATCCAAAATTCCATTTAAAAAAATATTACTTTGGGGGGTGCTGTACCACTTTGCCAAATCTATATATTCATTTAATGTAACTTTTACAGGGACAGATTTGAATTCTTTAAATTCGGTGATTGCCATTTTCATTAAAATAACATCAACCATTGCAATCCGTTCAACATCCCAGTTCTTAGTCTTTTCACTGATTAACCTTGAGTTTTCTTCGTCGTTCAAAATCGTTTTTCTGAACAAATCCTTAACCATTTGAACATCTTCCTCAAAATCTGTGTATAAACTCATGATGGGTTCAGTTGTACCGGATTCAGGTGTGAATTTTTTTATGGTTTTGATAACCATATTCAACACAAAATCAATTTCGTCAAATCCCCAAAAAATACTTTTATCCTGTAATTCTGCTATCAAAAGTTCATATTCTGGAATCACTTTTTTATAGATATCAATTACTAATTTTTGATCTTCTTCAAAAGTTGAAGTACGAGTATTCATGTATGTGGTATAAACCTCATGTTGTCTAAAAAAAACAAGAAACTTTCCAATGAGTTCCATATCTGCACTCCACGAAATTTTCTTTTCTTTCAAATGCGCATTAAGTGAATAGTTTTCAGCTAATAATTTAAAAATCGAATTTTCAATAAATTTTAGATTTGGGTTCAAATCATCTTGTGAAGGCAAACGTTTATTTTTTGCTTCTTCGACTTTTAGTTCTGATAAATGGATAAGTTCTTTGCCAAGTGACAAAAACAACAGATATAAGTCATACATTCGCTCTAAGCTTAAAAACAATTCGTTTTCTGCTTTTTTTGTATTTCTATCTTCCGATTGGAAATAGGCATAAAGTGCCTGAAATGTTTTTATTCTTAAATAACGTCTGCTAATCATTTATAATTTTATCTCTTTTGGAAGTGTTCTAATTACATTGACATTCTGATTTTCCAAGAGCTTCAATTCTTTCTTCTGCCAACTTATTAGCTATTGCATAAGTAGGAATATTTGATTCTTTTGAGCGTTTTAGAATATTTGTTGTAGTTGTGTAGATTTCTTCTGCTTTTGCAAGAGCCCAACCCGGTGTTAAACTTGCTACTTCTGCATAACAATTGATAACACCACCTGCATTAATCATGAAATCAGGAGCGTATATAATCCCTTTATCCATAACCAATTTACCGTGTTTATCTTCTTGTTTTAGTTGGTTGTTTGCAGCTCCAGCAACAATTGAACATTTTAATCTACTCAGTGTGTCATCATTTAATGTAGCTCCTAATGCACAAGGGGCATAAACATCAATATCTAAATCATAAATTTCATTTAAGCCAACTACTTCTGCTTTATAGGTTGAAGCCACTCGTTTGAGAGCTTCTTCATTTATGTCGGATATATATACTTTTGCTCCTTCTTCAGTAAGGTGTTTTACTAAATATTCTCCAACATGACCAACTCCTTGTACAGCAATTTTTTTACCGGATAATGAATCTGTTCCAAATTGCTGTTTAACACACGCTTTCATACCTGTATAAACTCCGAAAGCAGTAACAGGCGACGGATCTCCACTTTTACCGGGCAAACCAACAACGTGATTCGTTTCCATGTTCACCCAAGTCATATCTTTAGGTGAGATACCTACGTCTTCGGCAGTAATATATTTCCCGCTTAGTGAATTAACAAACTTTCCAAATCGTCTAAAAAGTGCTTCATTTTTTTGAGTTTTAGAATCTCCAATAATTACTGCTTTTCCTCCACCTAAATTTAATCCTGCTAACGCATTTTTATAGGTCATTCCTCTAGAAAGTCTCAATACGTCAGTAACAGCATCTGCTTCACTTGTGTAATTCCACATTCTGGTACCTCCCAAAGCAGGTCCACAAACCGTGTTATGCACAGCAATAATAGCTTTTAGACCTGTTGCTTTATCTTGACAAAATACAACTTGTTCATGGTCATAAACAGTCATGTCTGAAAGAACTGTATTGAGTGCAGTTGTTGCTTGATTTTCTAAGGTTGTTGTCATTCTGAAAAATTATTAAATTGAATTATTAAAGATACTTAACTTCGCAAAGTTTTATTTTGAGCCGACAAAGATAATCTTTATTGCTTAATGGCAAAACTAGAATTCGACAAAATACAGCATATTTTAAACCAATGTAGGTATAGATGAAATCTTTAAAATATTTAAATAAATACTTATTCAAATATAAATATAGGTTATTGCTAGGTATTGTTTTTGTAGTGATTTCAAATATTTTTGCCATATACCCGGCACAAATAATTCGTGAATCATTCAATATTGTTGAGGCCAAACTTACAAACACACCTTTGACTGACAATAATTTTCTTACACAATTGTTTTACAGTCTATCGTTTGGAAAAGCAATTTTATGTTTTGGCTTGATTGTTTTTGCATTGGCATTAGCAAAAGGCTTGTTTGTGTTTTTTAACAGACAAACCATAATTGTCATGTCAAGATTGATAGAATTTGATTTAAAAAATGAAATTTTTGAACATTATCAAAAGCTCGACGCTACATTTTATAAAAACAACAGTACCGGTGATATAATGAACAGAATTAGTGAAGATGCGAGTAAAGTTCGTATGTATTTAGGACCAGGTATTATGTACACAATTAACTTAATAACACTCTTTGCATTGATAATTCCGGTTATGTTTTCAATAAATATAAAATTAACATTATATTCCCTTGCCCCATTGCCCATATTATCTGTCTTGATTTATTATGTTAGCAGCAGAATTAATATGCAAAGTGAAAAAGTTCAAGAAAAATTATCTGATATCACTACTATATCGCAAGAAACGTACTCTGGGATTAGAATTGTAAAATCATTTGTGAAGGAAAAGCTTTTTATAACCCAGCTTTCAAAGGTAAATGATGAGTATCTTTCTCATAATATGTCATTGGTAAAAACAAATTCTATTTTTAACCCAATAACTATGATGTTGATTGGGCTTAGCACAATTTTAACCATTTATATAGGTGGAATTGAATACATCAAAGGACACATTTCTTTGGGAAACATTTTAGAGTTTGTTTTTTATATTAATATGTTGACTTGGCCTGTAACAGCAATTGGGTGGGTTACGTCAATTATTCAAAGAGCTGCGGCTTCTCAATCTCGAATCAACGAATTTTTAGAAACTCAACCCCAAATAAAAAATCAATCAAACGAGATATACGCATTAAATGGTCGTATTAGATTTGAAAACGTTTCTTTTGTCTATCCCGAATCCGGAATTGTTGCCTTAAAAAATGTTTCGTTTGAAGTTAATCCCGGCGAAACTCTTGCAATCATTGGAAGAACAGGCTCTGGAAAATCGTCAATTGTTAATTTAATTTTACGTAAATACGACAGTAGTAGTGGAAAAATTGAAATTGACAATCGAGATATTAAAGAACATAATTTGAGTTTATTAAGAGAAAATGTTGGATACGTACCTCAAGATGTTTTTCTTTTTTCTGAAACCATTGAAAACAACATTGCTTTTGGGCTAAAAGACAAGGAAATCAGCCATGAAATTATAAAAGAAGCTGCAAAAAATGCTGTGATATACAGCAATATCATGGAGTTTCCAAAAGGTTTTAACACTCGTGTTGGCGAAAGAGGTATTACTTTATCTGGCGGACAAAAACAGCGAATTTCTATTGCAAGAGCAATAGTGAAACAACCCAAAATATTAATTTTTGACGACTGCCTTTCTGCTGTTGACACAGAAACTGAAAGCTTGATTTTACAAAATTTATCTGCTATCATGAAAGATAAAACCACCATTGTAGTAAGCCATAGAGTATCTTCTGTAAAATATGCCGACAAGATTATAGTTATTGACCAAGGTGAAATTATAGAATCAGGGAATCACGATTCATTGATTGGTTTAGGTAAAACCTATTATAAAATGCACGAACAACAGTTGGTTAGATAAAAAAATATTCGCAGAATAATCTTTAAATTTGAAGTTATAGACAGCACACATTATTGAATGTGTGACTTGGGAGACGCTCCAGAGCTATCTTGTTTTGCACAATGTTTCAGAAGTAGTATGAGTCAATGTGGTGGTCATTTTGCATGTAGTCTAATGTGTGGATTTGCTGATCATATAACATTGGGTCTAGGATGTGGGTTAGCTTTTGGTACGTGTTGTGCTTTAGATTGTAAACTTGGTAATCAAGGTTCAAATTGTATAGAATAATAAAAAAAACACAAAATGATAACTCGAATAAGTAAAGAAACAAACAAGTCTATTTTAATACTTGGTTATTTTGCAGTATTTATTTCACTTTTATTATTTGTTAATAAAATAGATATTGTTGGATATATTATTTCAGGTTGCGGAGTTTCTCTGATTATTACATCAAAAATTATTTTTATTATGAGGGAATCATTTAAAATTTTGATATCCAAAGCTTTCTTATGGACATTGATTCCTATGTTGATTTGTTTTGTTTTGAATAAACTAGCAGAATACTTTCTATTTTCCTATATGGATACACAAGCATTCGTTGTGTATGCATTATCATTTATCGTTGCACTGATTACCTTCGTAAGAAAAATAATTTTAAATGAGCAATTTTTCTGGTATTAATTGTATCTTAAAAATTACCTTATCAACGTAAAGTAGATGTTATATAGCTATATTTATTCAAAAAAAAATTGAAAACCATAAAACAAAACAAAATATTTCAACAATTTGTTTGCGAACTCAATTATTAATTTCTAAATTTGCAACCCTTAAAAAAGTAATTTATATTTAATATTTAGCAGCATGGACGCGATAAAATTTGTTGAAAACGACTTATCACCTGTAAATAAATTCCCATCATTCAAATCGGGAGATACTGTGGTAGTACACTATAAAATTAAAGAAGGCTCAAAAGAAAGAATTCAACAATTTCAAGGCACTGTTCTTCAAAGAAAAAATTCAGGTGCAAACGAAACTTTTACAGTTAGAAAAATGTCAGGAAATATTGGTGTTGAAAGAATTTTCCCTATAGCTTCTCCATTTATTGATAAAATTGACGTTGTTAAACATGGTAGAGTTAAACGTGCTAGAATTTATTATTTGAGAGATTTAACCGGAAAATCTGCAAGAATTAAAGAAAGAAGAAGAACTACTGAAGAATAATATTTTTTGTTAATTCATAAAAAAGGCTGATGAAACATCAGCCTTTTTCTTTTGTAAAAATTCATTACTTTATCAATAATTCTCTGAGCATTCCAAGGGCTGCAACTGCAGTTCGTTCAATATTTACGCTTCTTATTTTTCCAAAGCGATATTCCTTACTTTGCGTTCCATAAAGCTTACTGGAAATAGCAATCCACACTGTTCCTACAGGTTTATCATCAGTTCCCCCAGTGGGACCGGCAATTCCGGAAACAGCAATTGAATAATCCACATTCATTTTTTTTAATACTCCTTCTGCCATTTGTTCAACCACTTGTTTACTAACAGCACCATATTTTTCAATATCTAAGCTATTTACTCCAAGTTCACGAACTTTAATATCATTGGAATAGCTGATTACTGAACCCGTGTAATAGTCTGAACTTCCGGAAACACTCGTTATTAAATGTGAAATATATCCGCCTGTACAACTTTCTGCTGTGGCTATAGTTACTTTTTTATCGGATAATAATTTTCCAATTATTTCCTCAATATTTCCAGCTTCTGTAGAATAAATAAACGGTGCAATTATCATTTTTAACTCTTCAACAGCAATTTCGATTAACTCGCTCATTTTATTTCTATCAGCACCAGTTGAAGACAATCTCAACTTTACTCGTCCTGGTGAAGGTAAATAGGCTAATTTTATAGTGCTCGGTAAATTATTCTCCCAGCCAGCAATTACTTCAGCCAATTTAGATTCCGGAATACCCTGAGTATAAACAATCCTATGAATTATTATTGGCAACTTAAATTTCCCAATCAAACGCGGCAGGACATCATCGGTGAGCATAGCTTTCATTTCAAAAGGTACGCCGGGTAATGCAACAATAATTTTATTATTAATGTCAAACCACAAACCGGGAGCGGTTCCGTTTTTATTTCTGATTGGAACACAAATATCGGGTACTAATGCCTGACGAATGTTATTGATATTCATTTCCATTCCCCTACTCAGCACCAATTTTTCAATATCTTGTAATACTTCTTTGTTTTCTATTATTTTACCTCCAAAAAAATCATTCAAAACGGGCATAGTCAAATCATCATTTGTAGGTCCGAGTCCTCCTGTGATAAGTATTACATCATTTTTTTTCAATGCCAATGATAATGCCTCAATGATTTCATTTTTAGTATCCCCTACGGTAGTATGGCGAGTTACTGAGAAGCCTACTTTATCGACTTCAGAAGCTATCCAATGAGCATTTGTGTTGAGAGTTTGCCCAATCAATAATTCATCACCAATTGAAATAATTTCTAAATTCATTTTTCAAAATTAGTATTAAGATTTAGCTAACGCTACCAAATAAAAAAAATATCTTTCCTTACTTTTGGATTCAAAATAACACACCCAATTATGAAAAAAAATCTATTTTCAGCACTGACAATTACAATAATTACATTAACCAGTTGCAGGGATATGACTTCTGTTATGGAGCAAGTAAATTCAGTAACAGGAACAAGTTCACCTGCATTAACTAATGATGAAGTAATTAGTGGACTACGTGAAGCCCTTACTGTGGGAACAAACAATTCAACTAACTTAACTTCAAAACTAGATGGGTTTTATAAAAATCCTGAAATATTTATACCGTTTCCGGCGGAAGCAATTAAAGTTAAAAATAAAGTCGAAGAATTGGGTATGAAAAAACAAGTTGATGAATTTGTTTTAACTCTAAATCGTGCTGCAGAAAAAGCCAGTATTGAAGCAGCTCCTATTTTTATCAATGCAGTAAAAGAAATGACAATTGCCGATGGATTCGCTATATTAAAAGGAAATGATAATGCTGCAACTCAATATTTGAGAGAAAAAACAAGTGCTTCATTAAAAATTAAGTTTAACCCCATTGTTAAAAATGCAATTGAACAAGTTGAAGTAACTAAATATTGGAATCCGGTTATCAATACATACAACAAAATTCCATTTATCGAAAAAATGAACCCAAATTTAGAAGACTACATAACTACAAAAGCTATGGACGGATTGTTCTTAATGATTGAAAAAGAAGAAGCAAAAATCAGAAAAGACCCAATGGCTAGAGTAACAGACTTATTAAAAAAAGTTTTTAAATAATTTAAAGTGTAGGAATAATGTCTGCCACTAAGCAAAACCCGTGGAAAACCATTGATTGCGATGTTAAATACGACAATCCATGGATAAAAGTAGTTGAGCATCAAGTAATAAATGCTGCCGGAAATCCTGGTATTTATGGTACAATTCACTATAAAAACCATGCAATAGGAATTATTCCGTTAGATGAAGATAATAACACTTGGCTAGTTGGTCAATATCGCTATCCATTAAATCAATACAGTTGGGAAATTTGTGAAGGCGGAGGAAAATATGAAATTGATATATTAGAATCTGCAAAAAGAGAATTGATGGAAGAATTAGGGATAAAAGCAGAACATTGGGAAAAACTATTAGAAATGCACCTTAGTAATTCAGTAACTGATGAATCAGGCACAATTTATATTGCAAAAAACCTATCTTTTCATGCACCTGAACCAGAAGAAGATGAAGTGCTTTCAATAAAAAAATTACCCTTTGAAGAGGCATACAACATGGTAATGAAAGGTGAAATTACCGACAGTTTAAGTGTAGCCGGTATTTTAAAAACAAAAATTTTACTGAACAACAAATCCTTATAGTATTTTAGAGGTATGTATATTTGTTCTTCAGTAATTTAGTTGAAAAGTAGTCTTAAATTGTTTAAAAAACGTTTAATATCTGCTTTAAATCATGTTTTATTTCTTATCGATATTAGTAATTTCGTAATTGATATTATTTAAATAGAAAAATCAAAAAAATTATGAAAATTTTAGTTTGCATCAGCAAAGCACCGGATACAACTTCAAAAATTGCATTTACTGATAACAACAGTAAATTTGACGAAAATGGAGTTCAATTTATTGTGAATCCTTATGACGAATGGTATGCTCTAGTTAGAGCTCTTGAAATAAAAGAAGCAGGAGGCGGAAATGTTACTATTTTGAATGTTGGAGGTGCAGACAACGACCCTATCATTAGAAAAGCATTGGCAATAGGAGCTGACGATGCTGTTAGAATAGAATCTTCAACAGAAGATGCCCTTTCTGTTGCAAAACAAATTGCTGAATACACAAAACAAAATACATTTGATATGGTATTTTGTGGCAAGGAAACTATTGATTACAACGGTTCTCAAGTTGCAGGAATGGTTGCAGAACTTCTAAATGTACCATTCGTTTCATTGGCTTCAAAATTAAGCCTATCAGGCAATACAGCAACAATTGAAAGAGAAATAGAAGGTGGGGTTGAAGTTGTAGAAGTTACTACACCTTTCGTAATTAGTGCTGCAAAAGGAATGGCAGAGGCTCGAATTCCAAATATGAGAGGAATTATGGCTGCCAGAACTAAACCATTAACAGTTTTACCTGCATACTCATCTCAAAATGCAACCAAAGTTAAAGCATTTACTCTACCACCTGCTAAGTCTGCTTGTAAGTTTGTTGACGCATCTAATGTGGAAGAACTAGTATCATTATTACATAACGAAGCAAAAGCAATTTAATAAAAAAAAAAGAAAGAATCATGTCAATTTTAATATACGCCGAAACAAACAACGGAACACTTACAAAAAATGCTATTGAAGCTGCTAATTATGGCGGATTATTAGCATCAAAAACAGGAAACAAAGCAATTGCCCTAGTAATTGGAGCCTCAAATGGTTTAGACCAATTAGGAAAATATGGTATATCAAAAGTTTTACACTTTACAAATAGTGGTACTTCTGATTTTGACCCGCAAAAAGTTACACATGTTGTTGCAGAAGCAGTGAAATCAGAAAACTCAACAATAGTTATTTTTGCACACGATTATTCAGGAAAATCAGTTGCTCCAAGATTATCAGCAAAATTAGATGCCGGATTGGTTTCAGGAGCAATTGCTCTACCAAATACTGAAAACGGATTTTCAGTAAAAAAAGCTGTTTTTTCAGGAAAAGCATTTGCTGAAGTAGAAATACTTACATCTACAAAAATTATTTCCGTTTTACCAAACTCGGTAGAGAAAGTTAATAATCAAGTAACTGCAGAAATTGTTCCATTCAATACAGAACTACCTTCAACCCAATTGAAAGTAAAAGAAATCAAAAAAGAATCTACAGAATTATCATTAACAGAAGCCGATATTGTTGTATCAGCCGGTCGTGGATTAAAAGGACCTGAAAATTGGGGTATGATTGAAGACCTTGCTCATGCGTTAGGTGCTGCTACAGCTTGTTCTAGACCAGTTGCAGACATTGGCTGGAGACCACATCATGAACACGTAGGTCAAACAGGATTAGCCATTCGTCCGAATTTATACTTTGCAATAGGAATTTCAGGAGCTATTCAACATTTAGCCGGAGTTAACGGAAGCAAAATTATTGTTGCAATCAACACAGATGCTGAAGCACCATTTTTTAAAGCTGCCGATTATGGAATTATTGGAGACGCATTTGATGTTGTTCCTAAGTTGGTTGAAGCTGTTAAAAAATTCAAAGCCTCTAACAACTAAGAAAATTTTTCCGCCATAAAGCAATTAAAGATGGATAAAATAAACCTTGAAATAGTTGGTCTTTCATACAGTCAAACACAAACAGGTGCTTATGCATTAGTTTTAGGGGAATCTGAAGGAAAAAAAAGAAGATTACCTATCATAATTGGCGGTTTTGAAGCACAGGCAATAGCAATTGAGCTTGAAAAGATGGTTCCCACCCGTCCATTGACACATGATTTATTCAAATCATTTTCCGATGCTTTTGACATAAAAATCAATGAAGTAATAATTTACGATTTACGTGAAGGTATTTTCTACGCCAAATTAATATCAGAAAAAGACGGAGTGATTGCTGAAATCGAAACGCGTACATCTGATGCAATAGCCATAGCTGTTCGTTTCGGATGTCCTATTTATACTTACGAATTTATTTTATCCAACGCAGGAATTGTCATAGATGATTCCCAAAAAGACCCTACCCAAGAAATTGAAAGACAAATTGGAGAAATAGAAAATCAATTGAATAAGCCTGTGCAATCAAGTCCAAAAGCAAAAGGACGTAAAGATATGACTATTGATGAGTTAAAGAAACTTCTTCAAATTGCTATAGACAACGAAGACTATGAAGAAGCGTCTAAAATACAGCAAGAAATAGCAAAAAGAAAAACAAAATAACCCAATTCCCTGAAAATGGTATTGTTAGCAATTAATATCATAGCAATATTGAAAGGTTTACTAGGACTACTAGTTTTAATAGCCATTACATGGGTGTTTAGTGAAAATAAAAAGAAAATCAGTTGGTCACTGGTAATAAAAGGAATTATCATTCAATTTGTTTTTGCTATTTTAGTTCTAAAAGTATCTTTTGTTGAAAAAGGATTTGAATGGGTTAGCAAACTGTTCACTAAGGTTATCGGATTTACCCAAGAAGGAACAATGTTTCTGTTCAAATCATTTTCCACGGGTCAGTTGGAAACACCACTTGTAAATTTTGTGATTACAATTCTGCCAACCGTAATTTTTTTCTCAGCGTTGACAAGTCTTCTATACTACTGGGGAGTGCTACAAAAAGTTGTATATATTTTTGCTTGGGTAATGAAAAAAGTAATGCGTTTATCCGGAGCAGAAAGCTTAGCTGCCGCTGGTAACATCTTTTTAGGACAAACAGAAGCTCCATTATTGGTTAAACCATATTTGGAGAAAATGACCAAATCAGAAATTATGTGTTTAATGAGTGGTGGAATGGCTACAATTGCGGGTGGAGTATTAGCAGCATATGTAGGATTTTTAGGTGGAGATGACCCTGTTCAACAAGTTTTTTACGCAAAACATTTATTGGCTGCATCTGTTATGTCTGCACCTGCAGCAGTAGTAGCAGCAAAAATTTTGGTTCCTGAAACTGAAAACTTTGATGAAACACTCTCTGTAAATAAAGAAAAAATTGGAGCAAATGCACTTGAAGCCATAGCAGAAGGAACCACTCAAGGAATACGTTTAGCAGTGAATGTTGGTGGAATGCTTTTAGTTTTTATTGCTTTTATGGCAATGTGTAACTTTATATTGTTTAAAGTTGGCGACTGGACCAGCATTAATCAAATTATTATAGACAATACATCTTATTCCGGTTTATCTTTTCAGTTTATACTCGGATACATTTGTGCCCCAATCGCATGGTTAATGGGTGTATGTACTGAAGATATGATTTTAGTTGGACAATTGCTTGGCGAAAAAACAATATTGAATGAATTCGTAGCTTATGTTTCTTTGGGAGAAATGAAAATGGCAGGAAAATTTGCCGAAGAAAAATCAATCATAATGGCAACGTATATCTTGTGTGGATTTGCCAATTTTGCATCTATAGGAATACAAATAGGCGGTATTGGAGCGTTAGCACCCAACCAAAAAGGAATGTTGTCCAAATTAGGATTTAAAGCTTTGATTGGAGGAACTATTGCTTCTATGCTAACTGCTGTAATTGTCGGTATGATTCTTTAACTTTTTATCAAAACAATTAATTTTCTTACTCTGCTTAATTTGGTAAATTTATAGCTGCCAAATTTATTTAATTTGATGTCATCAGTACTAGATACAAAAATCGAATTTCTTAAAGGAGTAGGTCCACAAAAAGCTGAATTACTCAATAAGGAATTAAATATTTACACATTTGGTCAATTGCTGGAGTATTATCCCTTTAGATACATTGATAAATCCAAAGTTTTTACGATTGGCGAAATTAATTCAAGCATTGCATACATTCAATTAAGAGGAATTATTACCAAAATTGAAACCGTTGGAGAACGCCAATCAAAAAGATTGGTGGCAAAATTTGTTGACCAAACCGGAGAAATTGAATTGATTTGGTTTCGAGGAATCAAATGGATAGCACCTTCTCTTAAAATCAATCATGAATATATTTTGTTCGGAAAACCTACTCTGTTTAACAATAAATTCAACATCACACATCCCGAAATGGATTTAGTTGAACAAGCATTGTTAAGCAAATCTGTTGGGTTAGAAGGTGTTTATAATTCTTCAGAAAAGTTAACTAAAAAAGGATTATCTGCTAAGGGAATTCATAAAATTCAGCAAAATCTGATTCAACAAGTTAAAGGACATATTTTTGAAACCCTATCAGAAAATATTTTGATGAAATACAACCTTCTTTCAAAAGAGGAGGCTGTAATTTTGGCTCATGCCCCAACAAATGATGAGCAACTTCAAAAGGCTTTGTTCAGATTGAAATTTGAAGAATTGTTTTTTTTACAACTTCAGATTTTACAACAAAAAGTAATACACTCAGAAACTATAGCCGGAAAAACCTTTGGTGAAATTGGAACACAGTTCAATACATTTTACAGCAACTATTTACCTTTTGAACTCACAAATGCCCAAAAACGCGTAATAAAAGAAATTAGAAAGGACTTAGGCTCAGGAAAACACATGAACAGGCTGTTACAAGGAGATGTTGGCAGCGGTAAAACCATGGTTGCATTGCTCACCATGCTCATTGCAATCGACAACGGTTATCAAACTTCGCTAATGGCTCCAACTGAAATATTGGCAACCCAACATTATTCAAGCATTAAGGAGTTACTAAACACAATGGAAATTCATGTTGAACTATTGACCGGTTCTACAAAAGCATCAAAAAGAAAAGAGATTATCGATAATTTGTCTTCGGGGAAAATTAACATATTAATCGGAACTCATGCTTTACTTGAAGAAAATGTAAAATTTAAAAACTTAGGATATGTTGTTGTTGATGAACAACATCGTTTTGGAGTAGCTCAGCGAGCAAAACTATGGAACAAATCATCAAATTCAACGATAACTTCCTTTGAAAACAAATCAGAATTACCTCCCCACGTATTAGTAATGACAGCAACCCCGATTCCACGAACATTAGCCATGACCTTATATGGTGATTTAGATGTTTCTGTTATTGATGAGTTGCCAAAAGGAAGAAAGCCAATAAAAACTATTCATTTTTTTGAATCGTATCGGTTGAGAGCATACGGTTTAATTGAAGAAGAAATCAAAAAGGGAAGACAGGTTTATATCGTATATCCTTTAATAAATGAATCAGAAACAATGGATTACAAAGATTTGATGGAGGGGTTTGAAAATATTTCTCAACGATTCCCGACTCCTCAATACCAAGTGAGTATTGTACATGGTCAAATGAAATCTGATGTAAAAGATTTTGAAATGCAGCGATTTGTGAGAGGGGAAACAAATATTATGGTTTCTACTACAGTAATTGAAGTTGGTGTTAATGTACCCAATGCAAGCGTTATGTTAATTGAAAGTGCTGAACGATTTGGCTTATCTCAACTTCATCAGCTTAGAGGCAGAGTTGGAAGGGGTGCAGAGCAGTCTTTTTGTATTTTAATGAGTGGAAATAAATTAAGTTCTGAAGGAAAACAGAGACTAAACACGATGGTTTCAACAAATGATGGTTTTGAAATTGCAGAAGTTGACCTTAAACTAAGGGGCCCGGGGGACATACAAGGCACACAACAAAGTGGTTTGGTAAATTTAAAAATTGCCGATTTAGCTAAAGACGGTCAGTTGATTCAGTTGGCTCGAAATGAAGCTGTTGATGTTTTAAAAGAAGACCCCATACTTCAATTCACTAAAAATTCTCACATACGAAATCACCTTATGAAAATAAAACAATCTAAAAAAAATTGGAGTAAGATTTCTTAGTGTGCGGTATCCATTTTATTTTTTTCAATAGCCTCATAAATAACCTGTTGAATATCTGTTCTAATATTCATTTTGGCTAATTTATTTACTTCTGAATCCGGATAAGTTCGGTTAGATAAAAAGATGTAAACCAGTTGATTTTCAGGGTCTGCCCAAACCATTGTTCCAGTAAATCCTGTATGTCCAAAACTAAGTGGAGAAACACAACCGCATGCTGAACCACCAGAACCATCAATGTTTGGTTTATCAAATCCAACCCCTCTTCTATTGCCTTCATCGCAATATTGACATTTGATATATTCCAAAACTGTCGCTTCTTTTAATATGCGATTTTCCGCATAAATTCCTTTGTTTAAAATCATTTGCATCAGTTTAGCCAAATCGTTTGCATTTGAAAACAAACCCGCATGCCCTCCTACTCCACCAAGCATTGCTGCACCAGGGTCGTGTACATACCCTTTTACAATTTGTTTTCGAAATACCTTATCATTTTCTGTTGGTGCAATTCGGTCAATAGAAAATTTATTCAAAGGTTTATATACGGTTGTGGTCATACCCAATTCAGAATAAATGCTCCCAACCATATTTTCAAGCTTTTCATTGCTTTGTTTTTCAATTAGTTTTAAAATAAAATAATACCCCAAATCGCTATACAAATATTTTTTTTCTTTGTTTAAAGGGGTTTGCAATATTTTTTTATAGAGAATATCTTCATAATATTTACTGATGAACATATTATTTGCCACCCTGTGTGGATAATATTCCGATGAATCGTTACAATAAATTATTGGGTCAGGTTCTCCGTGCAACAAGGTTTTTTGATAAAAAGGTATCCAAGCGGCTAATCCTGCTTGGTGAGTGAGAATTGATTTCATCTTTAAATTGAAGTATGGTGATGATTCTGGAATCAATTCCGGAAGATATTTTCCTAATTTTTCCTCTAAATCAAATTTATTTTTATCGTCTAAATACATCAATCCTATAGTTGATGATGCAATTTTTGTTACAGATGCTAAATCATATAACGTATTGTTTGTAACCGGTAAAATACTATCGTAGGTTTGATATCCGAAAGATTTATTATAAATTACTTTTCCATCTTTAGCAATTAAGATTTGACAACCCGGATAAGCATTCTCTCTAATTCCATTATTTGCCAAACTATCAATTTTATATAAATCATAGTCCATAATCCCGGCAAATTCAGGCTGTGTATAACTTAATCTGCCAATAGGTTTTATTCTCAATCCTGATCCCTCTTTAAATGCATCTGAAATAGAAACAGGCAATTTTCCATTTGCTCCAATGGCTCCAAAAATCAATTGTGCTGCTGAACTATTTGTGTATTTATTGTTTTGATAAGCCATCACAATAGAATTAACTGATTCTATATTTGCAAAATCAAGGAGACTGTATGGATTCATAAAGTTAACCATGACTACACTTTTTGTTCTTCCGATTTCCGTAATCAGTTGATTGGTTTCTTTCGTTATGGTATATTTTTTCCAAGGGCTTTTATCCGAATTGTGCAGAGAAACAATTATTGTATTATAATTCTGAAGGGTATCTATAATTTTTAGATATAACAGCGAATCAATTTTTGGAAAGTAAAAAGTGTCAACGTCGGTATATAGTTTCAGAGAATTTTGAAATTCAGAATATTCCTCATCTCCGATTGCAACAGATGCAATTTTTAAATTTTGTAAATCACGAAAGGGTAATAATTTATTTTTGTTTTGAATTACTGTTATGGCTTTTTCATACAAACGTCTGTTAAGCAGTTCAAATTCTCTTGTATTTAAGTCGCTAATTAGGTTTGTGGTGTCAATTTCAGTTGTTTTAGTAACACCTGCCCATGCTTTGGCTTGTAAGATTTTGTAACATCTTTTTTCAATTTCTAAAGAATCTATTTCTCCATTGAAAACAGCTTTTTTAATTTCGTCAATAGCAGTTGGGACATTTTCAGAAAAAAGCAACACATCGTTTCCGGCTAATAAAGCTTTTACATCAACATATCCGGGTTTGTTGAATGAACTTACTCCTTTCATATTCAGGGCATCTGTAAAAACCAATCCTTTAAATTGTAAAGAATCTTTAAGTAGGTCTGTTACTACTTTTTTAGAAAGTGTTGTCGCAGTGTTTGCTGATGTATCAAATGCAGGCATAAACAAATGGGCAACCATCATACTTGCAAGTCCTTCACCGATGAGTTGTTTGAAAGGATAAAGCTCCAATTTATTAATTCTATCTCTACTATGACTGATAACAGGTAGTGCTTTATGAGAATCTGTATCGGTGTCGCCATGACCGGGAAAATGTTTTGCATTGGCAAGAACATTCATACTCTGCAACCCTTCCATGTATGCAACTCCTTTTTCTGCAACTTTATATTTATTTTCTCCAAAAGAACGTGCATTGATAATCGGGTTTTTAGGATTTACATTAATATCCACAACAGGAGCAAAATTCACATGAATACCCAGTCTTTTACATTGCTCTCCTATATCTTGTCCCATTTGAAAAATCAATTCATTGTCTTGAATAGCACCAAGAGTCATTTGCCAAGGATATTTTACTACACTATCCAGACGCATTGCTAAACCCCATTCACCATCAATAGAAATAAGCAGTGGAACTTTAGACAGAGTTTGATAGCGGTTATTTAATGTTGCTTGACGAAGAGGTCCGCCTTGCATAAATATCAAACCACCGATTTTGTATTTGATAATTAATGAATCTATCTCTTTGTAATGCTTTTCATCTTTGTTAGAATATGCTGCAACCATAAGAAGCTGAGCAATTTTTTCATCAAGTGTTAATGTTTTAATTACTGAATCTGCCCATATTTTATTGGATAAAAAATCCGGCGGCTTTTGTTCATGTGCCCGTTTGTCGGCAATTTCGGTAAACGAAAATGATACAACAATTGAAATTAGAATAAGAAAAATGTATCTGGAAAACTTAACTCTCATATTATCTGCCTAAATTAATAGTTAATTATTATCCATATTTTCAACTAAAATTGTGTTTTCAACATCAAATAGTTGACAGGAATGTTATTTGAATTTTTCCCTTTAAACTTCCTAAAACATGAGTGTTTTGGTGCTTAATCTACTTATTATAAGTTTTCAACACAACAATTGGATTCATATTAATTCGAGGTAATTTTGTAAACTGAATTATTCAACTTAAATCAATAAAAATGCCATCAATTTCAGAATTAGAAAAAATTGCCTCTCAAGTAAGAAGAGATATCGTACGAATGGTTCATGCTGTAAATTCCGGGCACCCGGGCGGCTCTCTAGGTTGTACGGATTATGTAGTTGCTTTGTATTTTGAAATCATGAAACATCAACCCAACCCTTTTGATATGAATGCTAAAAATCAAGATGTTTTCTTTTTATCAAATGGGCATATTTCCCCTTTATTTTATAGTGTTTTGGCTCGTTCAGGATATTTTAACATTGCTGAGTTGGCTACTTTCAGAAAACTAAATTCAAGATTACAAGGACATCCAACTACTCACGAAGGATTAGAAGGAGTCAGAATTGCAAGCGGTTCATTAGGGCAAGGATTGTCAAACGCTATTGGAGCTGCTCTTTCAAAAAAATTAAACAACGATTCTTCAATAGTTTATTCACTTCATGGTGATGGCGAATTGCAGGAAGGTCAAATTTGGGAAGCTGCTATGTTTGCAGCACACCACAAAGTAGATAATTTGATTGCTTGTGTTGATTACAACAAGCAACAAATAGATGGTAGCACAGACCAAGTAATGAGTTTAGGAGACTTGGAAGCAAAATGGTACGCTTTTGGCTGGGAGGTACATCATACAAATGGGAACGATATGCAAAACATTATTGAAACTGTCAACTCAGTAAAAAAACAACTCGGAAAAGGAAAACCTCAAATCATTATTATGAGAACAGAAATGGGTCAAGGAGTTGATTTTATGATGGGCTCACACAAATGGCATGGTGTTGCTCCCAATGACGAACAATTAGCTTCTGCACTAAAACAGTTAGAAGAAACGTTAGGAGATTATTAATTCCTGATTAAAAAAAATTGAAACTAATTTCTAAAATAGGGATACTTTTTGTGGGTTTGGTTATGCTGATTCCGACTCACAGTTTCGCCCAATCTCAACAAAAAACCAGAGTATTGTTTGTGCTTGATGCCTCTCAAAGCATGTATGGATTATGGGGGCAAGAGCAAAAAATGACTGTAGCAAAACGCTTGTTAAGCAATCTGATGGACAGTCTAAAAACAAAAGAAAATCTAGAAGTTGCTTTACGTGTATATGGACATCAATTTTCAGTTGCTGCCGGAAAAAGAAGCTGCGAAGACACCAAGTTAGAAGTTCCATTTTCAGCCAATAATTTCAACAAAATAAAATCTAAGCTTTCCGAACTACGACCAACAGGAACAACACCAATTGCCTACTCCTTAGAACAAACAAAAAATGATTTTCCTCCGTGCCTAAATTGCAGAAACGTAATTATTTTAATTACTGACGGAATTGAAGAATGCCAAGGCGACCCATGTGCTGTTGCATTGGCTCTTCAAAAAAACGGTGTTGTACTTAAACCATTTGTAATAGGAATGGGGTTGGATTTAGAAACCATTGATGCTTTTAAATGTGTAGGAAACTTTTTTGAAACAAAAGATGCTCAATCGTTTGAAAATGTTCTTCAAGTAGTTATTTCACAAGTGATGAACAACACAACTGTTCAAGTAAATCTTATGGATAGTTATGGTAAACCCACTGAAACTGACGTGAACATGACTTTCTACGATTCTTATTCAAAAAACATACAATATAATTTTATCCACACCATAAACAGCTATGGAGTTCCTGATACAGTGCCTATTAATCCTGCATTGAAATATGATTTGGTTGTACACACACTTCCTGAAGTTTCTAAAAAGAATATAGAAATAACACCTGGAAAACATAATATCATTGGAGTAGATGCACCACAAGGTATGTTAAAAATTGAAATGAACGGGTTGAACGAATATTCAGACCTAAAATGCTTGATTCGAAAACACGGTGAATCCAAAACTTTTCATGTTCAAAATTTTGATGAAACCACTAAATATATTGTGGGAGATTATGATTTAGAAATATTAACCCTACCAAGAATTAATATTAATAAAGTAAATATCGCTCAAAGCCATACTACAAAAGTCTTTATTCCTGACCCCGGATTAGCAACTATTTTTTTGACTGCAAAAGGAATAGCCTCAATTTTTGTTGAGGAAAACAATAGTTTAAAGTGGATATATAACCTTTCTCCAAACACTTTACGAGAAACAATTATTTTACAACCCGGTAACTATCGTATAGTTTATAGGAGTGCAAATTCAAACAAAGTACTTGAAACAAAGGAAAAAAACTTTAAAATTTCCTCGGGTGTTTCAACACAAATTAAATTTTAGATAATCCCACAACATGAAAAAATATACATACTCAGAAAAAAAAGACACTCGCTCAGGTTTTGGCGATGGACTTACAGAATTAGGTAGAGAAAATCCAAATGTTGTTGCACTGTGTGCCGACTTAACCGGTTCTCTTAAAATGAATCAATTTGAGAAAGAAAACCCTGACCGATTTTTTCAGGTTGGAATTGCTGAAGCCAATATGATTGGAATTGCAGCAGGAATGACAATTGGTGGAAAAATACCTTTTACAGGAACATTTGCAAATTTTTCTACCGGTAGAGTTTATGACCAAATCAGACAGGCTGTTGCTTACTCAGGAAAGAATGTAAAAATTTGTGCCTCACATGCCGGACTAACTTTAGGTGAAGATGGTGCAACGCATCAAATTTTAGAAGATATAGGATTGATGAAAATGCTTCCGGGAATGACAGTTATAAATCCATGTGATTATAATCAAACAAAAGCTGCTACAAAAGCTATTGCAAATTTTGAAGGTCCAGTATATTTACGATTTGGAAGACCTTCTGTTCCCGTATTTATGAATGAGCCATTTGAAATTGGTAAAGCTATCCTTTTGAATGAAGGCTCTGACGTTTCTATTTTTGCTACAGGTCATTTGGTTTGGGAAGCTATTCAAGCCGGTGAGATTTTAGAAAAAATGGGAATTAATGCAGAAATTATAAATATCCACACCATAAAACCACTTGATGCTGAAGCAATTTTAAAATCTGCAAAAAAAACAAATTGCATTGTAACAGCCGAAGAACACATGAAGCACGGCGGACTTGGCGACAGCATTTCTCAGTTAATTAGCGAAAACTGCCCAATGCCAATTGAATATGTTGCCGTAAACGATACTTTTGGCGAAAGCGGTACACCATCTCAACTCATGGAAAAATACGGATTAAATGCTGAAAGCATTGTGAAGGCTGTTACCAAAGCTATTCAACGAAAAAAATAAGCACTAAATTTTAACACATAAAAAAAGCCATTCAATGAATGGCTTTTTTTGTTATTTTCATAAAACTAAATATTTTGAGCTCCCAAGAAAATCACAGGATTTTCCATGTAATTTTTGAATGTCTTTAGAAATGAAGCCCCAGTAGCTCCGTCAACCACTCTATGGTCACAGCTTAATGTAACTTTCATAGTGTTGCCAGGTACAACCATATTGTTTTTGACCACCGGCGTTTGTTTTATTCCTCCAACAGCCATTATACAAGCATCAGGGGGGTTAATAATAGCTGTAAACTCTTCAATGCCAAACATTCCTAAATTAGAGATGGTGAATGTGCTACCCTCCCAGTCTTGTGGCTGTAATTTTTTATCTTTTGCTTTTTCAGCAAAAATTCGCACTTCTTGACTGATTTGGCTTAAAGTTTTTCCGTCAGCAAATCGAATCACGGGAACCAATAACCCTTCATCAACAGCAACAGCCACACCAATATTTACATGTTCGTTGTATCTGATTTTATCAGTAAGCCATGACGAATTAACATTTGGATGCTTTTTTAAAGCCATTGATGCTGCTTTAATAATCAAATCATTGAAAGAAATTTTGACCCCTTCAATGCTGTTAATTGAGTTTCTTGTATTGATAGCATTTTCCATATCAATTTCAACAGTCAAATAGAAGTGTGGGGCATTAAACTTGCTTTCCCCCAATCTTCTGGCAATGGTTTTTCTCATTTGAGAAAGTGGCACTTCTGTATATTTTTCAACACCTACAAAGCTTGAGGAACTAACTGAACCGTTAAAATTTTCAATGTCAAATTTGGTAACTCTACCTCCATCTCCGGTTCCCTTTACCAAGGAAAGATTAATATTACGTTCAGCTGCCATTTTTCTTGCTAATGGTGAAGCTTTTATTCTATTTTCTGAAAGTTGTATTGGTTTTGATTCTTCGGCTTTAACAACTTTAACTTCCGGTTGGGCATCGGAAACAATAGTTTTTTCTTGTTTAGATACTATTGTTTGTTGGGGAACAGCATCTAAGAGAGCTTTAAAATCAGCATTTTTTTCTCCAATTACAGCCAATACTGAATCTACGGCAGCTTTTCCACCTTGTTCAATCCCAATATGTAATAAGTATCCGTCTTCAAACGATTCGAATTCCATTGTTGCTTTATCGGTTTCAATGTCGGCAAGAATTTCTCCTGAAGTTACTTTGTCTCCTACTTTTTTGTGCCATTTAGCAACCACTCCTTCCGTCATGGTATCACTCAACTTAGGCATACGAATAACCTTAGCTTTGATGTGGCTTAAATCTTTTGTAGAAATTTTTGGGGTTGAATCTACGTTTTTAGATTGTATTGTTTCTTCTGTTTTAGATGATTGTGTTGAAATTAACTTAGAAATATCTTCACCTTTTTCACCAAAAATAGCCAACACAGCATCAACAGGGGCAGATTCTTTTTCTTGAACACCAATATACAAAAGTGTTCCATCTACAAATGATTCAAACTCCATTGTGGCTTTGTCGGTTTCAATTTCA
Organism: Flavobacteriales bacterium; assembly: GCA_020853105.1. Classification (GTDB taxonomy): domain Bacteria; phylum Bacteroidota; class Bacteroidia; order Flavobacteriales_E; family Vicingaceae; genus Vicingus. The sequence continues at coordinate 7,148 of JADYZM010000014.1, read as the reverse complement.
GCAAGAATTTCTCCTGATTTTACTTTGTCTCCTACTTTTTTATGCCATTTAGCTATAACCCCATCAGTCATAGTATCACTCAATTTGGGCATTTTAACAATTTCAGCCATACTTTTTATTTTACATTAGTAGATTGCAAAAGCAACCTTTGCTTTCGTTTATTCTTTTATAAAGGGGTAATTAGGTTCTGAATAAATGTCTTCATACATATCTTCCGGCTTTGGAAAAGGTGATTCTTCAGCAAATTTTACAGACTCTTCAATTTGATTTTTCACTTTTTCTTGAATTGCTTCAATTTGTTTGTCGGTTGCGTATTTGTTGGACTTTATAGTTTTTAACACTTTTTCAATCGGGTCTTCATTCATGTATTCTTCTTCTTCTTCCTTTGTTCTGTATTTTCTAGGGTCTGACATTGAATGACCTTTGTATCGATATGTTTTTATTTCAAGAAGATATGGTCCTTTGCCGTCTCTGCACCATTTTACTGCTTTTTCTATTGCATTATGAACGGCTTCAACTGTCATTCCGTCAACCGCTTCACCCGGCATATCATAGCTTAGCCCGATTTTATATAGTTCAACAACGTTTGATGTTCTGGAAACTGATGTTCCCATGGCATACCCATTGTTTTCAATGATATATACAACCGGTAGTTTCCATGTCATTGCCATATTAAAAGCTTCATGTAGAGCTCCTTGACGAATTGCACCATCTCCCATAGAGCAAAGAGTAACATTGTTATTGCCTTTGTATTTATCAGCAAAAGCAAGCCCGGCACCTAGCGGAATTTGACCTCCTACTATACCATGTCCGCCATAAATGTGTTTGCTAATATCAAACATGTGCATTGAACCGCCTTTTCCTTTTGATAACCCGGTAACTTTCCCGTACATCTCTGCCATCATTAACTTAGGGTCTGTGCCTCTGCCAAGTGGGTGAGCATGACAGCGATAAGCTGTAATCATTTTATCTTCCGGAAGTGTGGCAGAAACAGCACCAGCAACTACAGCTTCTTGCCCAATGTATAAGTGTAGAAATCCACTAAATTTCCGCTGAATGTAAAGCTGACTAACTTTTTCCTCGAATTTTCGCATGAGCAACATGGATTCAAACCATTTAAGATATTGCTCCTTTGAAAAGCTTGATTTTTTTGCCATTTTCTAAAGTTTTACCTTGCAAATTTATAGTTTTTAAACATAAAACCGAATTTATAGGTTTACTCTTTTTTTAGTATGTCTTCTGCATCAAAGGCAAAGGGTAGAATTTCTTTTATACTTTCAAATATCCAAATTTTAGAATCGCCTGATTTTAATAAAACTCGAATGTTTTTCTTTTGTTTGTTCTCATATTCCATCAAAACTTGACGACAACTACCGCAGGGTGTAAATGGGAATTTGGAAGATTTTTCTGTTACTATTACAACAGTTTCAATAACTGAGGTTGGAAAACTCGACATTGCAGAAAATACAGCAACTCTTTCTGCACATAATCCGGAGGGATAGGCAGCATTTTCTTGGTTTGTTCCGAAAACTACTTGTGAGTTAGATAATGAAATTACTGAGCTTACTTTAAAGAGTGAATATGGAGAATACGAATTTTTTAAGTTTTTTTCGGCATCTCTAATTAGTTTTTGATCGAGGTTACTTAATTCATCAATACTTTCAAATTCAGTATAGGTTATGTTGGTCGTTATTTTTTTCAATTTCTTATTTTTTAACGAATATTTCTTTTGTTTAATTCCTTTTGGTATCTCCTAGCATTTTTCTGGTGTTCATCATAGTTTACAGCAAAATTATGATAGCCGGAAAAGTCTTCTTTTGCACACATATAAATGTAGTTGTGTTTTTCATAATTCAACACTGCATCTATTGATTTTATACTTGGTAAAACTATCGGACCGGGAGGCAATCCGTAATTTTTATAGGTATTGAAAGGTGAATCTACAGATAAATGTTTCCCGGTAACTCTTTTTATAGTAAAATCTCCGACAGCATAGATAACCGTTGGGTCAGATTGTAACATCATGTTGTTTTTTATACGATTGACATAAAGACCTGCAACTCTGGGGCGTTCATCAACTTTTAACGACTGTTCTGCTTGAACTATTGAGGCAAGTGTAGAAACTTGAGATTGACTTAAATTCATTTTTTTTGCTTTTTCTTTACGTTCTTCTGTCCAAAAATTTTTATACTCTTTAGCCATACGTTTTATAAGTTCTTCGGCAGATGTATTCCAATAAAACTCATACGTATTTGGTATAAATAGTGTCAAAATGGTGTTTTTGGTCAACCCGTATTTATCAATAACCTCTTTTTCGGTTAATAGTTCATACAATGAATTACTGTCTGCTTCGATATTTTTTGACAATTTCCCAGATAGCTCTTGAACGGTTCTTATGTGGTCAAAAGAAATTTTAACGGGTTCTTGCTTTCCCGAGCGAAGCAAATCAATTAGTTCATTGTTGCTCATACCTTCGGTAAGCAAATATTTTCCCGGTTTGATATTGTTCACAAAATTTGATTTTTTTTGAGCAACCCATTCAAATGAATTTCTATTTTTAATATACCCTTTTTCGTATAAAGAGTTACTTACATCTGTAAAATCTGATCCGGTTTTTATGTAAAAATATTCTGTGCCGCTTTTGGTTAAAGTAACGTTTGGAAAATAAATTTTTGAATATATACTATACGCTAAATAAGCTCCAATTACAAATCCAATTAGAAGTATAGAGATTAATATTTTCTTTACCATTTTCATTTTAGCCTTAATTCATAATATTTTACCGGTTTGCCATATAATATTCTATTTTCAATAAAAGTAAATTTTGCTCCTTCAAATAAACGAATACTTGGTGTATTATCTAAAAAAATACTACAAAAAATAGTTTTTACATCTAGTTCATTTTTCACAAACTCAATCAATAATTTTAATGACTCCTTAGCATATCCCTTGTTTCTATCTTTTTTATTTGCAATTAAAACCCCTACCCCAACAGAGTTTCCTTTTTCATATTCAAACAAATCTATACACCCCATAGGATTTTTACTTGCTTTAGAGCATATCATCAACCTGAGTTGTTTGTTTTCTTCAATATAATGTGAACCTAACACAAAATCTTCAATTTCTTGTCGTGTAAATTTTCTTTGGGTATTGCTTACTGCCCAATTCTCAATGTTATTTTCCCATTTAAGTATCCAAGGGGAATCTGAGGGCTTTATTTTTCTTAAAAAAAGTTGTTCAGACATTTGACGTTAAAGTTTTAACTCTTTTAACTGCTTCAATATTTTGATGAACTTCTTTTTTAGTATAACGAACAAATTGAAATTTTCCGTTTTTTATTTTCTCGTCTAAATTCAATTGATACGTAGATTTAATCAATTCCTTGTTCTTGAGAATTGGTAGCAAATCAAAAATAAAAATATCAGCATTCAAGTTCAAGTCAAAAGTTTCATGAATAAAGTCTCGAATGGGATATAAACACGATGTTTCATTAGAAACTTTTTGATGAGTTCTCACCCATTTTTTCAGTTTTTCAGGAGCTGAATTTTGTTTGTTTTTGGGTAATATTAGTTCAACAAACAGCATTTCAATTTTTCTTTTGATTGCAGTTTTTAATAAATCCGTTCCTTTATGCTCAAAACCTGGTCCGTGTGTTGTTATTTCAAATATAATACCTCCAGAAATCATTCCAATATGAGGCGGTATTTTTCCTGCTCTATGTATAAAAATGAAAGTTCCCGAATTCAAATCAGGAAATTCAACCGGGTTAGAAATATCGAGTTCAAAGGCAACTGTATTCATCAGAATTATTTCAAACTTATTGTACCTGTATAAACCTGTTCGGCTTGTCCTATCAACCAAATATCGGTAAACTCACCTTTTTGATTTTGCTTGAATTTTACTTGTAGTTTTCCTCCAGAGGTTAAAAGAGTTGTTGTTCCTTCAGAAATATTATTTTTTAAAGCATGATTTATTGCTGCTGCAGTAACTCCTGTTCCGCAAGATAAAGTTTCATCTTCAACCCCACGCTCATAAGTTCTGATATAAATTAAATCATTTTTATAGCAAACAAAATTGACGTTTGTTCCTGAGCTTTTAAACCTATTGTTGTATCTTATTTTTCTACCTTCTTCAACTACATTTATTGGGATAATGTCATCAACCTCAACAATATAATGTGGCGAACCTGTGTTCAGGAATGAATAATTTACACCCGACTCAACATTTGAAACGTCGTGCATTTTTAGTCCCACTTCTCCATTCTCATCTATCCAAGCTTCGTGCTCGCCATCGGTAGATAAAAAAGCTGCTTTGTTGCTGATAATTCCAAGAAATTTTGCAAATGAAACTGCACAGCGACTACCATTGCCACAAAAGCTTTGAGAACCGTCGGCATTAAAATATATCATTGTAAAATCAAGACTAGAATGTTTTTCAATTAATATCAAGCCATCAGCTCCTATTCCAAATTTTCGGTTACACAACTTTTGAATCATTTCAACATTTGATTTGTCGAAAATTGCCTCTCGGTTATCAATCATTACAAAATCGTTCCCTGTTCCTTGGTATTTATAGAAGTTTAATATCATGTATTCAAAATTAATCCAATTTAAATCTTCTGTCGGATTTTTTATCCGAAAGTTTCTTTTTGTTGTCTAATCGATTTTGTATGTCTTTTTTTGAAGGTTTGGTCTGTTTGCGTTTTTTGGTAGGCTTCAATGCCTTTGTCAGTAATTCAATCAAACGTTCAAAAACTATATTTTTATTTTTATACTGACTTCTTGTTTCATCACAAAACAAATGCAATACTCCATTGTTATCAACTCTACCGGGTATTTTTTTAAAGACAAGCTCCTTTTGTTCGGGTGTTAGTGAAGATGAATTTTGAACATCAAATATCAATTCCACTTTTGAAGATACTTTATTTACATGTTGTCCGCCAGCACCTCCACTCCTACTTGTTTTGTAGGTAATTTCTTGTTTAAGACTTTCAATATTAATAACCATAAGTTACACAAAGGTAAATAGACTTTCGCTTATATAAAAAATGATTTTCAGTGCTTTTTTACTAATTTCGCCGCAAAATAAATTTAAAAAAAATGGCAGGAAATAGAACTTTTACAATGATTAAGCCTGATGCAGTTAGCAAAAACTACATCGGTGGGATTCTAAAAATGATTAACGATGCAGGTTTCAAAATCGTTGCAATGAAATACACAAAACTAACTCCGGAAAGAGCCGGTGCGTTTTATGAGGTACACAAATCTCGTCCTTTTTATGGCGAGTTGGTAAGTTACATGTCTTCAGGACCTATTGTAGCAGCTATTCTCGAGAAAGACAATGCTGTAGAAGACTTTAGAAAATTAATTGGTGCAACAAATCCGGCAGATGCAGCCGAAGGAACAATCAGAAAAATTTATGCTGAATCAATTTCTGCCAATGCAGTGCATGGTTCAGACAGTGATGAAAATGCAGCAATCGAAGGAAATTTTCATTTTCCGACAAACGAAATTTTTTCATAATCCAAATTCCATTAAAGAAAGGCTTGAAGAAATTCAAGCCTTTTTTTTGTTTATATCTTCCGTTGTCAAGATTTAACCATTAGTTTTATTAACAACAATACCCTTCTGAAAAGCTTAAACGATAAAATATAGTGCCGAAAAATATTTTTATTAATTAATGCAAAAAAATTATTCTATTTTTAGCATACCCAAAAACTAAAAAAATGAAAAGAATAATTATATGTTCCGACGGAACATGGAACAAACCCGAAGAAGATTTAACAAAAGACTTTCCGACCAACGTATTGAAATTCTCAAGAGCTATAAAACCTGTTGACAGCAACGGAATTGTTCAGAGTGTTTTTTACGACTGGGGGATTGGCTCATACCATGACAAGATTGGTGGAGGCGGTTTTGGAGCCGGTTTAGATAAAAACATTATGGACGGATACCGCTATATAGTTCATAACTATGATGCCGGTGATGAAATTTTTCTGTTTGGATTCAGTAGAGGAGCTTATACCGTTCGGTGTTTGGCTGGTTTAATTAACAACTGCGGTATTTTAAAAAAAGAAGATGAAAATAGAATCGTAGAAGCATACAATCTATATAAAAATCCAAACGAAAAACCAGACAGTGATTATTCTGTTAAGTTCAGAAAAAAATATTCAGTTGTTGAAAAATCTCCCATTCATTTTGTTGGAGTTTGGGATACTGTTGGAGCATTGGGCTTGCCAAAAAGTGTTTTTGGTTTTATCAAAGACAAGCACCTTTTTTACGATAATAAAATCGGAGCTATAATAAAAACTGCCAGACACGCTTTATCTATTGACGAAAGAAGAGAAGATTTTGAGCCAACCATTTGGGAACAAGATTACTACAAACAAGTAGATTTAAAACAGGTTTGGTTCGCAGGTGTTCATTCCGATGTTGGAGGAAGTTATGCTCCGGATAAAAATGGGTACGTTTTAAGCGATATTCCAATGATTTGGATGAAAAAAGAAGCTGAAAAACAAAACCTTCAATTTCAACCTCACATAGAAAATGTTAATTTAAACCCACTGGCAGAAAAAAACAGTGAAGAAAGTCTGTTGTTCAAAATTTTAGGCTTGAAACACCGTGAAATTCCAACAAATACATATATTCACACAAGCGTGAAAGAACGCTACGAAAAATCGGATTATAAACCCAAAAACCTTAAAAAGTATTTGGAAGAAAACGGTGGATGGGCAAATCTAACGGACTGAACATAGTGTTTGGTTATATTCTAAGTGTTAGAATAACCTTAGAATTTTATTAAATTCAAGTTTTAACCTAACTCTATGATTGTTTGAATTCTGCTGATTTTATACAGTAATAAAGTAGCCTGGATGAATTGGACCAAAACCTACCCAATCTGTTTGCAGAAAACACAGCAATCAATTCCAACAGAGGTTGCGGAAGCTAAACTCTTGTTCTACGATTTTAACGGACAACTGATTATTGAAGAACACGGCGAAAGTAAACTAATTGAAGTAATTCTGTAAGTCCCCCATTTTTTCAACAGGTCTAAATTAGACAATTTTTTTATTTTTTAGTTCATACGGTGTATAATTTCCAATTCCTGCATGCGGATGATTATTGTTGTAATCTTCTCTCCAAAGCTCT
>JADYZM010000013.1 GCA_020853105.1 Flavobacteriales bacterium | reverse complement strand
TAAACTTAGAGGCGGTCGCTGGTGTAGTTGAAAAAAAGTCCACCGAGTTGTTTATTTGAAAACTAAAACTTACTTGTCAACAGAAAAGTTGTCTATGGAAAACGGTTTTTACGCCTTACTGGTAACGGTTTGCGGCTTGGCGTAGTGGGGGCTTTTCAGCACAACACTTGATACGAAGCACACAGTTCAAATTTAGCACAAATTTTCATACGGAGAACGTCCGCCCCCATTACGCCAAACCGCTGTTACCGGCTGCCCTTCTGTCTTTCGTGGTCTGTCCTGTATTGTCGGGGTTGTCGTGTCGGTCGGTGCGGGTTGGGTATTTTTATTTTTTAGAAGCGTGGAAGAAAAAAATTGAAGTTTTTGGTCGGGCGGAAAAGGGACAAGCTCTTATGCAAGTTTTGGTCTGCGGGCGGGCTTTTGCGGGACTTGCATAAGTGCTTGACCCTGTGCGGTTGCTGTCTGTCTTTATTCCAATGGTTCATTCATAGTTGCCAAAGGAATATTCAAACTGTCCGAATGAAAATTACTGTCCGACATTTCGGGTTCATTGTCTGACGTGCCGAACTTCGGAAATGACATTGAAAATATCGTGTCCGCCAACACTAACTTTCTTGTCGCCACAAGCAGTTTTCTATTCGTCATTGCAAACTTTCCTGTCGCCAAAGCAAAATGTCTGAACGACCTAAGCAACTTTCTATTTTTTCCTTTTCTTAAACTCCAGTCCGCTTACTTGTTTGAATTGCGGACTTGTTGCTCCGAAAACGGATTTTACATATTTCTTTACTTCTAAAGCCGTGTCCACAAGTCCGCTATTGGTGGCGTAAAGTATGCTGTCCCTTGTAATGCGTGTATTACTGTAATTGGTGTAGCTGTTTACAACTCCTGTGTTGGTTGTCTTTAGGTTATTAAGTGTTGTTGTTAAAGTAGAAACCTGCAATTCAGGTTCGTTGGGCGTGTAGCTTGGTTCGCTGCCTACGAGTTCAATCAGCTTGGCAAAGTTCTCAATTAAGCTGTCGAAACTTTGCTGTGAAACGGAAATTGTTTTAGCTGTTTCTGTCGGTTCGTCTTCCGTTATTCCTGCATCTGCTTTGGTTAATTTTCCTGAACGCTTGCCCTGAATTTTGCTGTTGATAGTTCTCGCATCTTTTACCAAAGCGTCTGTTGCTTCTGTTGCATCTAAAGCGTTTACAATTCTTGTCGCTAATTTTTTAAGCGGTTCAAATGCTGCCTGTCGTGCATTGGTTGCGTTGTCAAAAACTATTTTGCTGCTTGTAAGCCCTGCAAGTGCATTTTGTGCATTGCTGTAAAGCGTGTTTAAAGCAGGTAATTGAATTGCTGCTTTTGACGGATTGTAGGCAGTTCCGTAGCCTGTGCAAAATGAGATTAAATCTTCAAAGTTTGCAACATTTTTTGCGTGTCCTGTTTCTGATGTTGATGCCATTGTTTTTGTTTTTAAATGTTAATAATTATTATTCGGCTTTTTAATGATGATTTGCTTGTAAAGTGGTTTCTTTCATAATGGCTATTTGCTTCCACGCTTCGTTTACATCTGTTCAGGGAAATCAATTATTAAAGTCTTTTCGGCAGTTTTTATTGCCTGATTGATTTTATACTGTGTCCATTTGTTTTTAGCTACGGCAGTCATCAATTTATCTAAGAGTAAACGAAAGGTTACGTTCATAAAACCGTTGTATTTATCTTTTAAACTATGTGCTGTTTTGCGATAAGAAAGCGCATAACCTCCGTCTATATAAACATTGAAATGCCAATAAGCAGAGGGCATAAACAAACTATCACCCTCGTCCATTACAAATTCATAGCCTTTGATATTTTTTAAAGCAGGATGTTTTTTGTAATCAATGTTGTCAAAATCTACTAACGAAAAACTGTTATACGGTAATTTGTAAATGAAACGATTATACTTCGGTGAAATCAAAATCACTTTTTTACGACCTTTCACTTGTGTCATCAACACGTTGGAATAATCAATGTCAAAGTGCATACGAACCGAAGTTGAATTACCTCCAAAAAACAAAAATCCCATATTGAGTAAACCCGAAAAGATTTTTGGTTTAGGAAAATCTTTTCTTAATTCGGGTTTATATTTAAAGCCGTTAAACAAAAACATTCTCAAAGTTGTCGGCTCATTTTTTTCAACGATGTTTAAGAAATCGGCAAACTTCATTTTTAAATCGCCACTTGTAAGAGCCGTTGTTTTTGATTTGATAACAGCGTTATCGTAAATATCAACTTCAATGTTGCCCATTTCTTTTTTGAAAAAATCAATAGACCATTTGCGGTACGCTTCTGTTTTCTTGATAATGCCACCGTTGATAAGCAAAGGTTTTTGAGGAATGAAATAATTTTGTTTAAAATCCTCAGTACTTATATCTTCAACGATGTCAATTTTTAAACTCAAATCCATAGGGTAATTTTTTACTTTCTTCCTGTTACCTGCAAATAAGTAGTAACCGCTAACTTGTATTGCGTTTGTGCTTCTGTCAATTTATCGGCTGTTTCAGTAACTAATGCCTGTGCTTCCAATAAATCGGATAAGGTTACTACACCGCTTTCATAGCCTGTTTGACTTACTTTCAGATTTTCTTCGGCTTGTATGGTGGTTTCTTTCATAATAGCTATTTGCTTCCACGCTTCGTTTACGTCTGTCCAAGCATTTTCCATTTGCAGGTTCAATAAACCTTTGGTGTCTTCAAAGGTGTTTTCTGCAATTCGTTGTTTTATTTTCTGCTCTTTAATGGCATAGCTACCGCCCCACCAATCAGATATTGGAATAGAAAGGGAAACATAAGCCAATCCATTGGTAAAATTGTTCGCTCCTTTTTCCAACATATTGATATGATAACCTGCCAATCCGACTGCAACGGTGGGCATATAGTCGCCTGTTTTCATTTTGGTTTGTAATTGTGTGGCTTCTACTGATTTTTCCAACAACTGATATTCCGTTCTACTGCTTAATGCCATTTGGTTATCGGTATAGCATTGGTTGGGGTTTTGGCTTACATCAATCACTTCTTGCAATACCAATGTGCTGTCATAAAGTATTCCTATGGTTTGGCAGAATTGCATTGTTGCCAATTTCTTTCCGTTCAGCAATTTATTTTTATTGGCTTCTAATTCGCTTTGTTTGATTTGTACTTTCAGCACATCGTTTTTAATAATCAAACCTGCTGTAAAAGCATCATCTACCTGTTTGCGGACACCGTTTAATAACAGTTCGTATTTTTCCAATGTCTTTTGTTTTTCCTGCAAGGAAATCAACAGCCAATATTGTTGCTCGGTTTTAAGCAATATTTCGTTTTCGGTTAGCTGTTGCTGCTTTTCTTTCACATCTACATTAAGCTGTGCCAATTTGTTGCCTGTGCTTATTTTCCCACCTGCATAAATGGGTTGTGCTATATTCAGCACTCCTATTGCCGAACGTTGAAACATACTTAATTCCATTCCGGGGAAATAGGCAAACTGTGTAGCTGTGGGCAGGTTGGCAGGATTGCCGTCATATACAGGTAAGTTTCCACCTTCCATTTTGTATTCAATCAGCGGATTGATTGCCTGCATACCAAAGACATTGGCACTTACTTTCGGGAAATAGTTGGTGTAAGCATTTTTCTTTACCTGCTGTGCTGCTTCTATTTCCAAAGCACTGTTTTGTAATGCTTTGTTGTTCTTCAATGCAAGCGATTTACTTTGCTCCAACGTTAATGTTGTTTGGCTGTATGCTGTTGCCGATGTAATCAAGGCAACTGCGACTATCATTATTTTTTTCATTTCTTAATTTTTAAGCGTAATTCTTTTTTAATAATTGATTGTACATTACAGGTATCATATACAGTGTGAGTATCATTGATACCAATAACCCGAAACACACTACCGCCCCAAGCGGTCCCCAAAGGGTAGAGCCGCTTAGTATCATCGGCACAACGCCAACGGCAGCCGCAAATGATGTAAGGAAAATTGGTCGCATTCTGCGTTTGCCTGCGGCTATGGCTGCTTCGGAAAGCGACATTCCGTTTTTACTTCTAAGTTCTTCGGCATAATCAATCAGGATAATTCCATTGCGGACTACAATACCCATAAGGCTCATAATACCTAAGAAAGAAGTTAAACCAAACGGATAACCTGTAATGATTAACCCCAATGCCGCACCCAAAAAACTTAACGGCATTGTCATCATTACCAAGAAAACCAATTTTGGTTTTTTGAACTGAAACAACAGGATAAAGAAAATCAGCATTACACCTGCAAACAGGGCTTTGGCTAATGGAATATAGTTTTCTACTTCGCTTTCTTCTTCCCCGCCATAGGTCAGCGTAATTTGTTCGCCCTTGTGTAATTCTTTGATGTCCGTTTTTAAGTCAGATAATACTTTGTATGGCAATACACCACGTTTTACATCAGCACGAACCGTAATTGTTCTTGTACCGTTTCTGCGGATAATTTGCCCTTCGCTCCAATCGTTGGTTATGCTTGTTGCTATTTGTCTAACAGGAACGGTTGCACCTGTTAATGGCGATGTTATATTTTGATTGGCTATATCATCAAAACCGTTTTTCTGTTGTGCTTCATTTACCAATTTTACGGTTACAGGATAATCGCCCTCCCATATTGTGCCAATGGGCATTCCCGAAAAACCTGTTGCCAATGATGCAGCTACTATGCCTTTGGTCAGTCCCAATCGGTTAGCGGTTTCATCGTTTATCTTAATGTTTACACCTTGTCGTGGATTAAGGTAATCGGTTCTTGCCCAAATGACATTTTCGTTCTTTTCCATTACAGCCTTTACCTGCTGTGCCAATGTTTTGATAGTGTCTATATTATCCCCGCTAATCCTTACTTCAATAGGTGCGGTGGTACTTAACAGGTCTAATTGTTTCATTCGCACATAAGCATTCGGAAAAAAGTTTCTGTACTTCGTTTCGTATTCGTTCAATATGGAAAGGGCATCATCTGCCGTTTGTGTATTGACAACTAACTGAGCATAATTTTTTGAGGGAAAATTCGGGGCATAAGTGGTATGAAAGCGGGGTGAACTTGTACCTACAAATGCCGCTACATTTACTACCCGCTTGTCTTTCATCAGCATTTGTTCCAAGCTGTCAGATACAAGAGCGGTTTGTTCTAATGTACTGCCTTCGGGTAAATATATTTCTACTGCAAATTGGTTTCTATCCACTTTGGGGAATAACTGACGTGGCACTAAGGCAAGAATGGCTATACCTAACGCTACCGAAACAACGCCTGTCAGGATAGTTGTTTTGGGAATACGGAAAGCCCATTCCAATGTACGGTCATAAACTGCCTGTACACTATCCAACAATGATTTTTTCTTCTTTTTACCTTCTTCTTTTTTAATTCCCTTTTTGATGAACACATAACTCATATAAGGTACAAGCAAACAAGCTATTAGCAACGATGTAATCAATGCAACTCCAATGGTTATGGGCAATGAACCTACAAAGTCGCCCACCATTCCGTCAAGAAAAAACACCATAGGAATATAGGTAGCTATAATTGCCATTGTTGCAGAAAACACAGGAACAAAAAGTTCTTGGGCACTTTTCCAAGCTGCGTTCCACGCATTTTCTCCGTGGTCTAATTTTTCAATGTGTCCGTCCAATACCACAATCGCATTGTCCACCACCATACCTAACACTACAATCAAACCCGCCAACGAAACCGTGTGCAGTTCTACGCCTAACGCATATAAAATACCAATCGTAATGAAAATGGAAATCGGAATGGTTGCCCCTGCAACGGCTGCTACACGGAAAGGCAACAAGAGCATTGTAACAATAATTACTGCGAAAATGGCAATAGCAAATTCTTTTAAAAAGTGCGTAATAGAATGCCCAACGGCTTTCGGCATATCAGCGATTTTTGCTACCTGCACATCAGGCGAAATTTTACCTTTCAGCGTTTGCAATGTTTCGTCCACTGTTTTACCAAAAGCAACAATGTTGTTGCCGGGTTGCATTTCCAACGAAATCAACAGGCTGTTTGTACCGTTGTTTTTAATGTAAGCGTCAGGTTTTGGATATTCCCTTACTACACGGGCTATGTCTTTTACACGGATAACATTTCCTGTGGGGTCGGTATATACGATTTGGTTTTTAATATCTTCTTCCGTATTGTAAGTAGCGGGAATGTGTATCGGGGTAATGAGTTCGCCATTGTCTAACTCCCCGCCATAATAAACAGCACCCTCTAACTGTGCGGCAGCTAAAACGCTCATTGGTTTTACTCCGTAATAAGCCAACTTATCGTTATCGGGATAAATGGTAATTTGCTCTTGTGTTAAGCCAAAGTGTTTGACTTTTGAAACCGCCTTTATTTTTCGTAATTCGGTTTCAATAACTTTTAATTCACGGTCAAGTTCCTTATAGGTTTTACTATCGGATTGCACCGTGAGCAAAATGGCTGATGTGTTGCCAAAATCATTGTTGGCTATCAGTGCTAAAACCTGCGGTGGCAACTGCATTTTGAGGTCGCTTAACCCGAATTTTATTTTATCCCAAAAAGCATCAGGGTCTTTTACATTGGTATTGACTTCTACAAATACAATCAACATTCCTTCTTTGGAAATAGAATAGGTTTTTTCCCTGTTTACTTCTTCAAAGCCATACAAAAAACTTTCTACTTTGGTGGCTAATTGTTCTTCTACCTGTTCGGAATTAGCACCGGGATAAACACCTACAATTAGTCCCTGACGAATAGTAAATTCGGGAAATTCGTTTCTCGGCATTACTATCAGTGAGAACACGCCAAACAGCACGAATATAGATGTAATGATGATGGCTATCTGCTTATGCTTCATAGCCAATTCTATGATATTGAAATTCTTTTTTGTCATAATTACTGAATGATTTTAACAGGTGTACCGTTGTTTAATTTTTGCTGTCCTGAAATGATGATGTTTGCGTTTTGTGGTACTTCGCCTTGTATCAAAACTTTGTTGTCAATCTGGGCAATGGTTTGTACAGGTATCATTTCGGCTTGTCCGCCTTTTTCAATATAAATGAACTGCTTACCGTTTACGTCTTTTTGCAGTGCTTTATTGGAAACCAATAATCCTGAACGGTTGTCTTGTGCTGCAACCTGAACGGAACATATCATTCCGGGCTTTATGTCGCCTGTGGTATTTTGAACTTCTATTTTTACAGGATAAGTATGTGAGAGAATATCTGCCGTTACTCCAATTTCCTTTACTGTTCCTGTTACGGTTTTATTAATGGCATTGATAGTGATTTGTGCTGTTTCGCCTTTTTTAAACAGGCTTATTTCATTTTCTGAAACAGGAATTTTAACGTAAACCGATTGTATGTTCAGCAATTCCAAAGCGGTGTTTGTTGGCACTACATTCATACCTACTTGTATATTTTTTTTGCCAATCACTCCGCCTTCGGGTGCGTATAAGTTGCAATCGCTTACGCCTTTTTGTGCAATGGCTACGGCTGCTTTTGCCTGTGATACGCCTGTTTCCACTTCTACCCATTTTATTTCGGGAAGTGTGCCATTTTCTTTCATTGGTTTCATTCTTCGGTAAGCATCTTCTGCCTGTTGCAGACTTGCTAATGCTACCTGATAGGCATTTTGAGCGTTGGAAGCATTGACTTTGGCTAACAACTGCCCTTTGCTTACCGCCTGTCCTTCCTCTACAAAAATTTCCGTTATTGTTCCCATTGTGGCAAAACTTAAAGCGGTTGTCTTTTGTGCTTCCACTACACCCGAATAGCCCGATTGAATAACTCCGGTGTAACTTATTGACTGTTCGGTTTGAACGCTTACGGTTTTGTCTGTGTCAGCAGGTGTTGTTTTTTCCTGTTGTGAACAAGCTGCGAGTGCTGCAATGCCTATTATGGCAAAATGGTTTATTACCTTCATTTTCTATTTTTTATTTTACGTTTAGACTATATTCGTTTTTTGGTCTGTTTTTAATTTTAAAAAAATGCCCCGAAGAGCATCTTACTGATTTCATTGTGCTGTTATCTCCCGATACCTTTGGTAAGCATATTTACCAACATATCAGCTTTATCTGTCAGTGTTTTGTATTTGTTATGTGTTACAATCTCCGTTTCAACGCCCCGTACACAAGTAACCAGCAACTCACTTAGTATTTCAATCTCAGCTTGTATTTCGGCTCTGTAAAGTTTGCTATCTATACCCAACTTCAATATAGAACCTATCAGCTTTTTTTCTTCGTTATCATATCTGTTTTTAAGTTTAATAAACAGGTCATTGATTGCTTCAGGATGCAAATCAGTTTCAATGGCAAACCTGTACAGGTTTACTTTGGTTTTCAATGTCTTTATTTTGGTAATAATATATGCTTTCAGCATTTCGCTTGCATCAACTTGTTTGCTTACAGCCGTTTTTACCGTC
Source organism: Flavobacteriales bacterium (assembly GCA_020853105.1). GTDB lineage: Bacteria > Bacteroidota > Bacteroidia > Flavobacteriales_E > Vicingaceae > Vicingus. The sequence goes on along the minus strand of JADYZM010000013.1, from coordinate 17,226 downwards.
TGGAAAAAATCGTCCATTTCCTGATTTATCACTTGGTCAAAAATTTCTTCCTTACTCTTGAAATAATAATACAATGTGCTTTTCCCCTTGCCTGCTGCTTTGGCAATATCTTCCATAGTTGTTTTGCTCAATCCATATTGCTGCATCAGTTTTTTGGCGGCATCTATGATGCTTTGAATAATAATTTCGTCCTTCTCCATTTAAAAACTTTTAGACTATTTTCGTATTTTGGTCTGCAAATGTAGAAACAGTTTTTTGATTGTACAAGTTTTTTTTCGTTTTGTAAAAAATAATCTTTTCAAGCCTCTATTATTGGGTGGTGGGTGGGCTTGGCTCTTTTGGGTTTGTGAAGCGTTGGCTTTTGTGTATCGGGCAAACCCAAATGTGCCAATGGCGTGGGTTAAAACTTCAATTTTTTTGTGCGGTGGGAAAAAATAAAAATACAGAAGGGTCGGTTGTCGTGTCGGAAAGTCGGTTAGGTTGTTGTCAGGTTTTGGTCGGTCGGTTGATGTCTGCACGGTCGGTCGGTCAGGGTTGCCGGTAACGGGCTTGGGCTAAGAGCAGGTGGGCATTAAAAACCACTTCACTATCAGCCACTACAAAAGTAGATAAAAAGCACCAAAGTTTAGTAACCTACAAACGCCCACTTGATTTTAGCCCATGTTATGGGCTGGTTTTCAATTTACTGCATAAGTTCAAGTATCTCATTAAAAGAGTTGTTCACAGCATTGATTAATTTAAGCAGCTCTCTCTGGCTGTAAAACTCAGTCCACTTTTTTACATTTTCTTTTAGATAACGCTCAATAATCGTATGGTCAATTTGGCTTAAATCCATGTCCATAAATTTGCCGCCACGTGAAAGAGGTGTATTAGGTGCATTTCCATGTAGATACAGAAATGCCTTGCCATTATCTAAAACTATAAGATAGATATTGAGAAACCCGTCCCGTAAGTCTGACCCGACAAACGTCACACGAGAGGAAGCTGTATTGGTAATCCGCTCAAATAGAAACTCTTTATCCTGAGTGATTTGTCTGGATGAAACCACTCCTTGATGCAAATTCACAATCGCATTATAAATGTAATATGCGTTGGGATTGGTTTCATAAATAGTTGTATCAAATTTGTTCATAGTGTTTGGTGTTTATTATTTATAAACTGGTTTAGCGTCAACAACAGTAAATCCGTAAGAGGCGAAAGCTGATGGCGGATATACTTTTAATGAAAAGTAATTGGTTGAATTAGGTTCATAGAATTCGTAAAAAACAAATTGTTTTTCTTCTATTAGAGTTTTAGTTGAGGAATAATAAGCTATTTTAACAACGACATCCTTATACTTTGCAAGTGTTGCACTATTTGCGATATATCCTTCTACAATTTTACCGTCATCTTTATATTTTGCACTTTTGAAAAATGTTTCTTTGCTTACTAAAATTGTATTGTCCTTCATTGTTACCTCGCTGTCCGAAAGATAGCTAAGTGGATTATCAAGTTCCTGTTGCTTTAATTCCGCTCTTAATTCTTCTGGTGTCTTTGGTCGAGTTTGTTCTTGTGATGTAGAAGAACCGCCAGAGTTACATCCTGTTATGAGGAATATACTGGCTATTGATAAAAAAATAAGTTTGGTTGTCATAGTTGATGTTTTTAGGTTTATCCTACTCGTATGGCTTTTCAGTTACGCCCCGTTTAAAGGTTTCTGGTCTCCTACTTTTTAAAATTCTCTTTTGTTTTTTTTATACTGTCAATTTCTGATTGGTCAGGGCTATTGTGTTTAGGTGCTTCTTTAATCACTTTATTTTCTTTGTTTAAATATTTGGTGCTTTTATTCAAAGTGTCTTGGTTGTTTTCTGTTTCGTTCATCATCTTATTATTTTGTTTGTTTTTTGTTGTATCAATATTTGATTCAGCATTATCAATCAATGGTTTTTCAACCACTGATTGATTTTCTGATTTCATATTATTTTTTTTGTTGCTGCAACTTAAAAACATAGTTGTTACAACAAGAGTGTTAATCAAGAATGATAAGTTTTTCATTTTTCAAAGTTTTAGATGAAGTTGAAATATTTACAAAATATGTGCCTGCCGTTAATGCACCTTTATTGAAAGTCAATTTATTTTCTCCGACCTTGGGAGTATCACGATACAAAATTTTTACAACTCTTCCATTAATGTCAAGAATTTGAATTGTCGTTTTTTCAGAATTTTCAGTTGTAAAAAATATATTAATCAAATCGTATGTTGGATTGGGAAACATTGAAATTGTATTAGATGAAGAAATGTCATCATTTAATCCAACTGTAGATGTTCCATAAATTTCTGCAACCCAAGTTTTCCAAGTATTGTATGCACTTTGACTGACAATATTTGCTCCATAGCAACCTGCTAACCAAATACGAGGAGTTCCACTATTATGTCTTCTTGAAATACCAGTATAATCACCCCACCTTTCATCACCACTTAGAATATTGACAAATGTTTCTCCTGTTTTTACAAGCGTTGATGATGACCATTGCATATTGTTGTCACAATTTACAACCCTAACTTGTGGGTATATTGACGATGAACTTCTTAAAAAAGCAATCATTACGGATTTGTCGGAAGTGGAAGTTGAGAAAGGAACAACAGCAGGATAGGAGTAATCATAACTGCCTTGTAAACCAAATGTAGATGACTGATTTGTTGAATTGCTAACAGTTAATCTATTATAATTTACACCGTTCCAACCTGAGCCAATGTCTGAATGAAAAACAAAATGGACAATTCCGTTTAAATAAAAAGCATTTTGTATTCTGCAATCTCCGTTATCTAATTTGTCATTATTGCCAAGTTGCCAAGAATCAGGAGAAGGGCTGTATGAAGTTGTATTTATTGTGTAGCTATTTAGTGAAGGGCTTCCGCTCATATCATCAGTTAAATCCCATAATCTAATTCTGTTGTCACCACCGCTTTTATTACTTACCAAATAAATTCCTGGACCATAATTTCCTTGATGTCCATAAGAAGCAGGAACTAACGTAAAAGCACCATACGGAGAAGAACTAAGATTTGACCAATATTGCCAATTAATATTATTACCTGCGAAACCTGCCGCTTTGGGTATTTGATAAATAACAGACTGATTAAATGACCCATTAGTTACAAATAAATTACCTGTTACATAGATTTCGTTGTTAGAAACACCCAAGGCAGGATAATCAAACCAACAGTTATTATTTAATGGGTTTCCTGTCAACTTATAAACCCACCAACCATTTTGAGGATTGTTAGTTTTAGAAAAACATACTATAACCTTAGATGTACTTGCGGTAGAACCGTGTAATACAACTAAAACAAATCTGTCTGAACCGCTATCATAAATAACTTTTGGGTCATACAAAGTTGCTGTAAGCGTATTGTCATTAAAGAAGTCCGACCAGAAATCGAAGTATAAAAAACTGCCTGATGCGTTGTAATATTCGATTCCGTCATTGTTTGCCGTAACAATATACCCACCGTTTGAAATTGCCATACTGTTGTCAGGAGGTGTGCCAACTAAAGACCAGTTTGCCTCAAAGTTTGTCCCAATGGTTGGATTAACAGTCATAGCAGATTTTGGCAATTCTTCACTTTCATTATAAGAGTTTATCTTTTTTTGAATTTTAGACTCTTTAATATCAATGATGTCTTGCGAATAGTGTTTTTTACTAAAGGTTGGTTTTACACTAATAGCCCATTTATTTGCGGATTCTGTATGTGTGATTTCCTTAAATAAAGTTGATGTCAAAGGAGCTGATTTTTGAGCAGCATTCTTTTCAACCAGTTCATAGTTTAAAGGTGGGGTTTCTTTTTTTTCTTGCCCTTGTGCTATACCAATTGTCAGGATGCAAAAGGTTAATACTATTGATTTTAAGTAATTTGTTTTCATTGTTAATTTGTTTTTTTGTTAATACTATTTTTTTCAATACACGCAAAATAACCTTTCAGGGAGGCTCTCTTGTCGTCTGTTGTCCGTTTGGTTGTCTTTTTAACTTGCCCATAACGGGCTTGGGCTAAGAGCAGGTGGGCATTTAAAAACTACGTCATTGTCCACCACCACAAAAGTAAATAAAAAGCACTAAAGTATATTAACCTACAAACACCCACTTGATTTTAGCCCATGTTGTGTGTATGTGCATTGGTTTCGTGGTGCGGTAGGGTGGAAAGCTTATTGGCAAAACTTGTTCCGACTTTTCGGGATTTATTTTGACAATGTGCTTGACACAGAAGCGTTGGCATTGGTGTTTCTGTCAAATAGTTTGTTAAATTGGTTAAAAATACGCTGTATCACTCTCAAGTCGTCCGTAACTATTTCTGCCGTTCCGGTCATTTCGGGCGTAAAAGTCAACAGTTTGTTGTACGAACTGGTCATGCCGTTGTTCAACGTTATTTCTACTTGATAGCTGTTTTCGTTAGGGATTTCAGTCAGTTTAGCAAGAACTCCTTCAAGGTGTCCAAATTCGTAAGAAGGATAATTGCTGAGTTTTATTCTTGCTTTTTGTCCTGTTTTTATTTTACCGAAACCAGTAGCAGGAATGGTCGCCAAAGCAATGAATTTTTCGTTGTTGGTCGTTATAGCAAACATTGATTTTCCCGATTCAATAAACTGGTTTTGGTGAATTTTCTCTAACCAAACCAATTTACCCGAAGTTGGAGCAATAAACGAATAATTTTGCTGCCAGTTTTCTATTCCGTTTTCAATTTCCAATAAGTTTGCTTGAATATTATTTGTCAATGTCCGTTCGTTTTCTTGATATTGAAATGTTGCATCGTTTAACTCTTGCTGTAAATTGATTAAAGTAATTTGCTGTTCGGTCGCTGTTTTCTTTAAATTTTCCAAGTCCATTTGCTTTTGACGGAGCAAAGTTTCTTCTTTGTAAAATTCCATTTTGGCGATGTAACCTTTTTCATACAATTGCTGTTCTGCTTTGTATTTGTCCTCTGCATTTTTCAACTCTTGTTTTAAAAGTTCAAGTTGAATAGATGAAATTTGCACTAACTTTTCATATTGAACAATTTTGCTTTTTAGGTTGTTGATTTTTTGAATGGAAAAATTATTTTGTTTCAGTTCCTGTAAATCTTTCCCATTTTTCTGCAATTCGTTAAAAGTTGTCTGCATTGCACCAAAAACATGATTTTCGTTCACTAAAGGCAATTCATTTTTATTTGATGTCAAATAATTTCTAATCTCTAATGTATAATTTTTTAAAAATTCAATTCCATCTTGCGTTACAGGGTTTTCCATTTCTGCAATAACTTGATTTTTTTCAACCATAGAGCCATCTGCAAGTAATATATTGGTTAGTTTCCCCGAACTTTTAACTACCAATTTTACAGGTGGTTCTAAAGTGGTTAATGTCGCATTTCCAAAAATAATATCGGGGTATTTAATAAACCACGATAAGGCAATAAGCATTACGATTAACCCAAAAATTAATGTAATACCCCAACGTATCATCCAACTGGGAACAGCAGAAATAATTTCCTGAACTTCGTCTGAACGGATTTGCTCAATTTTAGGAATAGCAACTTTTTTAGTGATACCGTTTTGGTTCACATTTTTTAAAGTTTCATTTGCAATTTCGGTAGTTTCAGGCATTTATCTTTTCTAATTCCAACTGATTTTTAACCAAGTTATAATAACTTCCTTTTAGGTTGATTAACTCATCGTGTGTTCCTTTTTCAATTATTTTTCCTTTGTCTAAAACCACAATTTGGTCGGCATTTTTTACGGTACTTAAACGATGTGCAATAACAACAGCAGTTTTATCTTTGAAAAACTGATTCAAATTTTCCATAATCACTTTTTCGTTGTTAGCGTCTAATGCACTGGTGGCTTCATCAAAAAAGATAATATCAGGATTTTTATAGACTGCACGAGCAATCAAAAGCCGTTGTTTTTGTCCTGTACTCATACCAACTCCTGACATACCAATTTTAGTGTTGTAAGCCAAAGGTAATTTTTCAATAAATTCTTTAATATTAGCGACCTCGACTGCACGTAATAATTTTTCTCTATTAATGTGTTCTTCTCCAACAGCAATGTTGTTGGCAATGCTATCGTTAAAAATAAAACCTTCTTGCATAACTGAACCTGATTTTTCTCTCCACGCATATTGACTAATACTGTTTAAATTAGTAGTATCTACGGTTATTTCTCCCTCATTAGGCTCGTAAAATTTCAATAGTAGTTTCATTAAAGTAGTTTTACCGCTCCCGCTTGCTCCAACTATAGCTGTAATTTTATTGGCTGGAATGGTTAAATCTAAGTTTTTTAATACTAAATCTTCTGTTCCGAAATAACGAAAAGAAATATTACAAAGTTCAATGTCTAGGTTTTCAGGAACATCTGATATTTTTTCATCTCCTATTTTTTCTTCATCTTCTTTACTATGTATTTCAGTTAACCGTTCTAAAGCAATTTTAGCATCTTGATAAGTATAAACAAAACTGATAAGTTGTTGAATGGGGGCGTTTAACTGACCAATAATGTAACTTATTGCCATCATCATACCTAAAGTAATTTGTCCGTCAATAACCAATTTGGCAGAAAAAACGGTAATAAAGATGTTTTTTATTTCATTAATAGCGTTAGAACCTATACTTTGGGTTTGCTCTAACACTAAACTTTTTATTCTGATTTTAAATAAACGAGCCTGTAAATATTCCCAACTCCAACGCTTTTGTTGTTCGGCATTGTGGAGTTTAATTTCCTGCATTCCGCTAATTAATTCTATTACTTTGGTTTGTTCTGCACTAAGTTGTGAAAACCGCTTGTAATCTAAATCTTTTCTTCGTTTTAGAAACAAGGCTATCCATAAAAAATAAAGCGAACTTCCAATAAAAAATATAATAAAAATATTCAAATCGTACCATGCCAATACAACTCCAAATATGATTAAGTTAACGAACGAAAATAAGGTGTTGAGTGATGTGGTAGTTAATAATTGTTCAATACGTTTATGGTCGTTAATACGTTGCATAATGTCTCCAGTCATTTTGCTGTCGAAAAAAGCAATAGGTAGGTTCATTAATTTAATAAAAAAGTCGGAAACTAACGAAATGTTGATGCGGGTGCTTAAGTGTAATAAAATCCAACCTCGTATCAATTCTATACTTATTCTGCCAAAAAATAAAAACAATTGGGCAATTAAAATAAGATAAATAAAATTGATGTCTCGGTTTTGTATGCCAATATCAACAATACTTTGGGTTAAAAAAGGAAAGACTAACTGTAATAAACTTCCTGCTAAAAGTCCAATCGTTAATTGAATAAGGAATTTCTTGTATTTGAACAGGTATTGATATAGGAAAGAAAATCCTTGTCTAATTTCTTTATCATCTGTTACAATTTGTTTGAGTTTAGGTGTGGGTTCAAGCAATAAGGCGATACCTTCTTCGGTATGTTCATCGGCATTGTTACCTATCCAACTTTTAATAAATTCGTTTTTGGTATAGGTTAATAAACCATAAGCAGGGTCGGAAACGAAAATTTTGTCTTTTTTAATCTCATAAATTACAACAAAATGGTTTTGTTTCCATGGAATAATACATGGAAATGGAATTTCTTGTGAGAAATTAATAAAATCAGTTTTAACACCTAATGGCTTAAATCCTATTTTTTCTGATGCTTTTGCAATATATTTTAAAGAAGTTCCTTGTCTAGTGGTTTCTGTTAACTTTTTTAGTTTTTGTATAGAAATGTTATACCCATAATGTTTAGTAATCATTCGTAAGCAAGTAGCTCCGCAATCAGTAGTATCATGTTGTTTATATGAGGGGAATGACATTAATCTACAAGTATTTTTTTGTTTTTTTGCTTAGCTAGTTCAGAATGGTAATGACGATGTAAAAAATCATAGATAACTACCTCATGTACATTTTGTTTGTCTTTGTATAATCTATTTACAAACATATGAATATGACTTTTTAATAATTGATTGATGGATATTTTTAATTTCTTTTCTTCTTTTAGGTTTAAAATAGTATCAATTATGTCTTTTGATAGATTACTCCTTTGCTTTATTAGTTCATACATTAAGGTTGAATCATCACTTAAAAATGCCAATACAGCCTCAATTTTTTTCCTATTTTCTCTATATGTTTTATCAATATTAAGTTTAACAAACTTGTTTAGTTTAAAATTTTTAGCGTAATAAATCTTCAATTCGTCAAATAATTTTATCTTTTCTTCTATTGCATAGTTGAAATCGTTGAGAAATTCGTTAATTGAATAAAATGCAAATTGCCATCTTAACTCTTCTTTATCCAATCCGTCAATATTACTTAAAAAGTTAACAACAAGAGTACTATCGTGATAAAAGAGAGATTCGGCTAGTTCTATCGTATTATCTCCATATCTTTCTAATTCTCTTTGATATACATCATTGGTATATTTCCAAATTAATCCATTTTGAACAAAACAATTTAACTCTTTGTGTACTTCATTAATTAAAAAAGGCAATTTATTTAAGTCAATTAGATGAAAACGAACCCTTAAATGTTTATCGGGGTCATTATACCTAATAAAGAACCATTTGTCTATAATCTTCTTTTCTTTTAATTTTTCTATCAAAGGATATAAACAGTCAGTCAAAATAACATCCGCAGCATTAGTACCACAATAAATTTTATAAAACAACCATTCCGAACCTAAGAAAAAATCTCTTTGGGTTGTTTTGCATCCACTAAAACTTAAAGAATCATTTTTATTTTTTTTATTTTTTGAAAGAGATACAATGAATTCATTAGCGTAAGAATCCCCGTCAGAGCCTTTTGTCAATGTGCTTTGTTGATTAAAAATAAATTCAGTTAAAATTATATCGGATTCGTTTCTTATTAAAGAAACAAACATTTTTAGACTCAAATCACTTGTGAAATCAATTAATAATGTATTATCACTTTTCTTAAATAAGACTAAATTTGGGATATTCCATTTAACTTGCCACAATCTGACTTCTTTTAATGTGTCGTTATTCTTGTTAAGAAAATGATTGTAATCTTTTTTATTAAAATTCCAACTTGCCAAGCTAATAATAACATTATCTAATATCTGAACACGAGGAAGAAACTTAAATTCGTTTCTTAGATTTCCCCAATTAAAATATAAGCTATGTTTCGTATCTTGGTGCTGGAGGTCGCACAAAAATCGAAAAATAGGTAAAGAGTAACCGTTAAAATTATATGCGTTTGTAGACCTTGGAATAATTTCTTTATTAAGTCTCTTAGATATTAATCTTATTTTATTATTTCTTACAGAAACGTATATATCATTCAAATCTATTTGTTGATTTTTTGGTAAAATGGATTGGGTAAGATAAGGTATTTCAAAATGTCTTAAAGCTGGTCGTTTGATAACATTACCTATTCTATTTTGTGGTAAGTGTACAACTTCTGCTAAAACCACATTTTCATTTAACGTATTATTTTCATTTTCTATAATTTCATTAAGGGCATTATTTATTTTTTTATTACCTAATCCAAATCGGGCTAATAAATTGCCAGCATTACCAGAAATATTTTGTAAATGAATAGATGGGTTTTCTTTATTATCGTCAATAATGCTAAATGAAACTGATAATGAAATAGGGGAATCTTCCCAATCTTCATGAAATTCTTCTATCTCATGTTGGTTAATATTAATAGAATAAGCATCATTTTTTAATGCTTCAATCAATTTTTTTAATAAAAAAGACTGGGTGTTATCCCACCTAATATTTCTTGAATTTGGTTCTACTTCCAAGTTAATACCTTTTAGTAGAGGATTGATACTATTAACTCCTTTTGAGTAATTTAATCCAAATTCATCATCTAAAACAGTAATCAATCTTATTTCTCTTTGTTGGTATCTATTTTGAAATTCTTTTTTAAATTCTTCAAGATGAATGGAGTTATTTAAACGAGGTGTTAACTTGTTTAAAATAATAATAGCTTTTGATAATTTGCTTTTTAGCTCATTATTAAGAGAACCCTCCTTAATATTTTTGAATGTATCAACTTGAAAAAGTTTATCTTTTTTATAATTAACACCTAAGCTATCTATATCATGAAGTATTTTTTCGTATGCATCAATTTCATTATAATCATTCTTGTCAAGTTGAGAAAGCGAACTATTTAGCCTATTCAAGGTTTTACTAATATTCTGTAACTCCTTATTATGATAAAGTTCATTAATAGAACTTATTTTTGTTTTAAGCAAAGAAAAAAAATCAATGCCAGTAACTGATGGGGTTAATTCACTAACAAGTATTTGAGATTCGATTAATTCATTTATAAAGCTTTCCGCCTCAAATTTATTTATATCACTGTTTATTAAAGAGTTAATCAAATCCATAATCTTAGAACCATTTGTTGATTGGTCTAATATTTTATCTAAATAATCAGATTTTTCTACAATATTGAACGTGTGAATTCTCCTGTCATTTTTATAGATATACTCAATATATTTTATTTTATTGGTTGACTTTAAAATGCTGGAGTTTGGAAAATATAACAAATGTGGTTTGATATAGTCTAACTTTTCCAACTTATGAGCTAAAAATGCCACATAAAACATATCTAACTGCGAATATCTTTGTGAAGATACTTCTATTAATAAATTCGTCTTTTCATTCCAATTTATTACACCACAAGAAGCTAACAAGCCGAAAGGGGTACATCTGTTATGCATTCTTAGTGCATATTTCAGTAATGCTAAGTAAATTTTCTCTTTTGTTATTTCATCATCTATTTCATCATCTTTCAGTAAAAGAAATTTATTGTAAAGAGAAATTGAAGAAAGGTATAAAGCTTCCATATTCTTCTTTTCTGAAAAAAAAGACATTAATTCTTTCTTATCAAATTTAGTCCGAATAGATTTGGCAGGGGTTCTTAATATTATATGTTGATTAAAATTATACGGTATATTTTTACTCATTTTTGGAATATATTATTTTTAATGCTTCATTAAGTATTTCATCTTCATTTGATGAGATACTAAATATAGAAGGGTTAACAGGAACATCTATTTTTAAACCAATTCTTTGTGTCGGTGTTTTATCGGGGTAATAAACACCATAACCAGTAATATTTGATTTTTCACCACTAGGAAAATGAATTTTAGCTATTGCACCATCAGCACCAGCAGTTTGATTACCAACTACAGTTACGTCTTTTCGCATTTGTAATATCATGGTAGAAAATTCGCCTTGGCTTTTAGTTAGATGTCCAACAAGAACAACTATTTTTCCTTTGTAAATATTTTTTTTATTTGAGCCAAAAACACCTGAATCAGACCATACAAATTTACCGGGATTATTTATACTAGGCATCAAAAATTGTGCAGGCGTACCTTTTTCAACTAAGTATTTTGAAAGTTCTTTTATTGTCCCATTTGGATATTTTCTCAAATCAATAATTAAATTTTTAATTTCAAAAATTTCTTTCATTATTTCTTTTATCTCAGTAACTTTTAAATTGCCCATATCAATATAAGCAATAGAATCATGTATTATTCTGTGCGATTGATTATTTAATTCTTGTTGTGTTTTTTTATACTTTTCATACCATAGATTAAGCGAATCGACATGAAATCTACTTGTGGTTTTTAGTTCTTTTTTTCCATTACTAGGAGTATAACTTATTTCAGATACATTAGTAGAATCAAAAAATAAAATATCTCCATTATAAATTAATTTTCCATAAAAATTAGAGCCACTAAGCAAGTGTTTTTTTGAATTATATAATTCATTAAATGTTCTGCCATTAATAGAATTTATGGTACTTCCAAAAGGAATTGTATCAGTAATAGGAACATAAGGCAAATAATTACCAACTATCATTGAAGAATCAATTACCTGTATAGAAAAAGGTAGCCTGTATCTTCCGAAGTAATTATTTAAGTCTGAACTTTGAAAATAGGCATGAGAATCATTAATAGAAGAAATCATTTCTTTAATGGCTAAATGATAATCTATTATATTTTTTGCGTGAATAAATTTAGGCAATAGATTTATTAACAAACCATCCCAATTTTCTACGGATTCATACTTGTAGGCATAATAATACTCGACAATATTCCAATAACGAAACAAAGCCAATAACCTAATGTGTAAATCAGGAAATTCATCTTTTGTATATACTCGCTCATTCGGAAAATAGGTAATAAAATGACTTTGTTTTATATAATGGGTTTTGCCTTTTAATTTTGCTTTAGCAACTTTATTAAGATATAAAGAGCTATTTACTGTAAAAAAAGAGGAATCATTAATCCAAGATATATCATAGTTTCTTAAAAAAATGTTATTAGATTCTTTAGGCTGATTTTTTATTACGCTAAATTTATTATCTAGCGACTCAAACCAATTTTTGTAGATAATATTGATTTCATTATATGTTTTTGCACTCTCTATTTGTTTTAAAATACGAAATAATTCGCTATCCCAATCAATTCCACCTTTTTTAACTACAGGATGATTATATTTTAGATACCCCCACACTTTACATAAAGAGTAATATTTGAGGTAATCATTATTTTCATAAGATGTTTGACTTCTAACATTATTGGTAAATAAGATAGGAAGGAATACTAAAATGAGATATTTAAATAATTTTATTTTCATACACTTACTTTATTATGGGGAATTCTTTTTGCAGAATAAACAATTATCTCTTTTAACTCATCAAGAACGCTTTGAGAATGGCACGTAGATAAAAAACAACTTTTGCCTTCCCACACGTAAACGCCATTTTTCAATAGCTCATAATAAAGTAGTTTGTTTATGCCATTCACTTTAAATCTAAATAACGAACCAAAATTAATAAGCTCTATATTTATATCAAGAGACTTTAATATTTCATTGGTTTCATTACAAAATTTAGTTGTTTGGTAGTTTAATTCAGTGTAAATATCTTTATTCTCTTTAATTTTTTTTAACACAGTATTTGCTGCTATCATTGAAAGAGGATGATGACAAAAAGTTCCTGCAACAAATGTGGTATAAGATTGTGGACAACTACTATTTTTATAATCCCAAAAACCACCATCTAAAATATCTAAGTATTTACTTTTCCCTGCTACAATACCTATTGGCATACCCCCTCCGACTATTTTACCATACGTAACTATGTCTGCTTGAATATCTAATATTTCCTGCATACCACCTGAAGAAATTCTAAATCCTGTTACCATTTCATCGAAAATAAGAGTAATATTAATTTCTTCTGTAATTTTTCTTAATTCTTTTAGAAAATCAAAGGGTTGTAATGTTAGATTTCTACTTTGTACTGGTTCTACAAGTACAGCAGCTATTTCATTATGATTATTTTTAATAAATTCAAGTGATTCATCTGTGCCATAATCTAAGAAATAAGTATCTTGTAGTAAATTGTTATGAATACCTGGAATAGACTCAATACCGATTTTTGATTTTTTATCACTTTTTAATGTTAATAAAGGGTCAAATGTACCATGATAAGAGTTTTTAAAAACAATTATTTTTTTCTTTTTAGTAAAGGCACGAGCTAATCTTAAGGCAACCATAATAGCCTCTGTTCCACTATTAAAAAAAGAAACTCTATCAACCTTTGTTAATTCTGTTATTTGTTGTGCTGTTATTCCTGCAATTTCAGAAATAGGTCCTAATCCAAAACCTGTATCCAATTGCTTCTTTAAGTTATTGATTATATCATTTGAACCATGTCCAAATAAATGAGTTCCAAAACCCATTGAAATATCTATATATTTATTACCGTCTAAATCCCAAACATAAGCACCCTCCATTTTGGAGAATACCAAGGTAAAAACCATTTTTTTTATTTTTTCATTGAATCCTGCTATATTCCTATTTAAAGCAAAAACAGTTCTATATTTTTGGTTATGCTCAATTGTAATGGGCATTTTTGTACTAATTTCTTCAATTAGATTAGCTATATATTTTGTTCGGGTCATTTTATTCTTTTTTTAGGATAGAAAAAATATCCTGTGCAATTAATAGATGAGTTAAAATCTTTGTTAGTATATTCAGCAATGGAATCATGATACATTCTGATATTAAAATAATTCGTAATTGTTTCAAAATATTTATGTATAAAGATTTTGTCTAAACGCTGTATGATTTGTGTTGTACCTTTTGTCATTAATAACCTGTTAGGAAATATTTTAGAGTAATCTATCATGATAGAAAACATTGTAGCATATATTTTATCTACATCATTATTATTAGTAACGGTATTTATGGAATAAAAATCTAATTTTTCTATATAATCTTCTAAGATTAGTTCCCAAAATGGCGAATTACCAAACTTTTTGAATAGCACCCTTTTCTTAAATCTTCCATTATTACCAATTGAATAAAATGAATATTCGTTATTTATTTCATCAAAATAATATTCATAATAGGTATTTAATTGCCTTTCCAACATAGTCAATTTGAATTTTAAGAGATTAGAAATAAACTATCCCAATCTTGATTAGCGTTATGCTCAAATGTTTTTAAAGCTAAATCTATACCCATTACTCCATCAAGCAAACCATAGATTTTATCCTCAAACTTTTTAGAATTACCATTGTATGCCATATATCCAGCTACTCCATTCTCAAATTTGGCGAAGTCAATTGTATATTGATACCAATATTTTGTTGCATTTCTAAAAATTTCATTATTATACTCTAAAGATAATCGGTTAAACATCATCATCAATCCTGCACTACCATGACAAATACCAGCATCTAGAGGGCGGGTAATATCAATCATAGTTTTATTTGCATTATAAGAAAAAATTGAAAAAGCCAATTTCTCAATTTCGGGGCTTTTAAATAAAATTGCATACTTTCTGAGAGCAAAACCAACCCCCATTTCTCCATAACACCAACTCAGTTGTCCTCCTTTCGGTTGATTATCCATTATTATATTTGGGAAATAATGACCATAATCGAATACATTTTGTTTTTTTGATATAAGATAATTCACACATTTTCTAGCTAATTCTTCACAAATATCTTGACAAATACCTTTTTCGTAAACTCGACATAAAAAGATTATAATACTTGATATGCCATGTGAAATAGAAAGATTAACAACATAATTGTTTTCACCATGCTTGTTAAATTCTCGCCAGTGTATATTATTTTCATCATCAGAAATCTTAATCTTATTTAAAGCATGAACAAGTTCCTCTACATTTTCCTTCTGAAAATCAGTTTCTAATAAGTATAAACCTATACCTATTGCACCATGAAGAAAATCATAATTATTCTTATCAAGGTCGTAGATGGCTTTTTCATAAAGTATATCCTGTAAATTTGAGTTAAAATCATTTATTTCAAAATCTATATATTTTTTCTTTACTAAATAATTCAAACTAACACCAAGACCGGATAGACCAGAACAATAAGTAAAAAATGAATTTGTCTTTGCTTCATTATAATTGTTATTATTATAATATTCAAGAAGTGAAGAGAATAAATCAATTGATTTATCAATATATTGTTCTTTTTCTAGCAGATTACCCATTATCGAAAAATATAGGGCTTGACCTATTTCACCACCAAATAAAGATTTGTTTCTTTGAAAATGATGAGAAAATAAAATTGATTGTATTTCTAAAGATTTATTGTTAATGCTTATGCTCACTTATTTATACTAAAAAAATATTCTTTAATAATTTTTGAAAGAGTAAATAAAGAGGTTGCATATTTTGTAAAAATATAGCAACCTCTTTTGACTTAACCTACAGGGCATTCAGACGGAGTTCCCACTTCAGTACAACCGCAAGTTTGTTCATCATCTGAACAACATAGTCCGTTTGTACCTCCAGTATCGGTGTCTCCTTTAGTTTGTGGAGGTTTACCTCCATAAACTTTGTCAAGATCATCTACTTCCAAAATGGAAATCTTTTCTTTTTTCAAAGAAAGCTTACTGTTTAATTGTTTCTTCATTCTTTTTGATTTTTTTAAATGAATTAATAATTCCCCTGATTTAGAGTTATGGGTTACTTCTCATGATTTTGTTAATTATTTCGCGAAAATTTTAACGATGCGAAAGTAACACTAGCAAATCGACATTTTCAAGCGATGGACTATATTTTTTTATCGACAAGTTTATATTTCTCTAATTTTCTGCAATATTTAATGTTATAACCATCTTTACGAAGTTTAATAATCATTCTTTCAACAGTCTTGCTGCAACAATTAAATTTTTCTGCAACTTGAATTAAAGAAATACATTGACCTTTTTCAACCATTTCAAGTAAATAGTTTAATCTTTCTTTTCTTTCTCTGAAATTCATTTGTCTAACCGTTTTTTTCGAGCGTTGGCAAAAATGCAAATGTGTACCTTTTTCAGGTACTTATTTGCTTGTGCTTCGGCTTTTATGCATTACGCACAACGGTTTGGGGCTTTGCGAAGAAGCGGAATTAGGAGCACAAATGTTCAATTTATTACTGTTGTTTATTAGAATTCCGAATGCTCAATTTAGCACTGAACCCGCTTTTTTGCAAAACCCCTGTTAGCTGTTCGTTGTTTTTCTTCATTATTATTTCTGCCAATATGGCTTTATAATTTTCCCTTCTTTGTGACTCAAGGTCAAAAGAATAATAGTCGCAATGAAACAAAAAGCTGTTGCTTGAATTGAACCCTCTGGTCCAAATTCTCCACCTGTAAACCATTCAGCACCTTCTATTTTAGAAGTAATCAATGTTTTTGAAATTGTATTTCCTGAAACATTTGCTCCGAATATAGCAGATTGTGTAAAATTCCAAGCAAAATGAATAGCAATTGGAAACCATAAATTTCGTGAATAAATATATGCAGATGCTAATAAAAGTCCTGCTTGAATTGCAAGTCCAATTGCCGCTGTTAATGAACTATTTGGATTACCTAGATGCATTGCTCCAAATAAAATCGCTGATATAAATAGTGCAAAATAACTACCTAATTTCTCTTCTGTTATTCTAAATACAATACCTCTCATTAAAATTTCTTCAAAAATCGCAGAAGTAAAAGCCATTGTCAAAGGTGGAACTAAAAAAAGAATTGGGTTTACAGAAACTATTGAATAACCACCTTTTAAATAAATAACAAGTATTGTCAATGATTGTAGTAAAACACCTAAAACAATTCCAATTGTCAAACTTTTAAAAAGTCCATTTTTTGAGAATTCTTTAATCTCTCTTTTTTCGTAAAATTTGAATAAGTAGGTGTAAGAAACTATTGCAAGTATTGCAACCACAAG